>CAJULA010000007.1:0-104049 GCA_910587155.1 uncultured Lachnospiraceae bacterium
AAATGAAAACTGCGCCACAGCCTTGGCCAGCCATCGCGCAGCGATTTTGTTCAACAGGAAATTACAGCGTCGAATTATAATTACTTGCCGGCATTTCAAGAGTTTAGGGATAAATTACTTATTGCAGGCTATGGAATAAAATGCAATGGTTCACGACTTAATGCTGTTCAATCTGGAATGATGGGGGCAACAGATCAAGTGTATCTCGTTGAAATGGGAAAACAGGCATTTTTGAAAGACATTGTGCATATTTGGGATTACGCAGAAATAGACACTTTTCCAGATACAAAACAGCAAAACGCTTTTTTTGAACAATGGAGTAAGCGGTAAATTCCGGTTTAATCAGGAAAGGGAAGTCCTTGCGGAAGAAACGGATGGTGGAGGTACAATATGGCAATAGTCTTGGATATAAATTTTCTAAGTAATGAGTTAATGGATATAGATACTATTGAAAGCTTTTTAAAAAAATATAATGTGAAAATAGTATCTATAAACAGTATTGACAACTGGATGTGGGATAATGAAAAAGAAATTGGGTCTCTGATGCAGATCGCAAAAGTGTTAAATAATTGTCAGATTGTCATAATCAAGCTAAAGCACCCCTTGATGAAGGATTTGGGCATTTTTATTGAAAAAGTTGAGAACTTGTATCTTTATACAGTCTGGATGAATACAGAAGGTTATCCAATGTTGGATTGTGATGCAATTACGTCAGAAAATCGCAAATATTTTGAGAATATATTTTCAATAGTATTAAAAATCAGAGAAAACAATAAAAATACTTTTGAGGCAGCGGCAATAGGATTAGAGACGGATATTCATTATAGTAAAGATGTATTAGATATGATACAAAAATCTAACAATGTTTTAGTTTGGATTTTTAACCAGGATGTAGAATTGAATCAGAAAATGGATGGTTATGAAATGAAAGGAATTAATGGAATAAAAATAGTAGAGAAAATAAAGGACTAAAAAGCTTCTGTGCTGCCTTCCCGGCAGTTACAAATAGTTCATTCTTCATTCAATACTTCCTTTTATCCAGTGTAGTGACCGATATATATTCCTGGAAATCTACGAAAAGCCATATGACCCTGCTGTCCCAGTGGTATGCATGGACGAAAAGCCATACCCGAACGTCCATGTCCTTTCTTCTCTGTACAGAGCATTTCCGGCACCGGAAGCCCGCCGGCTTGCAAAGAAGCTTGAGAACCATGCCGCCTGTTGAAATCACGGGAGTTTGCAGGTATAATAATAGCAGTTTTACATTGGTGAAGGAACGAGGCAGCTGCAATTTATGGCATAAATTCAGAAGGAACAAGTAATTTACTAAAAAAGGTGGGCAATTATGAAACGGAAAAGCTTGGGATTTAAGACAGAACTTCTTGTTAAAGAAAATCCGGATGAAAAAATTGAAATTGATTACTTTCAGGAAAGAATTGTATTTTCCGGAAACGACTGGATTGATTTGAGTTCGATTACGGATTTGCAAAAATTCAGGGTGGGATACAGTAAAGTTGTTAAAACGCATTTATTTAAGAAAGACGAGTTTGGTTCGCCGGTTTATTTGAATGTTATGGCAATTAATATTCCGAGATATGACGGCGACTTTTGGCTCTTTTTTTGCGACTCGAAGAAACGTTTTTGCCGCATTGCAAAAGAGTTTATGGAGGCATATGATCTTGACGTAACGATCATGCGGAAAGGGAAAAAAATAGTTGCAACCGGAAGAAAAGGATATAATGCCAAAGCTTTTTTCAAGAAAGCGGTTAAAACCCATGACGCCAGACGTGCATTTTTAAAGTTTTTGCTGTATGCCGGAAAAACAGAGTGGGATAACTTTGATGATGATGTGAAAAACAGGATTTCCGGATTTTCTGTTGTAAAAGAGGAGCAGCTGGATCCAAAAGATGTTGTTTTGTCCCGGATTGCCGGATATGAAGAAAAATATATTATTTCTACGAAATGTAGATTCGACCTGCCTGACGATTTTGACGACAAAATTGTTCCAAGGGTCGAAGGCTGTTTTATCATTGATAAACCACTAATTTGTCAGAAGATGTTTCCTCCCCTAAAATACAATCCATTGTACACGAACTATTGCGGCTTATACAGGAAAATAGCACCAGCGTATCCCTCGATAAGCCCTATATCAATGTTCTTATCGACACATATTCAAGCAATTATATCAAAAACATGACTGATAACAAATATGGAGAGGGGGCTTCTGATTATATCGTAAAAGCGTTCCATTACTACTCGGAGAATAACGCTTCCGAAAACAATTAGAGGCAACAGGCTCTCTCTAAAAAATATATCCCGACAACTAATCATTCTCGCTATGCCGAAAAATAACTTGCCACACTTTAGAGAGCCTTAGTGACATTTGAATTTTCTTGTGGTATAGTGGACTTCCACTTTTAGGAAAAGGAGTTGATGATATATGCCACAGATGAATAAAGGCGGTAAATTTATTTTCGGAAAATCGCTGATACGAGATGACTTGACAATCCATCTCCCAACACAGGCTCTTACAGAGTACAACGCCACAGCAGAGAGAAAAGTCTATCTTTTTACTGGAAGCAAGGTCACTGGCGGCTTTTGTGTGACAAGAAAAGGATTGTTAGAACCATCAAAGTTAGGACACATTCTTACTGATAATCCGGCTTTACTGAATTATCAGACCGCAGAGGGCGAATTTGTCAAATACAAAGGGCGGTCATACTGTTGGGTAAATATTTCAGAGAATGGTGTAATTCAGCTTAATCAGCAGATATTAGATTTTCTTAATCTGAAGATTGGAATGGAACTATTGTCTATCCGAAGCAGTGATATAGCTTTTACAATGGGTGCAACCGGTCCCCTGTTGGAAAGAGCCGACAACTATGAGGGCGAAATTCCTCTGTATTAAAAAAGCAGGTATCATGATACCCGCCCAAAATTCAGTACTCATCAAATAAATAGAGCCATTTTAGAGCCAAACGGCATAAAGCAATCCCGGAAATGCCCATTTTATCAGCATTTCCGGGATTTTATCCGTTACTCGAACTCAATCGTCCCAGGTGGCTTACTGGTCAGGTCATAAAATACTCTGTTCACTCCTCGCACTTCATTGATAATCCTGCTCATCACAATCTGCAGTACTTCCCAGGGTATCTCTGCGCTCTCCGCCGTCATAAAGTCGATGGTATTTACTGCCCGCAAAGCAACGGCATAATCATAAGTCCTCTCATCTCCCATGACTCCGACAGAACGCATATTGGTCAGGGCGGCGAAGTATTGCCCGATGGTGCGGTCCAGACCGGCTTTGACGATTTCTTCGCGGTAGATCGCATCCGCATCCTGTACGATTCGCACCTTCTCCTGCGTCACCTCTCCGATGATCCGTATCCCCAGCCCTGGCCCCGGAAATGGCTGTCTGTACACCAGATGCTCCGGAATCCCCAGCTCCAGTCCTGCCTTCCTGACTTCATCCTTGAACAGACTGCGCAAAGGCTCAATGATCTCTTTGAAATCCACGCAGTCCGGCAGGCCGCCCACATTATGATGAGACTTGATGACTGCCGACTCCCCGCCCAGTCCGCTCTCCACCACATCGGGATAGATCGTCCCCTGCACGAGGTAATCCACAGCGCCTATTTTTTTTGCCTCTTCCTCGAATACACGGATAAATTCTTCCCCAATGATTTTTCGTTTCTGTTCCGGCTCAGTCACTCCTGCCAGCCTTTTATAAAAGCGTTCCTGTGCGTTCACCCGGATAAAATTCAGCTGATAAGGTCCGTGAGCTCCGAATACTTCCTCCACCTCATCGCCTTCGTTTTTACGCAGAAGACCATGATCCACGAATACGCAGGTCAGTTGGCTGCCCACTGCCCTGGCCAGCATCACTGCCGCCACCGAAGAGTCCACGCCGCCTGACAGGGCACACAATACTTTCCCGTCCCCCACCTGCTCTCTGATCGCCAGCACGGAATCCTTTACGAAAGAATCCATGCGCCAGCTGCCGCCGCACCCGCATATCGTCCTGACAAAATGATGCAGCATCTTTGTCCCTTCCTGTGTATGGAGTACCTCCGGATGAAACTGGATGGCATACAGATTTTTTTCCCGGTTTTCCGCCGCAGCCACAGGACAGTCCGCCGTGTGAGCTGTCACCCGGAAGCCGGGAGCCATCTGAGAAATATAATCAAAATGGCTCATCCAGCAGACTGTTTCCTGCTTCACATCCGAAAACAGCACCGACGTGTTGTCAACCGTAACCATAGTCTTGCCATATTCCCGCACAGGCGCTTTTTCCACCCTGCCGCCCAGCACAAGCATCATAACCTGTGCCCCATAGCATAGACCAAGCACCGGAATTCCCATCTCAAACAACTCTCTGCCGCAGGTTGCCGCTCCTTCCACATAACAGCTGTCCGGCCCCCCTGTCAGAATGATTCCTCTGGGATTCATCGCACGGATCTGCTCCAGATCCGTCTTGTAGGAATAAATTTCACAATAGACATTACACTCACGTACCCGTCTGGCTACAAGCTGATTGTATTGACCACCAAAGTCAATAACCAGTACTTTTTCCTGTTCCATACCTGCCTCCTCCGCTGTATCTTATCTGATCAGTTCAGACAACCTAAACTGTCAGACCACTGCTCTGCTCTATCCTGTTACTTGTAATATAGTCTTTCTTTCCGGAAAAGTGTTCCCGGTAAATAACAATTCAAAACCCACTTATAATCTCTGACAAGTAACAGCAGATAATTTCCATTCATATTATGACAGGGATACCGGCCTAAATCAATAATCAGATCTGCATTTCATGGTAAAGTCGTAATAAATCTTCATTTAGCTCAAAGAAATCATTACAACCATGAATGTCCCTATCATATTCTGTAAAGTTGTTATATCCTATTTTCCATTCTGCCTGAATCCGCAGTGGCTATAATTCATAGTACATTTAATTTCCCCTCTGCCTTTTCCAGGAAATCTCTCATTTCCTTATAAAGCGCGTCAAGCTGTCTTCTCGTCTGCGGATTTTCTGACGGAAAGCGCAGCAGCTTTTCCCAGTATCCCTGTTCCCTGACAATCCGGATGCTCTCAGGAAAGACCAGTTCGTAAACCAGGGAAACATGTCCCGCAATGTGATCCACCGGTGTCCGTTTCAGGCTGCGCAGTGTGGCATGGTGTTCATAAAAGCTTTCCATAACCGCTTCTGTCACCGTAGCATGATATAATTCCTCTCTGGTCGTATTATAAATTTCCTCCAGAGGCGTATCAATATTGACCCGCAGAATATCTATCTTATCCGCATCCCGCAGGATATGGCAGAACTTTTCCGTTCTCTGATCCAGTCCCTGGGGCACCCGGTAGGCACTGTGCACCCGCACTGCCGTCTCAATCAGCGTATCCTCAGATGCATCCCCGACAAACAATCGGATCATTTCTCCTTTTTCATCCGTCTTCCCCTTCCCGCCATCCTGGCCGCCGAATAATAGCTCCGCCCCCAGCAGAGCATGATCCACCGAGATGGCATCATTGAAGGTATGATAGCGGCGAAGCTGCTCGAATCTTCCGACGTCATGAAGCATCCCCAACAGCCATGCGAGCTGCTGCTGTTCTTCTCCCATCCCCTCAGAGTCTGCAATCCGCCCACACAGACCCGCCACCCGGTAAGTATGTCCTATCTTGAGCGCCGTTTTCTCATCTGATGCATCATAATGATTGGTATATTCCCTGAACTGCTGCATGACATGTTCTCTGTCGATTCTCATAACCATTCTCCCCTGCATGGAATTTCAGACTTCCCACCTATTTTATATAGTTTCCCGGAGAAATACAAGTATGCAGCCTGTATTTGTTTTAACCGTGCACAGCGGAACGCATCAGATACGCCCCGCCTCATCTGTCAAAAGCTCTGACGGCCCACAATGCCGAAAGATACCTCTTACGTTAACACATGTTCTTTCTGTATATGCAGATATTTCTCTCTTGTCGCCAGTCCACCTCTGATATGCCGTTCCGATTTATTCACATCCAGCACTTTTCTGGCCTCTTTTGCCAGTCCCGGATTGATCTGCGCCAGACGTTCCGTTACGTCTTTATGTACCGTGGATTTGCTGATGCCAAACTGTCTGGCCGTCTGACGCACTGTGGCATTATTTTCAATAATATATCTGGCTATACCCACTGCCCTCTCCTCAATATAGTCCTTCAAAGGAAATCCCCCTGAACACATTGTTTTTACAATGTATGCAGGGAGAATCCTCCCTATGACTTGCTTATGCGGATCACCTGCCGCTATGACCATCAGAATATGCTTCCGGCGACAAAATCCTGTCCCCGCAAAAAACAGATGCTTTTTTTCTCAGATAATGGTATATTATAAAGGCAAATACCACGCAGTAAGCTGCGGGGTATTTGGTCTACACTCCGCTTGGGTCGGTGCTGAACATGCGCCACCGGCCGCATAGCACTCTTCGCGGCAGTCGCCAAATGCCTGCAGGCAGTCACCTGGCTCATTGCTCGCGAAATAAGGAAGAGCTTGTCTGTCAGGATATACTCTGTTCAGTGATAACAGGGAGAATACTATGTTCAGGAAATTTCAGAAAAACCAGCCAAAGGGCCTGCAGATCATCATCGTTGGGTGCGGCAAAGTCGGCACTACACTGATTGAACAATTATCAAAAGAAGGCCATGATATTACAATTATAGACCAGAATGCGGAGATTGTGCAGACCATGAGCGGTCTGTACGATGTCATGGGCATTGTGGGCAACGGGGCGAGCTATGGGATCCAGAAGGAAGCCGGTATCGATAATACCGATCTGCTCATTGCCGTTACCGATTCCGATGAGCTGAACCTGCTCTGCTGTACGGTTGCCAGACGGGTAGGCGACTGCGCGGCCATTGCCAGAGTCCGCAACCCTGACTATGGCAAAGAAGTCGGTTATCTGCGTGAAAAGCTTGACCTTGCCATGATCATCAACCCGGAACTGGAGGCGTCCCGCGAGGCCGCGCGCATCCTCTTCCTCCCCACCGCTCTGGAAGTCAATTCCTTCGCACACGGACAGGCGGAAATGGTCAAGTTCAAGGTGCCGGAGGGCAATCTGCTGGCAGGGATGACGATCGCCAAACTGGGCCGGGATATCACGGAAAATATACTGATCTGCGCCGTGGAAAGAGGCGGCGAGGTCTATATTCCATCCGGAAATTTCCGCGTGGAGGCAGGCGACATTGTCTCCTTTGTAGGCACGCGGATGATGGCCAGAGCCTTTCTGGAACATATCGGCTTTAAGACCAATCAGGTGAAAAATACCATGATCATCGGCGGTGGCAAAGCCGCTTATTACCTGGCCAAGCAGCTCCTTCATATGGGCATTTCCGTCAAGATCATCGAAAGCAGTCGTCCCCGGTGCGAGGAACTGAGCATCCTGCTGCCAAAAGCCATTATCATCAACGGAGACGGCACGGATGAAGAGCTTTTGAAAGAAGAAGGCATTGAATATGTGGAATCCTTTGTCCCTCTTACCGGCATCGACGAGGAAAATATCATGCTCACCATGTATGCCCGGCAGGTAAGCCATGCAAAAGTGATCACAAAAATCAACCGCATGACATTCCGCAATGTGATCAACGGCCTTGAGCTGGGCAGCGTAATCTATCCCCGGTACATTACTTCCGAGGCCATCATCGCCTATGTCCGTGCCAAAAAGGATTCCATGGACAGCAATATCGAGACCCTTTACCATATGTTTGACCACCGCGTGGAAGCCATTGAATTCAGAGTCTATGAAAAATCCGGTATCACCGGCATCCCGTTAAAGGATCTCTCTCTGAAAAAAAACCTGCTGATCTCCTTTATCAACCGCAACGGCGCCATCATCATCCCCAGCGGTCACGATTCCATCGAGGTGGGAGACACCGTCATGATCGTTACGACTCATACAGGCTTTAATGATATACAGGATATTTTGAAATAACGGAGGGAATCATGAACAGTTCGATTATTCGTTTTGTTTTGGGAAATGTACTGAAGATAGAGGCAGTGCTTATGCTTCTTCCCTGCCTGGTCGCTGTTATCTACAGAGAACCGGTTGGGTGGTATTATCTGGGCGTAGCCCTCTTGTGCTTCCTGCCGGGTATGCTGATGACTCACAGAAAACCGAAAAATCTTGTATTTTATCTAAAAGAAGGCTGTGTTGCCACTTCACTGAGCTGGATCTTTCTCAGCTTTTTCGGCGCACTGCCTTTCTGGCTGTCCGGGGAAATCCCATCCCTGACGGACGCCCTGTTTGAGACGATTTCCGGCTTTACCACCACCGGCGCCAGTATCCTTGACAATGTGGAACTACTGACACACACTGCCCTCTTCTGGCGGAGTTTCACTCACTGGATCGGCGGTATGGGCGTACTTGTATTTCTCATGGCTATCATCCCGCTCAGCGGCGGCTCCAATATCAATCTGATGCGTGCGGAAAGCCCCGGTCCTTCCGTGGGCAAGCTGGTTCCCAAGATGAAATATACCGCAAGGATTCTCTATTTCATCTATTTTGGCATGACCATTCTGGAACTTGTGCTCCTTATGGCAGGCAAAATGCCCCTGTTTGATGCTCTGGCTACCTCCATGGGTACGGCCGGCACCGGCGGCTTCGGTATCAAAGCAGACAGTATGGCCGGTTATTCGCCTTATCTGCAATGGGTCACCACCATATTTATGATCTTGTTCGGCGTCAATTTCAATGCCTACTACTTTATGCTCTTCCATAATTTCAAAAAAGCGTTCGGACTGGAAGAAGTGCGATACTATTTCGGCATCATTGCCGCCGCCATCGCCATAATCTTTTTTGAGACATTCAACGCTTACGGGAGTGCATTTCAAACGCTTACCCACGCGTCCTTCCAGGTGGCGTCCATCATTACCACCACCGGATTTTCCACGGTGGATTTTAACTACTGGTCACAGGCCAGCAAGACAGTCCTCGTTCTGCTGATGTTTATAGGAGCCTGTGCCGGCAGCACCGGCGGCGGCATCAAAGTATCCCGTTTCGTCATTCTTGTAAAGACACTGGGCCGGGAACTGACCTCCTATATCCACCCCAGAAGCATCAAAAAGATAAAATGCGACGGAAAGCCGGTCGAGCACGAAGTCGTCCGTTCCATCAATGTTTATTTCATCACTTTTATGATCATCTTCTCTGCTTCCGTGCTGGCAGTGTCCTTTGAAGACAGGGATCTGATCACCAGCTTTACGGCCGTTGCGGCCACCATCAACAACATAGGCCCCGGGCTGGAACTGGTAGGGCCTGCGCAGAATTTCGGCCTGTTCCATCCGTTTACCAAATATGTACTTATGTTTGATATGCTGGCCGGACGTCTGGAACTGTTTCCTCTGCTGATCCTCTTCCACCCTGCCATATGGAGAGATCTGTTTACCCAGAGATTTACCAGCCGCAAGCAGCCGGATCATCCCTGCCACTGACCGCTCAGCTCCTGGTACAGCCGTCTGGCATAGCTGTCTGTCATACCACAGATCTCATCCGTGACAAGCAGCAGTCGCAGGTAGAGCTTTTCAGCCTCTGATTTGTCCCGGGAATAAAATTTATAAATTGAGCGATAGTTTTCCGAGATCAGAGACATCAGCTTTTCCTGTACTGCCGTCAGCCGCATGTCCGTGTCAAAGGAAAGAACCGCAGATACAAATTCATCCAGAAGGAAATTCAAAATCTTTTCCGCGGCGATCTCCAGCTTCAGAATCGGCCTGGAGACAAAAGCATAACGATAAGCGATATCCCCCAGCGTATGCGCCATTCGTTCTCCCTGCGTGCCTTCCAGCAGCGCTCTCGTATGTGTGCCATTCATGATTGCCCCGTAATTGCCGGTAAAGCCGGCCGTTGCGCTGGCAATCAGATGCCCCTGCACCTGTACGATCCAGTTCTGAACCGCATACACTTCCGGCGAGTCTTCTTTCCGCGCCAGAGCCCGCTCATATTTTTGCTCCAGCCGCCCCGCCACTTCTTCATATGCCTGATCCGTCCCTGTTTTGGCACATTTCAGCTCCCGTACAAGATCAGAGAATGACAGACATCCTTTTTTGAATGCGTCCTCAATATCTGCCGTCAGATAAGCGATATCATCCGCCGCCTCCAGAATGTAGGAAAGCGGATGCCGGTTTCCTTCCGTTCCCAATGCCTCCTGTACCTGCGCAAACACTTCCCTGTCCGCATAAAAATATCCCATCTTTTTAGTTTTGATATTGCCGCTGGATCTGTCAATCTCCAGAGAGGAGATCGGATATTTGATAATCGTCCCAAGCAGTGCCTTCGTCAGATTCATGCCATGCTCATCCACCAGATAATGCAGCTTCGTCACCAGCCGCAGCGCCTGCGTATTCCCCTCGAAATCATAAAAATCATGCTGCATCTGCGGAGTCAGTATTTCCGTCAGCGCTCTGCCCCGGAAGGTAAGCTTCCCCATATGGGCAGAGAACCAGTCCCGGATCACAGTTTCTCCGAAATGCCCGAAAGGCGGATTGCCGATATCATGTAAAAGACCGGCACACTGAAGAATGTTGCAGATATCCGCCGCATACCCGGGCAAAAAGCTCTTATCGCCGATAACACCGATAATATTCTGTGCGATATTCTGTCCCAACGACTTTCCGTAAGAAGAAACTTCCAGCGAATGTGTCAGCCTCGTACGGATAAAATCACTTCTGTCCAGCGGAAAAACCTGAGTCTTATCCTGCAGGCGCCGAAAAGACGCACTCTGAATGATTCTGTGATAGTCTTTCTCGAATTCCGTGCGCAGGTCACTGGAACCGCTTCCCCGGTAACTTCTGATCCTGTCGTCGCAAAGCAGCCTCTTCCATTCCATTTACTCCACCGCATCCTTTTTCTTTTGTTTTTGCTCTCTCTGCTGCGGGCCTCCCGCATCCTACAGTACACGCCGCACGGCCAGTATCTCTTTATATGTAGCAGGTGTTATTTTAATGCCGGATCTCTGGGTACTGGCATGTACAATATACCCATTACCGATATACATACCAACATGTCCCGCATAACAGATCAGATCGCCGGGCTGTGCTTCTCCATAGGACACGCCGGTGCCGCAGCTCCTCTGAGAGGAAGAATTTCTGGGAATGGAAATCCCGAACTCCCGGTACACTGCCTGGGTAAACCCGGAACAGTCCGCTCCGTTTGTCAGGCTTGTCCCGCCGGGTACATACGGATTGCCGATAAATCTGCAGGCAAAGGAAGCGACTTCCTTCCCCTTGGCACTGCCGGAGGCACTGCTGATCATGGAAACAACATCCGCACTGACAGCATTTCCGGACGGTTTGGAAGTCGTGTCATTGTTTTTGTCAGTATCCTTACTCTCCTTGCCGTTATCATTATTTTTGTTGTTTTTCTTGCGCTCCGCTTCTTCCCTCGCCTTGCGCTCCGCCTCTTCTCTGGCCTTTCTTGCAGCTTCTTCCGCTTCCAGCTGCTTGATCTGAGATGTCTGCTGCTTGATCAGCGCCTTATATGCCGCCGCGGACTGACGGATCTGGGCAATCTGAACTTCAAAGTTTTCCGCCTCGGCCCGCTTTGCTTCCAGGGCTTCTTCCAATGCCGCCTCTTCCTCTTTCAGTTCGAATTCCTCCGCCTCCAGTGCGGATTTTTCCTCTTCCAGCGCCTCTTTCAGATCGGCAACTTCCTGACGCGTCTCCTGATACCGGATCAGCAGCTTTCTGTCATAGGCATACAGCTTTTCAATGTAATCCGCCTTGTTCATCATATCGCTGATGCTCTTGGCTTCAAACAGAAGCTGGGCATACGTACTGTTACCCTTCTCATACATGAATTTGATCCGCTTTTTCATGGATTCATACTGCGTCTCTTCTCTGGCTATGGCCGCCTCCAGTTCTTCCTGCACCTGGACAATCTGTTCCTTTTTCTGCTCGATTTCCTCTTCCAGAAGGCTGATACTGCTCATCAGCTCTACCAGCGTGCCGTCCAGCTCGTCGATCTCTTCTTCCACGGCATCCTTTTTTCCTTCCAGTCCTGCCGCCTGTCCATTGATGGCATTGAGCTGATTCTGTGTATCCGCAAGCTGCCTCTTCAGTTCAGAAATGGTAGCCGCACTGGCCGGCATGATCTGAGACAGGCTTATCACAACTATCAGCAGCAGGCAGATCATCTTTTTCTTCATGCATTTCACCCGCTTCCCGTTTCCGGACCGTTACTTCCTTACAGCTCGCAGTTTTTCACCGTTCTGGGGAACGGCACAACGTCTCTGATATTTCCCATTCCGGTCAGATACATGACACACCGCTCAAATCCCAGACCAAACCCCGCATGACGGGCACTTCCGTATTTGCGCAGGTCCAGATAGAACCCATAGTCTTCTTTGCGCAGCCCCAGCTCCTCCATACGCCGCGTAAGCAGTTCCAGATTGTCTTCCCTCTGGCTGCCGCCGATAATCTCCCCGATACCGGGCACCAGACAATCCATGGCCGCCACTGTCCTGCCGTCCTCGTTGAGTTTCATGTAAAACGCCTTGATCTCCTTCGGATAGTCTGTCACAAATACCGGACGTTTAAATTCCTGCTCCGTCAGATACCGTTCATGCTCTGTCTGCAGATCACAGCCCCAGGATACCTTGTATTCAAACTCTTCATTGTGCTGCTCCAGAATCCGGATCGCTTCCGTATAGGTCACATGGGCAAAATCAGATTCCGCTACATGGCGCAGGCGCTCCAGCAAACCTTTATCCACAAACTGGTTAAAGAAATTCATCTCTTCCGGCGCATGTTCCAGCACATAGCGGATGATATACTTAATCATACTCTCCGCAAGCGCCATATCATCCTCCAGATCCGCAAAGGCAATCTCCGGCTCGATCATCCAGAACTCTGCCGCATGACGGGTCGTATTGGAGTTTTCGGCCCGGAATGTGGGGCCGAATGTATAGACATTCCGAAATGCCATGGCGAAGGTTTCCACATTCAGCTGACCGCTGACTGTCAGATTCGTCTCCTTGCCAAAGAAATCCTGACTGTAATCAGGCCTGCCCTCCTCTGTCAGAGGCACATGTTCCAGATCCAGCGTGGTGACGCGGAACATCTCTCCGGCCCCTTCACAGTCGCTGCCCGTAATCAGCGGCGTATGCACATAGACAAATCCTCTCTCCTGAAAAAACTGATGAATGGCATAGGCAATCAGGGAACGTACCCTGAATACTGCCTGAAAGGTATTGGTACGCGGGCGCAGATGAGACACCGTGCGCAGAAACTCCAGACTGTGCCGCTTTTTCTGCAAAGGATAGTCCGATGTGGACTCCCCTTCTATGACCACGCTGTCCGCCTGTATCTCAAACGGCTGCTTGGCCTGCGGCGTCTCCACGAGCACACCGGTGATAATCAGCGCACTGCCTACATTGAGTCTGCTAATTTTGTCAAAATTGTCCAGCCCATCTCCATATACAATCTGCAGCGTTTCAAAAAAAGACCCGTCATGCAGTACGATAAACCCAAATGTCCTGGAATCACGGATGCTGCGCACCCAGCCTCCCACCGTGATCTTTTTCCCGATAAACGCTTCTTTCTGATGATACAGTTCTCTGATACTTACCAGTTCCATATTTCCCTCCATCCTGTGCATTCCCAGCACTGACTTTTCAATCCTTTCCGTGCAGCCAAAACCTCATACAGACTGTAGGGGCCATACATCCGCCCTGCAGCGCTGACGGTATCAGTATTCGGTTATCACTGCATGTTCCCGCAGAAATTCCATTACCTTGTCACACATCACATAGTCTTCATAATGATCCAGCGCCAGGTCCTCCTTCAATGCCTCCACGCTCTCATAGCCGCGTTCTGCAGCTTCCTCCGCCAGCACACTGTCCACTTCTTCCTGACTGACTGTGATCTTTTCCGCATTGGCAATCGCCTGCAGCATAATGGACTCCCGGCAGGAAGCGACGGCGCCCTCCCTGGCCTCTTCTTTGAATTTCTCCATTTCCATGCCCTGTCGGCTGACATATACTTCCAGACTCATGTTGGCTGTGGCGGCAATCCTCGTCACATTTCTGATTACCCGGTCATAATACTGATCGACCATTTCTTTTGGCGGATCCTTTTTAAACTCACTGCCCTCCAGCAGACGGTTTACCAGTACATCCTCCACATTCCTTGTATACGTATTGTCCATCTCCTGTTCCAGGAGTCCCTGCACATAAGTCTCATATTCCGCCACGGTCTCACAGCCCACGTCCAGCGTTTTTACAAACTCATCTGTCAGCTCCGGCACCTGTTGTGTCTGAATGCCGTTCAGTGTAACCGTAAATACGACCGGTGTACCGGACAGATCCGGATTGGGCTGATAAGGGTCCGGAAAACGGATGGAGATATCTTTCGTCTCCCCGATCCCCATGCCGACCACACCCTCTTCGAAGCCCTCGATAAAGGTATGGGAGCCGAGCTGCAGGTCAAATCCCTGATCCGCACCGCCCTGAAACAGTTCCCCGTCTATCCGGCCTTCATAATCAATGCGCGCGATATCTCCCATCTTCGCAACAGCGCCTTCCTCCGCTCCCACCCACTGAGCACTGCTTTGCAGTATATAGTTGATATAGTTCGTCTTCATCTCCTCTGTCACTTCGATGCGGGCCGGTACGGATACCTCTATCCCTTCATATGCGCCGGGTATCACATATCTCTCTGTTTTCATCTCCGACAGTACCGCCGTCTCACTCCCACAGCCGCCCAGCATCCCTGCCAGAAACAGAGTGCCAAGCAATAACGCAAGCCCTTTTTTCATATGCTCTCTCCTTCTTTTCATGAAACCTTATTTTAACACGAAAATCCTTTTTTTACAATCATCTCACGCACTTACAAAAGCGGCGAGAGCAGGCGGCAGACCTGTTCCTTGAAACGCACCATCAGACTGCGGGTCACATACAGTTCTTTCGTGATCCGCGTACAGACTTCCAGATCCCTGCGGAAAGCCGCCGCCATTTTCTCTGCTTCCCGCTCATCATACACCACCGCATTGACTTCAAAATTCAGTTTGAAACTGCGTATGTCCATATTGGCTGTCCCATAACAGAGCACTTCTTCATCCACCACCAGACCTTTGGCATGAAGAAACCCATTGTCATACGTATAGCATTTGGCGCCCGCCATAATCAGATCCCCGATATAAGAATACGTCGCCCAGTACACAAAGGGATGATCCGGTTTACACGGGATCATAATATTAACTTCCACACCCGAATAGGCCGCCATGATCAGCGCACTGTAAATGGCCTCATCCGGGATAAAATACGGTGTCTGTATATAAATACTCTTTTCTGCCTTATTGATCAGACGCAGATAATTATTTCTCACATTCTGCAAATTGGAATCCGGCCCGCTGGAAATGATCTGAATCTGGCTGCTGCCCAGCTTCTCCTGTGTCTGCCGAAAATACCGGCTCTCTTCATCCAGCAGATTGTCCCTTGCCGCATAATTCCAGTCCAGAATAAACCGCACATGCAGGCTGGACACTGCGGCGCCTTCAATCCGCAGATGGGTATCCCGCCAATAACCAAACTTATCATCCAGCCCCACATATTCTTTTCCGATATTGAAACCGCCCACATATCCGATTTCTCCGTCAATCACCACAATCTTCCTGTGATTGCGGTAATTGATACGCAGATTGAGCGGCCCCAGAAGCGGCGGAAAAAATACCGCCGTATGAATACCGCCGGCCTGCAGAAGCTTCCAGAATCTCTTTGACACAAACCTGCCGCCCATTCCGTCGCACAGAATCCGTACCTCCACTCCCTGCGCCGCTTTACGGCACAGTACATCTGAAATCCGCTTAAACAACACATCATTCTTAATGATATAATACTGGATGTGAATATAGTCTTTTGCCCTTTCCATATCCTGCAGCAGAGCATTGAACTTCGCATTGCCGTCCGTGAATATGCCGACCCTGTTATTATTTGTCAGCATCGCCCCTGCCGTCTCCAGATTATAAAAAATCAGATCCGAATATTTCTTCAGAAGAGGCGACTCCTCCTGCAATGTCCGCGTCCGGATGCTGACCTCCTGACTGCGGATTGCCTCAAAAATGTGATCCTCGACCTCCTTGGTGCGAAACATTCTGCTCTTATGCATATCTCCGCCAATCAAAAGGTAGAAGATAAATCCCGCCACCGGTATAAAATAAAGGATCAGCAGCCAGGTCCAGACAGAAGCCGGATTTTTCCGCTGAAAAAATATGATCGCAATAGATAAAATACAATTAATAAACAGTAAATGCTGGAACGGGAACACCAGAATATCCCACAAAACGTTCCAGGCCATGCCCATCTCCATAAACCCGCCTCCGGACTCGGATCAGTTTCCCCACAACAGCGCAGATACCCTGGCCGTCACTTTCCCTCCCATAGTATATCACGACTGTTTTCATTAAATCCACTTTTTCTTGCTTTCCCCGCAATAAAATGATAGAATAAAAAATAGTATAACAGTCCGGCCTGTCCGCAGTTTCCCCTGATCCGATACAGGCTGCGGCAGTAAGAAAACAATCCAGGAGGTACATTGTGAGTACAGGAACCATTGTATTGCTAAGTATATTGGCAGTTCTCGTGATCGCCATCGTAGTACTTTATTTCCTCGGGAAAAAAGCACAAAAAAAACAAAATGAACAACAGGCACAGATCGAAGTCAACAAACAGTCTGTTTCCATGCTTGTCATTGACAAAAAGCGAATGCCAATCAAGGATTCAGGGCTTCCGCAGTTTGTGATCGACCAGACCCCCAAATACCTGCGCCGTTCCAAGCTGCCCATCGTCAAGGCAAAGGTGGGGCCGCAGATCATGTCTCTTGTCTGTGACGAAAAGATATTTGATTCCGTGCCTGTCAAAAAAGAAGTAAAGGCCATGGTCAGCGGCATCTATATCGTAAGCGTCAGAGGGCTCCATGGGAAATCCATACAGCCGACGAATACGAAGAAAAAAGGATTTTTCAGGCGGGCACTGGAAACCGCACAGGAAAAAGCCGGCGCAAAACCCGTCAAATAAAACCCATATTTCTCTTAAAATTTTATAATGCCCTGCAGATAACCGCAGGGCATTTTTATTTTTCTTCGTTTTTCCGGTCAGGCACACTGCCCTTTTACTTCCAGTAAAGGAGCCCCGACTTTGATTTCACCTTCCGCTACCGGTTTAACGCTCTGATAATCATCTGTATTGCAGACAATCATAGGTGTCGTACAGAGATATCCCGCCGCTTTGACAGCCGCCATATCAAAAGAGATAAGCAGATCTCCTTTTCTGACCTTCTGACCCACACTGACATGAGCTTCAAAGTGCCGGCCCGCCAGTTCGACTGTGTTAATTCCGATGTGCAAAAGCAGTTCCACACCGGTATCCGTAGTCAGACCGATTGCGTGACGGGTGTCAAAAAGCGTTTCCACCACTGCATCGGCAGGTGCATACAGCTTTCCTTCTGCAGGTTCTACCGCAACCCCGTTTCCCAGCACACAGGAGGCAAATGCCTCATCCTCAACCTCAGCCATGGGAACGACAACACCATTCATATGTGCAGGCAGAACCGTATCCTGTACGGATGCCGTGCGGGGTCTTGCCTGCTCCGGTATGGCTGCCGGAGCAGACACATCATCGAGGTGGTCAGATTCCGGTGTCTCCATAAAATCCACCAGATTGGACTTGATAACCGCCACCTGCGGGCCATAGACCACCTGGACACCATTCCCCTTGTGAATGACCCCCGAAGCACCGGACTGTCGCAGCAGAGTATCCTGTACTTTCTGCGCATCAATCACAGTCACCCGCAGACGAGTGGCACAACAGTCGACGTCGGAAAGATTTTTCTTCCCGCCCAGGCCCCTGAGGATCAGTGCGGAAACAGGATCTGAGCTGCCTGCGGCAGGCGTAGAACCATCCGGGCCCACCCCTGTTTTGGCCTTGAAATCAGAACGGGTAAAGAGCTTGGTTTCCTCCCCTTCATCTTCCCGCCCGGGGGTTTTTAAATTCATTTTGGTAACCATAAGATAAAAGGTAAAATAATAAATTACAAAATATACCACGCCCACAATGGGAATCCAGATCCAGTGGGTCTTGGCATTGCCCTGCAGGATACCGAACAAAGTCAGGTCAATCAGGCCGCCGGAAAAGGTCATACCCACGCCAACATTAAAAATATGCATCAGCATATAAGCCAGTCCCGCTAAAACACAGTGTACCGCATACATTAGTGGGGCAACAAACAAAAAGGTAAACTCCAGCGGCTCGGTGATACCGGTAAGCATGGCTGTCAGCGCAGCCGACAGTAACAGGCCGCCGGCCGCTTTGCGTTTTTCCGGTTTGGAAGCCCTGTACATGGCAAGAGCCGCACCCGGCAGGCCAAAAATCATAAACGGGAACTTACCGGCCATAAAACGCGTTGCATCCACAGAGAACACCTGGGTGGATTTGGACGCCAGCTCTGCAAAGAAGATATTCTGTGCACCCTGAATGGTCACGCCGTCCACAACTGCGCTCCCACCCACGGCAGTCTGCCAGAAAGGCATATAAAATACGTGATGCAGTCCGAAGGGAATCAGCGCCCTCTCAAGCAGACCATAAATCCAGGTCCCTGCATAACCGGAACGGATAACCAGTTCGCCCAGTGCCGCAATTCCTGTCTGGACAATGGGCCAGACATAGAACATGACAATGCCCACTACCACAAAAACGGCGGTACAGACAATCGGGACGAAGCGGGTGCCGCCAAAGAAAGAAAGTACCTGCGGCAGCTGGATTTTGTAAAAACGGTTATGGAGCGCCGCCACACCAAGACCCACGATAATACCGCCAAACACACCCATCTGCAAAGTTGTAATACCCAGGGTACTGGTCGTTGTGTTAGCTGCCATGGCTTCCACACCTCCGCCGGAAACGATCATGGCCGAAATGGCAGTATTCATCACCAGATAAGCAATCGCACCTGACAGCGCCGCCACCTCTTTTTCCTTTTTGGCCATACCGATGGCAACGCCCATCGCAAACAGCAGTGCGAGATTGTTAAACACTGCGCTGCCGCACTGATTCATAATGTCCAGAATCGTATAAATGATGCCGCCCTCATAAATCACACCGGTCAGTCCGTAAGCCTCCAGCATGGTCTGATTGGTGAACGAGCTGCCGATGCCAAGCAGCAGACCGGCTACCGGCAGCAGTGCAATAGGCAGCATAAAAGAACGGCCTACCCGCTGCAATACACCAAAAATTTTGTCCTTCATAAAACGCCTCCTGAAAATTTTTTTGTCTGTATCCGGCAAAACCAAAGCTGCGCACTCTCCGGTCTGCCTGAATATGAAAACCATACTGTACGCACAGGACGTCACTGATACGTATCGTATGGGACTTTCTATAGGTTGATTCGCTTCAGATGAATGGTCAGATAAATCAGCTCCTCGTCAGAAACTTCTTTGTGATAAGCATTTCGAATATACTCTCCAATGCACTGCGCGCATTTGTAATGCCGTCTGCAGCTGTGGATAATCATTTGCTGAAAGTCCCTGTCATATTCATCACTCTGCTGAGGAACTGTCTGAAACAGGCGCTGGGCGAAATAACGCAAATGAACCACAAAGCGATTGAAATCCAGAGATTCCCTGTCAAAAGTTTTCCGGTAAAAATATTCCACGACTTCCAGAGTTCCCTCAATGAGCCTGGTAATATCATACATGACACTCATATTCGTATTTAATTCGGAATTGACTATATGCAGCGCAATAAAGGCCGCCTCGCCGGGATTCAAATCCACATGGGTTTCCTCCTCAATGACTCGCAGGCAGTATTGGCCCAGACGATACTCCGCAGGATAGTAGCTCATAATGGCGCCCTCCAGCGGATTGGAAAACTCAGTGCCATTTTCCTTGCGTTTGATGGCAAAGCTGATATGATCAGCCAGAGTAATCAGCAATGATTCATTGAGAGGTGTGGTGATCTGTGATTTTATATATTCAATCAGCTCCTGTGTCAGTCTCAGATGCTCCAACGGTATCTGTTCACACAATTCCCGCAGCCTGCGCTGCTCTGTTTTTCCCTCCATATGATAAGCTTTTTCAAACAGTGCCGGATCAATACGCTCACCGATCTTTCGCTTAAACCCTAGCCCCTTGCCTGTGACAAGCATTTCGTTTCCCTTTTCATCCACCACGCAGAGGATGTTGTTATTGATTACCTTTTTAATACGCACATTCTCCGCCCTCCCTAAAAAAAACAGACCAACCCCGTCTATGGTATCCCTTGTGAAAGGGAAAAAACAGACAGAGTTGGTCAAGCCCGCCAGACCGGTAACATTCCAACAATAAATTCTAATTTATAATAGCTTTGCGTCAAAAAGAAGTCAAGAGGGAATTGGGAAAGTAAAACAGGTTCTACCGATTGCACAACTTTTGAAAACATTTTTTGGGCATTCCGCCAAAGCACATTCCGGCCGTTAATCAGGAACAGTCGCGCGCCCGCACATCCATGGAGATCTGGCAGTCAGCCAGATGCTCATAGTTAATCTCCAGTGCATAGTCCACATTGACACGGATCTGTTTTTCACTCTCCTCTACGCTGATCTGGTGCGTATCAATACCGATCAGGATGCTGCCGAAGGGTGTCTTATAATCCGTCACATTTTTCTTTTTTTCCTCAAAGATCATATGTACATTCACAAGGCCTTTTTTCGTCAGATCCAGTATCTGTCCATTCCACTTGATAATATTTTTAGTTGTATCACGGAATCCCTCCATGGCTTCCTCGTAAATGACATAATGGTTGTTATTTTTCTTATAATACTCTGCAGCCGTTACGGTTTCCAGATCATTCGTTTCGTCTTCGCTCTCGAACTGCAGTCCTTTTATGAAAAGCAGTACATCTTTTGTCATACCCTACCCTCTAATATTCTTCTATATTGATCACTTTTGCCGACAGGATGCCGTATTTGATAATGGAATTGGCAATGCGGATAAACTTTTCCGCCCCATCACTGACAAAAAACTGATACTGATTATCTCCCAGCCCCGGTCTGGACAGGTTCAGCATCTGTTCTTTCTCCAACACCGCCCGCAGTTCATGGGCCGTCTCATAGGCCGGGTTTACCAGTGTCACACCCCTGCCCATCACTCTGCCCACAGTGGAACGGATGAGCGGATAATGGGTACAGCCCAGTATCAGGGTATCAATCCCGCTGTCTGACAGGCTGCTCAGATACCGCATTGCAATCTCATCCGTTACAGGGTCATTCAAAAGCCCTTCCTCCACCAGCGGTACGAACAGCGGACATGCCTTTTCCAGAATTGTCACATTCTTATGATATTGCTTTATGTATCTCGTATAGATCTGGCTGCCTATGGTAGCTTCCGTGCCGATCACGCCTATCTTTCCGTTTTCCGTTACATCCATGGCCGCCCTGGCTCCCGGCTTCACCACGCCGATCACGGGTATCTCCATTTCTTTCTCAATCTCATCGAGCGCATAGGCGCTGGCCGTGTTACATGCTGCCACAATGGCTTTTACATTCTGCTGCCGCAAAAAACGGACAATCTGCCGGGAATATCTGGTCACGGTTTCCTTAGATTTGCTCCCGTACGGCACCCTGGCGGTATCCCCAAAATAGATGATCCGCTCATCCGGTATCTGTCGCATAATCTCCCGTACAACCGTAAGCCCTCCCACTCCTGAATCAAAAACCCCTATCGGTGCGCTGCTGTTCATCTTCTTTTCCTCATTATCACAACAGTTCAGACAGACTGCCCCGCCAAAACTGCTACTTTTCACCAAAAATCATTTCCAGAAATCTGCTTTTGATCTCAATTTCATCCGGCGCTGCTTCCAGCATGGAAAAAAATCCTTCCGCACGGCCCCATTCCGCTCTCCCGCCCTCTTCCCGGTCACATTCACTCTCTATGGCGTCTCCGTCCTGCCCGGAAATCTCAAAGGTCTCTTCTGTCATCGAAAAACCGGGGTAAAGTATCCCCCACCAGCCTGCCGACAATACGATCAAAAGCGCCAGTTCTCCTATATATATATGTTCCCTGATTTTTTTCATACACTCTGCCATGACACAACCTCCCATTTCCTGTCTCTTCTATGGAAAGTCTTGCCTGATTCCGGGAACTTATTCACGCATCATTTGCCGCCGCCTGTTCTTTCTTGATCTTACGCATAATGGCTTCTTCCTGGTTGTCGATATGTGTCTTTACAATCCGGGCCGCCTTTACCTTATCACCTTCCAGAATACTTTCGTACATGATTCTGTGCTCACTCATGATCTGAGGATGTTTGCTCTCATCCTTGATATATTCAAAACGATAGCGGTACATCTGCTCGCCAAGATTGCTGACGAGCTGCGTCAGGCGCACATTGCCGGAGGCCTCCACAATTGCATCGTGAAATGCCACATCCGCACTGGCTATGGCACTGCTGTCTCCGGTTCGGGCCGCTTCCTCCACCTGATTCAGCTTTTCCCTGAGCGCTTCTTTATTCTCCGGTGTGATGCGTTCACATGCCAGCTCGATGGCCAGACTTTCCAATGCCTGCCTCACCTCCAGCACGTCTTTCAGATTTTTTTCCGTAATATTGGCGACTTCCGCTCCTCTTCTGGGAATCATCGTCACCAGTCCCTCCAGTTCCAGCTTGCGGATCGCCTCCCTGATAGGCGTCCTGCTCACGCCCAGACGGTTGGCCAGATGAATCTCCATCAACCGCTCTCCCGGTTTCAGTTCTCCGGTCAGAATGCCCCGGCGCAATGTTTTAAAAACCACATCCCGCAAAGGAAGGAATTCATCCATACTCACATGCAGATTATCTTCCTTCATAAGCCCTCACCTCCGCCTATCGAGCTGTCTTTTTCACGGCATCCCCGATCAATAAAAGTGGCAGGGAATATCTCTCTTGCCACCCCTGCTTCCCGCAGAGTCCTGCACGCCGCTGTAGCCTGCGTCTGTGTTTCAAAGATACCAAAAACCGACGGTCCGCTGCCGCTCATCAAGGCGGCCAGTGCACCGCAGGCTTTCAGATCCGCCTCGATCTGCCCGATCACGGGATATGCTTTCTTTGTCACGGTTTCCAGAATATTTTCCATATAATAACACATGCCATACAGATCACCGGAGCGCATGGCCGCTTCTGTCCTGTCCATATCCGGATGCCGCGTAATCCGCTCCACATGCAGCTTCTCAAACACAGACCTGGTAGATACCAGAACATCCGGTCGTGCAATCACCAGATGCGCACCCTGCATCTGCGGAAGCGGCGTCAGTATCTCTCCGATTCCCTCACTGCGCATCGTCCCGCCCACAATGCAAAACGGCACATCCGCCCCGATCCGTACCGCCAGACGCTTCATCTCTTCGACATCCATCCCCAGGGAAAACAACCTGTTCATACCATGAAACACGGCTGCCGCGTCACTGCTCCCTCCGGCCAGTCCGGCCGCCATGGGAATTTTCTTTTTTAAATCAATCTTCACACCGCCGGCAATCCCATACTGCTCCATAATCAGCTTTGCCGCCTTCCAGACCAGATTGCTCTCATCCGCCGGCAGCGTATCCCGATCCGTCCGCAGACAGATTCCCTCTTCCGCCGCTTCAAACGTAAGCTCATCATACAGATCCACCGTCTGCATAATCATCTTTACCTCATGGTATCCGTTCTCCAGCCTCCGGACTACATCCAGCCCCAGATTTATTTTGGCCATAGCCTGCAATGTAAACTTTTCCATACTCTTGTATCTCCATTTGTACTTTGTATACATCAGATCGTATTTATTATATCCGTTTGTATTTATAACGTCAAGAGGAGGACTCCCCGCCGGTTAGCATAATCTTCCATAAATCTCACCGATTCTATTAATATTCCTCACGCTTCGTCCGATATAAACCATAACAGACAATATTGCCGGCAGGCATAGAGCAGTTTTATTCGGACAAGGAGGTTTTTCAATGAGTGTAAACGGAATTACAGCAGGCACAGGTACAGACTATACTGATTATAACAGTACCAGCGCAAAAAATACGGTTTCCGATGTAAAAACAGAAGAAAATGCAACAGGCAGCGGTGCGCAGACCGGTGTGGTATATGAAAAATCGGATGAGAAGAAGCCCGATCCCACCAAGACAACCTATAAACCCAATACGGAGCTTGTTGCTAAATTAAAGGCAGATGCAGAAGCCCGTACCGCCCAGATGCGCAGTCTGGTCGAGAAGATGATGATGGGCCAGGGCCAGGCATTTGGCACTGCCAGCGATGACGCTATGTGGAAATTCCTTGCCGGCGGCAAGTTTACCGTAAGTGCGGCGGCCAAGGCACAGGCGCAGGCCGATATCGCAGACGACGGATACTGGGGTGTCAACCAGACTTCCGACCGTATCCTTGATTTTGCCAAAGCGCTCTCCGGCGGTGATCCTGACAAGATGGAAGACATGAAGAATGCTTTCATCAAAGGCTATAAGCAGGCAACCGGCACCTGGGGCAAGGATCTGCCGGATATTTCCAGCCGTACGTATGATGCCGTCATGGAGAAATTTGACAAATGGAAAGAGGAGTCTCAGAAGACGCCTGACAAGACAGAAGATGTTACACAGTCTCAGGCATAACGGTTCCTGAGCGCAGAGCGGATCACTGTCTGCCTTTGTCCTGGCTGATCGCAGAATGATGTTTTAAACTCCCGGTATATGATAGGATGCTTATCATGTACCGGGAGTTATGTATTTGTATTGTTTTCTCTGTCTGCTTCAGCCAGTTACCATCTGTCTGCCGAAATAACTTCTGACAGATTATGAGACGCGGCTGCACGCATTATATTCTCTTCAATTCATACTGCCTGGTTCCAAGGCCGATCTTTTCAGCCTGTTCAAGCGTTGCTTTCCACTCGATATTGGGATTGGAATCCATAAAATGGTCATGGTGGCATTGCCAGTGCTCTTCGGCCAGGTGATCGCCAAGCTGGCTGTTTTCTATCGGTTTCGCATTGAGACAGGCATCGGCACAGGCCTGATCCAGAGCGACCGGGTCGAAGCTTGCAAACATCCCGATATCCGGCAGAATGGGTGCATCATTTTCTCCGTGACAGTCACAGTTCGGGCTGATATCCTGTACAAGAGAAATGTGGAAGCACGGGCGATTATGACAAACTGCCTGTGCATATTCTGCCATTTTGCGATCCAGCAATTCATTGGCACTGTCATTCTCACTGTAGATGGCATCAAAGCTGCAGGCACCGATACAGCGGCCGCAGCCTTTGCATTTATCATAATCAATAACGGCCTTTTTGTTCTCATAGGAGATGGCCTCACTGCCACATTCCCTGGCACAGCGCCCACAGCCACGGCAAAGTTCTCCATTTATGGAAGGTTTTCCGCTGGCATGCTGTTTCATTTTTCCGGCACGGCTTCCGCAGCCCATGCCGATATTTTTAATGGCTCCCCCAAAACCGGTTAATTCATGTCCCTTGAAATGACTGAGACTGATCACGACGTCCGCATCCATAATCGCCCTTCCGATCAAAGCCGTTTTACAATATTCGCCGTTTACCACCGGGACTTCGACCTCATCCGTTCCTCTGAGCCCGTCAGCAATGATGATCTGACAGCCGGTCGTCGTCGTATTGAATCCGTTGAGATTTGCACAGTCCAGATGCTCCAGCGCATTCTTTCTGCTTCCAGGATAAAGGGTATTGCAGTCTGTCAAAAAAGGCAGCCCTCCCTGCTCTTTGCACAAATCCGCCACGACTTTCGCATAGTTGGGACGCAGAAACGCCATATTTCCAAGTTCTCCGAAGTGCATTTTGATTGCTACAAATTTTCCCTCCATAGCAATATTTTTTATGCCTGCTGCAAGACAAAGCCTTTTTAACTTATCAAGCTGACTGATTCCTATCGCACATCTGAAATCAGTAAAATATACCGTTGCTTTTTCCATATAGATCCTCCTTCTCAAAAGTTATCTTTACCTTTACAAATATTACCATTTAAAGTATACTTTAAGTCAAGTTTTTTCTGATCCCCAATTTGCGGATCACCATCCATGGGAGGAAATATTCTTATGAAAACATATTCTATCAGGGAAATATCGGATCTGTTTTCCGTCCCGTCCTCTACCCTTCGCTATTACGAGAGCGAAGGGCTTCTCGTAAACGTACAGAGAAACGCTTCCGGGCAGAGAGTCTATACAGAAGAGCATAAGGAACGAATCCGGTGTATTCACTGTTTTAAACGGACAGGTATGACAATCTCACAGCTTCGGACCCTGTTTCGCTATGAAGAGAATGAAGCAGAACACATCAATGAGATTATCGGCCTGCTGGAAGCACAGGAACAGTGCGTATCTGAACAGCTTAGCCATCTTAAAGAAGATTTTCTGCATATACAAAGAAAAGTGAACTACTACAAAACAGTCAAAAAATCCTTTGAACAGGGGACCCCGCGCCCCCATTGGACAGAGTGTGAAGAGAAAGCTCCGGCCCGATAAGCCGCAAAAAAAGGAACGGTGATTCGTTCCTTTTTGTTCTCTTTCCTATCTCACAATCAATATCTTCTCTCCTGCCTTGAGCAGATCACTTCCAAGATGGTTCGTTTCGCGGATCTGGTCAAGGGGCACGTAGTATTTCTTCCCCAGTTTCCAGAGATCATCCCCTTCTTTGGCCACATAGACCACAATGGTAGGCAGTTCCTTGATCACATCCATATCCGGTTCCGAAATGGAAATATCGGTGATCGTTTCCTCTTCACTGCTGCAGAAACCCAGCAGTGAGAAGCCCAGCACTGCTTTGACATCCAGTTCGCTGCCGCTGAGCGAAGTTACCGAAAGCTGTTCAATCACAGGCGTAATATTGTAGTCACAGGCATGACTGATTCCCGGCGCTTCCAGTTCATGGCGGAAGGGCACTTCTGTCTGCACACAAAAAAGCCCTTTTTCCTCATTTGCAAGATATATTGCTTCCACACTCAGCGTTCCTGTCAGTTCGACACCATCCTCCAAAAGCTCTGTGCTGTCTATGGACACTTCTCCGCCACAGTGACAGATTTCCGTCATATCCGGAAGACCTGCCGGCAGTCTGACCTGCTCCGCGATTTTCGTCCTGCCGGAAAGACGCAGCATCAGCCGGCTGAAAATCCCCTGTTTCGTGACCGCCTGCACATCTTTGGAAACCCCATATACATCTGCCAGTGCCTCTACCTGTTCTTCCTCATAGAGACGGATATCCAGGTCAAGTACCAGGTCAAGACACACCACCCTCTCTTCCCCGTCAAAATCGCTTCTCACTTCGACTTCGTTGTGACTGATCTGCCAGGAAATGTCCGGTATCATCGTCTCCCTGCTGCCCTGACACTCCAGAATTTCCCGAAAAGGAATGATCTTTTCAAAACACTTCAGCGGCCGCTCTTCCCCCTCGCCCTCATAGAGCAGAAACACCTGAATCTCACCCTGCGCCGCAATCTGTTCGTTGAGTGCTTCGAAGCTCATGCCGGAAATCCGCACATCTTCCCAGACAATCTCAAAAATATTGGGAAAACTCTTTGGCATCTCAATCTCTTCCTTGAAGCGGAGGATGTCTTTTTTCTGAATGGCAATCTCAGTCAGAGAGAGCATGGTCTTCCTTGTCTCTACCGGCTCATCATGATACAGCTCTACCGCAATTTCCTCATCATACAATTCTTCTACGGAAAGCGCCAGTGAAATCAGAGCCCGGATACTCAGTTTTCTGGAGTTGATCATATCAATGCTCAGATCTTCCAGTACCGGCACCGCTTCCACATTGTCTCCGTTTCGGACGCCGTCCATATACACCTGCTCCTCAAAAGGAAGCTGGCCGTCCATACAGCTCACCGCACCGTCCTGCGCGGCATAAAGAATACGGAATTCCAACTTTCCCTTTACGTTCACATGATCCTCTGCAGGTTTGACTTCCTCGGCCACCGCCCTGCCTTTTCTGAGTATGATCCGTTCCATATCAGGCTTTTGCTCCGGTACATTCCGGTCATCCTCCAGTGTGGTCTGTGTACCTGCCCTGCATTTTATACGATCCATATGTATATTTTTCTTCACCAATTCCATAAAAAAATACCTCCCTGCGTCTCCTTACACTAAGGTATGACACAGAGAGGTAGTTTATGCATTCTGTATTGTTATCTCTCACGGGACTGAACACAGCCGATTATTTCATGGATATCTTCCACACCGTTTTGTTCCATATAATCCTCAATCCCTCTGATCACCTCTGTCACAGCACTGGGGTTTGTAAAGCTGGCCGCGCCTACGCTCACCGCCGTGGCACCCGCCATCAGAAACTCCAGCGCATCCTCGCCGCAGGTGATGCCGCCCATTCCGATGATTGGTATTTTCACCGTCTGTGCGCACTGGTAGACCATGCGTACCGCAACCGGCCGGATGGCGGGGCCGGAGAGGCCGCCTGTCTTATTGGCCAGAGCAAAGGTACGTTTGTGGATATCAATTTTCATTCCGGTCAGGGTGTTAATCAGGGAAATCGCATCGGCGCCTGCCGCCTCGGCCGCTCGTGCCATTTCCGTGATATCCGTTACATTGGGACTCAGCTTCATGATAATGGGCACTGTGGCCTTTTTTTTGATCCGTGAGGTAATATCATACAGAGAATCGGCGTTTTGTCCAAAGGCAATGGCCCCTTCTTTTACATTGGGGCAGGAGACATTGATCTCCAGCATATCCGCTCTGCTCCCTGCCAGCCGTTCCACCACTGTCACATATTCTTCCACACTTTTTCCGCATACATTCACGATAACCCTTGTATCGTACTGCGCAAGAAAGGGCAGATCCCGCTGCAGAAAGACATCAATACCGGGATTCTGCAGCCCAATGGCATTGAGCATACCACCGTACACTTCTGCGATGCGCGGCGTGGGATTTCCCGGCCAGGGCGTGGACGCCACCCCTTTTGTCACCACCGCTCCAAGTGTATTCAAATCGACAAATTCGCTGTATTCCATGCCGGAGCCAAAGGTACCGGAAGCCGTCATGACCGGATTTTTAAAAGTAACACCTGCTATTGATACTTCCGTCTTTTTCATATGTCTACCTCGCCTGCCTCAAATACCGGCCCTTCCGTACAGATCCTTGCATTGTTCACATGAGAATGTCCGTCCCTTCTCACCGTCCTGCATACGCAGCCCAGACAGGCGCCTATACCGCACGCCATCCGCTCTTCCAGAGACAGATAGGCCGGTATCCCTTTTTCCTGCGCATACGCCTTAACGGCCCGCAGCATGGGCATCGGCCCACAGGCATAGAGAATCTCTCCGTCCGGCGCATATGCCCGCAAGGCATCCAGCACATTGCCCCGTATCCCCACGCTTCCGTCTTCCGTAGCCGCATGGAAATCACCCAGCTTCGCCAGCTCCTCTTTTAAAAACAGCCTGTCATCACGATATCCCGCCAATATGGTCTTCTCTCCGGGCAGCGCCTTTGCCAGCTGCACAAGGGGCGGGATTCCGATACCGCCTCCCAGCAGAACCGCATGTCTGCCAACTGCCTCCTCCACCGGAAATCCGTTGCCCAGTGTCCCCATAACCGCAATTTCCTCTCCCGCCTGATAAGCGGAAAACTCTCTGGTTCCTTTCCCTGCCACCCGGTATACCATGCGCAGTCTGGTTTGCTCCGCCTCACAGATACTGATGGGACGCGGCAGAAGCGTACTCTCTGCCTTCGGATACACCATCACGAACTGCCCCGGCCGCGCTTGTGCTCCCAGCCCCGTCTCTATCCACATGTCAAAAATATCCGGCGCAATTTCATTCTGCGATATGACCCTGCCTGTCACTTTCTTCTTTTGTTTCATATATAAGCCTCCCTCCGCACACAGTAGCCTCCACTTTTCCGCACAGTTCCCAACCGGTAAACGGAGAGTTGCACGCTTTGGAAACAAACCGTTCCACCTTCCACCGCTTATCCGCATCAAAAATAACCAGATCCGCAGGCGCTCCTTCCGCGAGATACCCTCTGTCAAGGCCATACATCCGCGCAGGATTCCAGGTCATTTTTTCAAGAAGTGACATAAGCGTCATCTCCCCTGTCTTCACCAGACTGGTAATGCCCAGGGCCAGCGCCGTCTCCAGGCCAATGATACCACTGGGAGCCAGCGTAATGGGTTTTTCTTTTTCCTCTTTCCCATGGGGGGCGTGATCCGTGGCAATGAGGTCAATGGTATCATCCCGCAGCCCTTCTATAATCGCCTTCCTGTCCGCCTCTTCCCTGAGCGGCGGGTTCATTTTTGCCAGCGTGCCATATTTTATCGCAGCGTCCTGCGTCAGCGTAAAATGGTGGGGGGTAGCCTCGGCATGAACCTGCACATTGTTCTCTTTCGCACACCGGATCAGTTCCACCGCCTCTTTCGTACTGATATGTTGAAAATTTACAACAGCGCCGCTCTCCTGTGCCAGCCGGATATCGCGTTCCACCATACGGATCTCCGCTTCGCGGGGAGATCCGCCGATCCCAAAATGCACGGAAGCCGCCCCTGCATGAATACCGTTGTTGACAATACAGACCGGATCCTCTTCATGAAAGCTCAGAACCGCGCCCAGCTCTGCCGCCTTTTTCATCGCCTGCCTCGCCGTCTCTTCTCCCAGAGGTATGCCATCATCGGTAAAACCGACTGCTCCTGCCGCCAGCAGCCCTTCCATATCTGTCAGTTCCTTCCCCTGTAGCCCCTTTGTCACGGCGGCGCAGCTCTCCACATGGATGCCTGTCCCTTTTCCTTTTTCCAGCACATAGGCAAGCACTTCACCGTTATCCACCGCCGGTCTGGTATTGGCCATCAGCACGACGGTGGTAAATCCTCCTCTGGCCGCAGCCCTGCTGCCGCTCACAATATCTTCTTTGTACACAAAACCCGGATCTCTGAAATGCGCATGTACATCCACTAACCCGGGCGCCACAATCAGCCCCCTGGCATCAAACTCCCGCAGCCCTGCCCGCCCGGCCAGATCCGTCCAGCGGCAGCAGTCTCCCATACGCAGAATCTTGCCTTCGCCTGTCAGAATATCCACTTCGCCTTCCTGTCCTGTCCTGGGGTCGATCACATATCCGTTTTTAATCAAAAACAGATCCTGTATCTTTTGTCTCTCCACAATCTCATCCTCCCGGCTGCCGCCTCTCCCTTCTGTGTCTGCACTGTTACTTCCTGTCATCATTATTCAAACACAACCGCTTTATCCGTTTTCTCCAGTTTTACCACAATATACGGATATGACGGACTTTCCGCTTTGTTTTCCCCTGCGGAAGGCCCCAGCAGATTGGTATGGACATACACCGCATTTTCCGTCTCATACAGCTCTGTTACGGAAATGCTGTACCCGCCGGTCGGCTGCCTGCCATATCCCACACATATGTACAGTTCATTCTCATCCGCAAAGGTAAATCGGAAACTCTCCGCCTTCTGTTCTTCCACCATCTCCTGCAGTTCCGCAGGAAGCTGTTCCCCGGAAAGCACTGTAAATTTCAGATCTCTTAACTTCGCTGTCTTATCCGCACTTTTTCCGCATCCGATCATGATCGCTGTCATGGCCAGCAAAAGCAGCACCTGCACCCCCTTCCTGAGCCATCCTCTTCCTGCCCCCGCAGCTATGATTCCCTCTCTCATCTGTTCCCATCCATTGCCTTTTATAACCAATATATGAATGTGAAAGGAAAAATATGAAAAAACCTGTCCTCTTTTTTTTATTTTAAATATACAAATTTGTCATTTTGTATATTTAAGATTTCGATTTCATTGCACAATATATCTCTTCTGGATATAATAAAAAAGAATTCTTATCAGGAGGGGTACTATGCTTCGTTTCATTCTTACATCATCCTTTGTGATTCTGTTTCTTATTTTCAGTATTCCGATTCTCATCGCCGAATGGATTATCGGAAAATATAATCCTGATTTAAAAAACAGATCTACGCAGGCCATGGTGCAGTGGGCCTTCCGCGGCTGCTCCATTCTGGCCGGCGTCGATCTGGATGTGATCGGAACGGAAAATCTGCCGAAAGACGACGCCGTCCTTTATGTGGGCAATCACAGCAGCTATTTTGACATTGTCCTGACCTACCTGTGCTTTCCCGGGCCCACAGGCTATGTGGCCAAAGCGGAGATGAGCCGTCTGCCGCTGCTGTCCGTGTGGATGAAGAACATACACTGCCTGTTTCTGAACCGGGACAATATCCGTGAAGGACTCAAAGCGATCCAGAAAGGCATCGAAGAACTCAAATCCGGCATTTCCATCTGCATCTTTCCGGAAGGTACGAGAAATACCAGTCCCGATACCATTCTTCCTTTCCACGAAGGAAGCTTCCGCATGGCAGAAAAAGCAAAATGCCCGATCATTCCCGTGAGCATCAATAATACCAGCGCCGTGTGGGAAGCCCATCTGCCTGCCATGAAAAAAGCGCATGTTATCATTGAATTCGGAGCGCCCATCTATCCGGAAACCCTGTCCCGGGAAGAGAGGAAGTTCCTGGGCGCCCATACCCGCAGAATCATACAGGCAAACTATGATAAAAACAAAAAACTGATCTGACCTTACCTGTCTTCTGACGAAAGGCTGCCGTCACGCAGCATATCCACCAGTCTTGAAAACCCCATACTGTGTGAAGCTTTCACCAGTATGGTGGCGCCTTCCGGAAACAGCCCACCGCTCTGCATTCTCTCAAGCAGTGATTCCAGCGTCTCGTAATACTGTACAAACGTATTGTTCAGCGTCTTGCTTTTGGCCTTGCAGCCGCCCTGGTACATAAACCGGGACCGCCTGCCCACACATATAAGGCCGGTTATATTTTTCTGTACCGCATACGCTCCCACCTCTTTATGGAATCTGTTTTCCTTTTCCCCCAGTTCTCCCATATCTCCCAGTATGGCAACTGTCCGTCCGTCCGCATGAGAAAGCATATCCAGTGCCGCACGCATGGACACGGGATTGGCATTATAGCAATCGTCTATCACTGTATACCCTGCCAGCGGCAATATACGACTCCGCCCGCTGATCGGTCTCACCGACGCGATCCCTTCCTGTATCTCCTGCGTTGTCATGCCAAAATATTCCCCGATTGCCGTGGCTGCCAGCGCATTGCGCACCATATGCTCTCCCGGCTGATTGACCCGGGCAGGGAAGGTTTCTGTCTTTGTGTGGATGGTTACACTGCTGCCGGACAGGCCATCATACGATACCTGATCCGCGTAATAATCATTCCGCCGTTCCATACCATAGGTTACCGGCGGACGGTTCTTTACCCGCTCAATATTGCGCAGCATTTCATCATCCCCGTTCACATATGCCACACCGTCATCCTGCATATATTCAAAGATCTCAGATTTCGCCTGCAGGACGCCGACTTTAGATTTGAGAAACTCCAGATGACATTCCCCGATGTTGGTCAGTACACACACATCCGGCCGGGCCATCCGGCTCAGACGGCGCATCTCTCCGAAATGATTGATGCCCATCTCCACCACCGCAATCTCATGCTCCCTGCGGATCCGCAGCAATGTCAGCGGCACACCGACTTCATTGTTATAGTTTCCCTCCGTTTTCAGTACCCGGAATTTCCGGGACAGGACACCGGCTATCAATTCCTTTGTGCTGGTCTTGCCCACACTGCCTGTAATTCCGATCACCCACGTCGACAATGTGCTCCTGTAATAGGCAGCCAGATCCTGAAGGGCGCGAAAGCTGTCGCTGACAAGGATGAAATTTCCCTCTCTCTCCTCTGGCAGCTTTTCACAGACCACGCACAGAGCCCCTTTCTGCAGCACCTCTTTGATAAAATCGTGGCCGTCCACCCGTTCCCCTCTGGTGGCAATAAAACAGAAACCTGTCTGCACCAGCCGCGAATCCAGCACGACTCCTGACACTTCTCTCTGCTTATCCTCCTCTGTGCCATAATATGTGCCGCCACAGGCCTTTGTCATATGTTCCAGTGTCATATAGTCCATCTTATATCCTCACTTCCGCAATGATACTTCGATCAGGTGTTCACACAATGTCCCATAGTCCATTCCCTGTGCTGCCGCTTCCTGGGGCAGGAGTGATGTGGGTGTCATACCGGGCAATGTATTCGCTTCCAGACAGAATATCTCACCGGCTTCATTCATCATAAAATCCATACGCGCATAGGCTTTCAGACGCAGAACCCGAAATACCGCTTCCGCAGTGCTGCGCAGCCGCATCTCCGCTTCTTCCGGAATATCCGCCGGACACGTCTCCACAGTACTGCCGGCCTGATATTTATTCTTGTAATCATAGAAACCGTTAAGCGGCGCTATCTCAATGGCAGGGAGCGCTTTCCCTTCGATCACACCCACGGAAAACTCCCGGCCCCGGATATACTGTTCCACCAGCACCGTATCGTCATAAGTATATGCTTCCCGCCTGGCCTCCTGGTAAGCAGCCGCATCTTCACATATGTAAACCCCCACACTGGAACCGCCGCTGCATACCTTCACAACACAGGGGAAGGAGACAGCCTCCGGCTCCTGCTGTCCTCTCTTCAATGCAAAACTGGCCGGCGTGGGAATCCCATTCTGAAAAAACAGCTCTTTCGCCAGTGCTTTGTCCATCGCTATGGCACTGCTCACATAATCGCTTCCTGTATATCTGATTCCCATCAGATCAAAAGCCGCCTGGATCCTGCCGTTTTCTCCGTCCCCATGCAGCGCCATAAACACAATATCCGCCTGTCGACAGATGGAAATCACATGGGGCCCAAAGTACATGCGATCCCCGTCCGGCCGCAGTGCCCTGATCTCATCCAGATCGGGATGTGTATTCAAAATACCCGCGGTGTCTGCGCACCAGTCCCGTCTGAGCCGAAAAATATCTTCCGCGCCTTCTCCCTCATATCCCAGAAATACATCCACCAATACCACATTGTGGCCTTTCTCACAAAGTGCCTGATAGATCATGGAGCCGGAAGAAAGGGACACATCCCGCTCCGTGCTGATCCCGCCTGTCAGTACTACGATTTTCATTGCTTCCATCCTATACTCTCCCCATTTTTTTGCTGGTCTGATTGATTTGATTTTCCGTACCTTTTCATTAATCTGTCATTCATTTGTCATTCGTTCACTGAGCACAAAAAACAGCATTGCCATCCGTGCCCCATCCTGCTTCCCTTCCTCGTCTGTGCTTATGGACGCATCCGCATCCCACCACGAGATATGGCAGATACTCTCCGGGTTACGGCCCATCAGAAAATGTAAATAGTTGTCGATCACGGTGCCATATTCATGATTGGTAATGATATGATTGACAACACAAAGCCGCCCTGCCTGCTGCAGAAGCACATCCGTCCCGCCATCCTGCCCACAGACAAGAAAAGGGTTCTGCTTCGCCAGCTCTGCGGTCTGTTCCGCCTCTTCCATAATTTTTTTCATCAGGGCATCACACAATTCCATATCCACGGTACTTCTCGTATTCATATAGGTAACGGCAGCATAAAACTCCGCCTCAGGCAACGTGTCCTCTTTCTCCGCCGCAGCTCTCAGATAGTCCTCTGTCAGTCCCAGATACTGCCTACTGCCGGTCAGCCGGTAAAGCTCCGCCGCGGCCATGGCAATCTGACCGTCTGATACGAACAGGCTCTGACTGGCGCTCTTCCATGCGCTCTCGGCGGCTTTCAGACATTCTTCCGCAGATTCCCCGTCCATGCTCCTGGTCAGGTATGCATATTTGGCCAGGGCCGCTGCCTGATATATCCCGTCCTCTCCTTCCCCGGGCGCCTGCTCCGCCAGCAGATCCGCCTGTATCCTGCACAGATCGAGAAGATCGGGTATCGCATTACCGCTTTCCCTGATTCCCCTGTCATCTCCATGGATATCCGGGAACATCTCGTATGAGAGCAGCAGCCGATATAATATCAGGGCAGAATCCGTTACAAAATCCCGCTCCGCCTTGTATTCTTTTGTATCTTTGAGGCGATACAGCCCGTCGAAGGTAGATCGCAAAAGGGAGTCATACAGATTGTCATGAATCAGAAAAGGATAAGATTCGCCATAGATGTCAGTCCTGATATAATACTTCCCTGGTCTTTCATAGGCGGAAAAATCCCCATAAGCATTATATTCGTCGTCGTCTTCCTCATTCCCTTTCTTTTGGATGGCGCCGCTGTAAACCACATCATCTGTTTCCGCGTCCACCAGTGCAAATGTATCGGGCAGGCCGGTTCCCTGAAAGATAACAATCTTCTCTTTCTCCGGTTCATATCCCATCCGGTCCACACACGCGGCAGGCACCGCCGTCCCCGCAGATGCCGGTTCCTCACCCTGCCGCCCCGCTTCCTGCCCCGTCTCCTGCAGGTCATATCCCGCTTCCTGTCCCTTTGCACAGCCGGACAGACAAAAAACCATACAACACAGAATGATCAAAAACTTTTTTTCCATTGTTTCAGTATACTATCTTTATCCGGTTTGGTAAACCGTCAACCTCACTAAAAATGCGTATTTCGGTACACAATTTTTCCGTCGATTATAGTCATCAGCGTATTCGTGAAAGTTTCCATCGGATTGCCGTCAAAAATGGCAATGTCCGCATCTTTTCCTTCTTCCAGGGAACCCACCCGGTCAGCGGTATGACAGATTTGTGCCGCATTGATCGTAATGGCACGCAGCCCTTCCATCAAAGGCAGTCCCGCCTTCACGGCCAGTCCCGCACAGAGCGGCAGCGATGCGATAATGGAAACCGGGTGGTCGGTGGTAATCGCAACCTTCACTCCGTGGGCATGGAGCACCCCTGCCGTCTTAAAGGCCATGTTCTGTACTTCGATCTTGCTGCGGCTGGCCAGATCAGGTCCTACAATCGCAGGAAACCCCGATGCTCTGATCTCTTCCGCTATCATATGTCCTTCGCTGCAGTGATCGAGTGTCATGGAAAGGCCAAACTCTCTGGCAATGCGTATGGCCGTAAAAATATCGTCCACCCGGTGGACATGCGCTTTCAGCGGAATCTTTCCTTCTACAACCGGCAGCCAGGCTTCATAGTGGAAATCCTCCTCAAATCCGGTTCCTCCCGCCTGCTTTTTGCTTCGATAAGCGCATGCTTTTGTCAGTTCTTCCCGCAGCATGGCTGCAATGGCCATACGGGTGGCGGGGGATCTGTCCAGTCCGCCGTAATTTACCTTAGGATTTTCCCCAAATGCCACCTTCATGGCTGCAGGCGCCAGTACGATCAAATCGTCGATCCGCCGGCCTTTTGTTTTCACAAAAGCGAACTGCCCGCCTACGACGTTGGAGCTCCCCGGCCCTATCATGGCCGACGTAATTCCTGCACGCACCGCATCGTCAAAGGCGGCATCCATACTGTTAATGGCATCCAGTGCCCGCAGCTGCGGTGTGATCGGGTCTACCACCTCATTACAGTCATCCCCTTCCGCTCCCTTCTTCTCTTCCGTAATCCCCATATGGCAGTGCGCTTCTATGATACCCGGCATCACCCAACTGCCGCCGGCATCAATATACACATCCTCTTCCTGCTTCTCCCCGGGACGGCGCCTTTCGCTGCTCAGGTCCTGACAGGAAAATCCCGTTCCGACACGCACGATCTTTCCGCCTTCAACCGCCACACACCCACGCTCCACGACTTCCGGCATTTCAGATGCCATCGGGTAAAGTGTCGCATTCACAATAAAAAGCATACTATCACCTCTCTTGTCAGTGAAATAGTATGCTTCCTTTTCTTTTTCCTTATACATGTCCCCGATGCCGGACACGCATCATCCCCATGTTTTGTCAGGGCCTCTGCCGCCTATCAGCGCCAGTTTCTGCTTTCTTGTATACCGCTTGACTTCATACTCCCGGCGCATGGCATCCCTGCGGGTGGCAAAGGTCTCATAATAGACCAGTCTTACCGGTCTGCGGCTCTTTGTATATTTTGCGCCTTTACCGGCATTGTGGGCCCGTATCCGGGCTTCCAGGTCATTGGTCCAGCCTGTGTACAGACTTTTATCACTGCATTCCACCATATAGGTATAACATGTCATTCGTATTTTCTATCCTGTCTCAGCGTATTTCTCACAGTCCGGACCTTGTGCCCTGTCATCAGATTATTCCAGATTGCTCAGCGGATTTACCGGTCTGCCGTCCTTGGTCAGTCTGAAATAAATATTGGGACCTTCCACACTGTAATATTTTGTGGGAGAAGCCACTTTGCCGATCACATCGCCGGCACTGACCACATCTCCCTGCAATACCATAATATCCTGTAACTGGCCATAGGTCAACTCATAACCGTTGCCAATATCCATTGTCACAGCCTGTCCGATCTCCGCATCCTCAAACACGGACAGCACCTTGCCGTCAGCGGAAGCCGTGATATTTTCCCCTTCCGCAGCCGAAATCACAATCGCCGGGCTGTATTTGTACTGCTGCAGTGTCGGAAAATACACAGTCTTGTCCATACTGTAGTTGATCAGCACATTCCCCGCCACCGGCCAGCCAAGGTTGTCTCTCTCATGAAAAGACAGTGCTCTCGCAGCCTCCATGGACGCAGTTTCCACCGCCTCTCCTGATTCACTCTCCTCCGGCTTTGCTTCTTCTGTTTCCTGTGCTTTGTCCTCTTCGCGTTCTTCCAGCACACCTTCCTGTGCGATGTCTTTGTTGGCAGTCTCATCACCGCTGCCCTGTGCTGTCACCTCATTGCCAAAAGATGCCGTCACTTCATCCGAAGAGGCTTCCTGAAAATTGGGATCATAATCCAGATCGTTTCCTTTCCCCGTATCTTCCGCTACCGGTGCCGGTTCCACCGTCTTTGCGATCTCCTTTGTCTTTTCTTCGGTCTTCTTTTCCAGGGCGCTCATATCTACCATATAACCGTCTTTTTCCGCTTCATTTTTTTCTTTTACATAAAAACCGGTCATAGTCAGAGCCGTCAGGACAAATACCGAAGAAACCAGCATAATGATTCTTTCTTTTTTCATTGTGGAACGATTTCTTCTCATGTTTATCACCTCATCCCCAGTCTTACCAGTTCCGGCAGCTTTTATTCAATTTTTCATGATTTCACAAGCCGGGAAAAAATAGGTCAGAATCTCCCGATACGCCTTCCCCTCTTTTGCCATCGCATTGGCCGTATACTGGCTCATGCCCAGTCCGTGACCGATTCCTTTCGTGATCAGCCAGATACTGTCTCCGTCTTTTTCCATCGTAAAACAGGAGGAGGCAAGACCCGCCCGTTCACGGAATACTTCTCCCGGAATCTCTTTTTCCTTCCATACCAGTGCTGTCACATAGCCCGCACTGTCTGTCAAAAAGGCCGTCTCTTCCCACGACACACTGCTCTCCGCGCCAAACAGCTCACCCAGCATCTCTTCCAGCTCGCCTTCCCCCATCTTTACCTCCTGTTCATACTGCGGCGCAAAGATATCTTCCTGGCAGGAAACGGATTCCAGATACGGCGTTTCCTGATCCTGCCACACTTCTCCGGCCTGCCTGGTTTTCCCGCTGCTGAGCGGGAAAAAGGGCAGTTCCACTACAGTTCCTTCATACAGTAAGATCTGCCCTTCCGTTTCCTTCACAGCCTCCTTCAGTCTGCCATACTGCTCCTCAAACGCACCGCCCCACTTTTCCCGCATCTCCTGAAACGTCAGACTCTCCTGCTTTAGCCTCACAGCAGTGACTGCCTCCGTCCCTTCCTGCTGCGCGGCATATATGACATTTGTCCGCAGAATCACCGCCTGCGCACGGCACGCCTGCGGCTCAAAATCATCCGGCACACTCCCCGCCAGCGCACCGATCAGATACTCTTCCAGCGGCACTTCCTCCCGCCCGGCCATACTCTCCCGCACTACCGTATAGCGGCTCCTCCCACTGCCTTCCTCCTTCTGCTTCCCTGTCTCCTCTCCTCCGGAAAAGCTCTGGAAAAGAAGCAGTCCCACAAAAAAAAGAACTGCATATCCCCCGTATTTCTTGCCGGGTACAGTTCTTTTCTTCAATCTGAAACCTCTTGGTCTGATACTTCCTGATAGGATACGCCTCATGCGAAATCTCCGCTTTCCAATCCCTGCCGGCTCCATAATGGCAGAGGAACCTTTGTCTATTATTATGCGGAAACCCGAAAGGCTTATGCATGAAAAAAATGAAATCCGTCTCTTATGTTACATCACTTCGCCAAATCCACATGCTGCATGGTCCCTACGTTGCCGTTTTCATACAAAAATATCCCTGTACTGCGGATATAAGCATTGGTATGGTTATCTTCCATGGAATTCAGGGAAAAATCCGTGGACTGGTTTTGAAGGCAGATAGCCCCAATCCCTTTTTCTGAAATATGATAGAGCTGGTCTCTGCCGTTTTCATCCTTTGTCCAGATCAGCAGTTTCTCCCAGATGGCATCGTCTTCGTCGATCCACCCGTTGCCGTCATCATCGTACTGTGCCAGATCTGCAAACCCGTTGCCCGATCTGGGGCCGAACAGTTCATTGCCGTCGTTGATTTTACCGTCTCCGTTTTTATCAATAGCCAGATAGCCGCTCCCTGCATTAAGCTGCGATATCTGATCCAGCTTGCCGTCTCCGTCTATATCAAACAGAAACTTCTGATCGGAAACAGAGGCCACATCTCCGTCCAGGTTGATCACCAGCGGATCACACGTCTGTACGTTCCGGTACATCATCTCATAAGACTGCTCGAACGTACTCTGGAAGCTGCGGCTCATCTCCATTTCCAGATTAAAGTCTATCGTCCTGCCATCGGCAGTCACAACGCTGCCCGTCGTCTGAAAAGAGGTATACTCCTCTTCCTGGTAAGTCTCGCTGACGGATGCGGAAAGAACGGTCGTCGTCACGGAAGCGCCATTTTCGGCCGCACTGCTCCCTGCCTCTGCCAGACGGGACGCATTTCGTTTATTGCCGCTGAAAAGATCCATCAGAAAGCGGATACACTGCTGTCTGATGCGGTTATAGGCATCCATCTCACTCCTTACTGATACTCTGTCGATTCCGGACATGGAATATTTATTCTGCATATCCAGCATGGCATCCCTCTGGCTGCCCTTTTGCGTCCTCTTATCTTCCCTGCCTGTCGACAGGCCGCCGAAGGTCAGGCTTCCTTCCCTTCCTTCCAGAAAGCCGGAATATGTACGGCTCATAAAACTTGAAGACTGTTTTCTTACAGAAGAATATCTTCTGGCGGACTCCATTCCTATTGTACTGGAATTAATTCGCAATATTACCCCCATTCCCTGATATCCCTGTCATCCATGAAAAAAGGACAGCATCTGGGTCCGGAACCTCCTGTTCCTCATCAAATACCATCCCTGGTCCATCAGTATCGTATATTTTCCGGAGAAAGGCATTGGCCATATGCCTCCTCCGTATTTAATATATCGACTCCGCATGAAAAAACTTTAGACTCTGTTATAATTAATCAGGCAGCCTTTTAAAATAATCTCCCTCTCCTCCTGCGTCATCTCCGAAAGGTGCAGGGTAAACGGCAGCAGCGCGCCGTCCTTTACCACATAAGCCGCAATATCCACGGCTGCTTCCTCCACGGCTTTCCTGATGCCGGGGATAAAGAGGTAATCCATCTCCCCGAAAGGAAGCTGTCCCCGGTCAATCAGAAACGGCAGCATACCCCAGTTGATCAGATTCGAGCGGTAACGTTTGGTGGCATATTCATGGGCGATATTGGCCCAGCCGCCCAGTACCTTCTGACAGGAGGCCGCCTGCTCTCTGGCAGAGCCGTCTCCCGGCTTTACGGCAAAGATCACGGAGCCAAAGCCCATGGTTCCCTCGCCCGCCTGCGGGAACTGTGCCTGCACGCTCTCCATCACTTCTTTCAACTGTGGAAGTTCCTCCAGCGGACACCGCCCTTCCATCACTGCCTTCTGGGCACGCTGGATTTCCTTTGCACGCCCCACATATTCCGGCACTCTCCTTGAGAGCGTGAATTCCGCCAGTCCCAGCGGGTTGGAGCGATAGGAGGAGGTCTCTCCGGAAGGAATCAGTTCGTCAGTGGTCGTCACGGGATCGTGGATTTCCGCCGCTACCTGCAAAAGCAGATTCTCCGCAAGCTCTGTCATCTGCGGCCAGTCCTTAATATTGGGCCCCAAATGGATTTCCGCGGAAGGATCAACCTGCCCATGAGAATCGAATACCCGGTTTTCATAAATGGTCGAGTCAAAATAATACCGGTACCGGTTCCTTGTACCCGTAAATTCTGTCGCCGGTGTCAGCACACCCTTATTGGCTGCCGTTGCCGCGATGGATCTGGCATCCATCAGCGCCACGGACGCGATCTGTCCGCTCTGCAGCTTAGAGCCTTCCCTGTTGGGGAAATTTCTCGTGGAGTGACGGATGGAAAAGGCATGATTGGCCGGCGTATCTCCCGCACCAAAACAGGGTCCGCAAAATGCGGTTTTCAGTACTGCGCCGCTCGCCATAATGGCTGCCGCACAGCCGTTTTTGATCAGCTCCATATAAATCGGCATGGAGGCAGGGTAAACGCTCAGCGAAAATGCATCCGCACCGATCGAAGCCCCCCTTAAAATATCCGCCGCCGCGCAGATATTTTCAAACCCGCCGCCGGCGCAGCCCGCAATGATTCCCTGATCCACACAAAATCTGCCGTCCCTGACCTTATCCTTCAGAGAATACTCCACCGCACCGCCAAGGCTCACCTGCGCCCGTTTCTCCACATCCGCAATCACATCCAGGGGATTGGCGCGCACTTCGTCAATGGTATAGGTATTGCTGGGATGGAAAGGCATCGCAATCATCGGCTCGATCTCATCCAGTGCCACACGGATCACACCACTATAATAAGCCGCTTCCCCAGGCGCCAGCCGTGCATACTCATCACCCCGGCCGTGAATCTCATAAAATTCCCGGATCGTGTCATCCGTCACCCAGATGGAAGAAAGACAGGTGGTCTCTGTTGTCATTACATCAATGCCAATCCTGAAATCCGCACTCAGCCCTTTTACGCCCGGCCCCACAAATTCCATGACTTTATTGTTTACATAACCGCAATCAAACACCGCCCCGATAATGGCAAGCGCCACATCCTGAGGACCCACGCCCGGTCTGGGCTCTCCGCTCAGATAGACCGCCACAACCTCCGGCATATTGATGTCATAGGTCTGACTTAACAGCTGTTTCACCAGTTCAGGGCCGCCTTCTCCCATGGCCATCGTACCAAGCGCGCCATAGCGGGTATGACTGTCAGAACCCAGTATCATCCTGCCGCCGCCTGCCAGCATTTCCCTGGCATACTGGTGGATAACCGCCTGATGAGGCGGAACATAGACCCCGCCATATTTTCTGGCACAGGACAAACCAAACATATGATCGTCCTCATTAATCGTGCCGCCCACCGCACAGAGGGAATTGTGACAGTTGGTCAGCACATAGGGTATGGGAAACTTTTCCAGTCCCGAGGCGCGGGCCGTCTGTATGATTCCCACAAAGGTAATATCATGGCTTGTCAGCTTGTCAAAGCGTATCTTCAGCTTTTCCATATTGCCGGAAGTGTTGTGCGCCTCCAGGATCCCATAGCTGATCGTCTGCCTTGCCGCATCTTCTTTTGTCACGCTCTTTCCCGTCAGGCTGCGTACCACCTCTAAAGCACGGGGGGAATCTTCTACAATGCGGTTTCCGCCAACCAGATAGGCACCGCCGTCCGATAAATGAATCATCTTATTCCTCCTTATAAACAAAGCCGCCGACAGCGCCGACGGCTTTTCTGATATGAGACTTCTTTCTTATAATACAACCTTATCCAGATGCCAGATCTCATCCACATATTCCTGAATGGTACGGTCCGACGTAAATTTACCGCAGTGCGCCACATTGAGGATCGCGCTCTTGGCCCAGCCGTCTTCATTCCTGTACGCCGCTTCCACCCGCTTCTGCGCCTCTGCATAGGAGCGGAAATCTTTGAGGATAAAATACGTATCCGCCTTTGACGTGCTGAGGGTATTGAGCAGAGAATTGTACAGGTCGCGGAACAATTCCGGATTATCCGGTGCAAAAGTACCGTTGATCAGCTCCATCAGAACCCGTCTTACATCCGGGTCGTCATTGAAGATCTCCATCGGATTGTAGCCGCCGTAGTTCTCATACTGGATGACTTCATCGGAACTGAGGCCGAAGATAAAGGCATTCTCTTCCCCCACTTCTTCCACGATCTCCACATTGGCACCATCCATCGTACCGAGTGTCAGTGCACCGTTGAGCATAAACTTCATATTGCCCGTACCGGAGGCCTCCTTGCTCGCCGTGGAAATCTGCTCGGAAACATCTGCCGCCGCAAAGATCCATTCTGCGTTGGATACCCGGTAGTTTTCGATAAATACCACTTTGATCCGGTCTTTGATATCGGGATCGTTATTCACCACATCCGCCACAGATGTGATCAGCTTGATCGTCAGCTTGGCGATCTTGTAGCCGGCCGCCGCCTTGGCGCCGAAAATAAAGGTCCTCGGATAAAAATCCATCTCCGGATTGTCTTTTAACTGATTATAAAGGTACATCACATGCAGAATATTCAGAAGCTGCCTCTTGTATTCATGGAGCCGTTTTACCTGTACATCAAAGATGGAACGGGGATTCACTTCGATCCCGTTATGCTCTCTGATATATTCCGCAAGCCGTACTTTATTGCGGTATTTGATATTCATAAATTCATGCTGGGCTTTCCTGTCATCCGCATAGAGGGACAGCTTGCCAATGGCGGAAAGATCGGTGATCCATTCATCGCCCACCTTCTCTGTCACCCATTTCGCCAACAGGGGATTGCCGTGAAGCAGAAAGCGCCGCTGGGTGATGCCGTTCGTCTTGTTATTGAACTTCTCCGGCATCATCTCATAAAAGTCCCTCAGCTCCTGTTTCTTCAGAATTTCCGTATGCAGTCTTGCCACACCATTGACAGAATAGCCTGCGGCAATCGCAAGATGAGCCATCTTCACCTGTCCGTCATAAAGTATTGCCATCTTACGCACTTTTTCATGATTGCCGGGATATTTTTTCTCAATCTCCAGAATAAATCTGCGGTTGATCTCCTCAATGATCTGATAAATACGGGGCAGCAGTCTGGAAAACAGCTCGATCGGCCATTTTTCAAGCGCCTCGGCCATGATCGTATGGTTGGTATAAGCACAGGTCTTTGTGGTGACTTCCCATGCCTCTTCCCATGTCAGATAATACTCATCCATCAGTACACGCATCAGCTCCGCCACCGCGACTGTGGGATGGGTGTCATTAAGCTGGAAGGTGGCCTTCTCATAAAATCTGCGCACATCCTGGTGGCTTCTCATATATTTGGAAACCGCCTCCTGTACGGAAGCAGAGATAAAGAAATACTGCTGTTTCAGACGCAGCTCCTTCCCTGCATAATGATTATCATTGGGGTAGAGCACTTCCACGATATTCCTCGCCAGATTTTCCTGCTCCACCGCTTTCTGATAATTTCCTTTATCAAAAGAATTCAGTTCGAAACATTCCATCGGCTCCGCGTCCCAGATACGGAGCGTGTTAACGACGCCATTGCCATAACCCACGATCGGCAGGTCATAGGGCACTGCCTTTACGGACTGATAGCCCTCCTGTACGAAGTGCTGACGGCCCTTCTCATCGGTGCGGACAGTCACATAGCCGCCGAATTTTACTTCCTTTGTATATTCGGGGCGGCGCAGTTCGAACGGATTGCCGTCCACAAGCCAGTTATCCGGCACTTCGATCTGATACCCGTCGCGGATCTCCTGTTTGAACATCCCATAGCGATAACGGATGCCGCAGCCATATGCCGCATAGCCCAGTGTGGCAAGGGAATCCAGGAAGCAGGCTGCCAGACGGCCCAGACCGCCGTTGCCAAGCGCCGGATCGGGCTCCTGATCCTCGATCACATTGATATCCACGCCCAGTTCTTCCAGCGCCTTCTTCACATCTTCGTAAGCCTGAAGGTTGATCATATTGTTGCCCAGTGCCCTTCCCATCAGGAATTCCATGGACATATAATAAACGATCTTCACATCCTGTTTTTCGTATTCTTTCTGGCTGTTCATCCAGTTATCTATGATGGCATCCTTAATCGCGTAGGAAACCGCCTGGAAGATCTGCTGAGGTGTGGCCTCCTGCATGGTCTTGCGGTACAGTGTCCTTACATTATATAAGACACTCCGCTTGAATAACTCTGTATCAAAGGAAAGTTTCTTTACCTGTTTCTTGATCATATTGTCCTCCTCTTCAGGTAGCTGTATCTGTAACGGTTATGTCTCTGCAGACGGCCCCGGGCCGTGTCCGGCCCGGCTGTCCGGTCATTACCGCTATGAGTATACCACTTTTTTTATAACTTTTCCACACCTATAGCCACATTCTCGCCATTGATGTTCCATTCTTTCTGCCCTGATATGGATTTTTCATACGCAATCTCATCAGCCAGCACCTTTGCAGAAATGCTGTCCGCATTTCCGCGCACGATCTCCGCAATCCGCTCATTGCCCTGCAGGGATACCCGGATATGATCCGTCACCTCAAATCCTGCTTCTTTACGCATAGTCTGAATCTTGCTGATGATCTCATAGACAAACCCTTCTTCGATCAGCGCCTTTGTCAGATTCGTGTCCAGTACGACCGTGATACTTCCATAACTTTCGGATACAAAGCCTTCCACCTGCGCCGCATCAATCAGCAAATCGTCTTTTTCCAGTACTTCTTCCTGTCCCTCAAGTGTGATCTTCAGAGAGCCCGTTTCATTGATTTCATCCATGGCCCGGTTGCCGTCCAGCTCTGCCAGCAGTTCCTTAAGCGCGTTTAAGCGCCTGCCAAAGCGTCTGCCCAGCGTTTTCAGCTGCGGCTTGAACGTATAGGATGTAAAGTCCCGTACATCCTGCGAATAGATCACTTCCTTCACATTCAGTTCATCTTCAATGATCTCTTTATAAAAATCAGACAATTCTTTTTCTGCTTTTACATACATGCGGGCAATGGGCTGACGGTTTTTGATAGCCGCCGTATTCCTTGCCGCACGCCCCAGTACAACCGTCTCCAGCACCGCTTCCATATCCGCTTCCAGCGCCTTGTCGATCAGCGTCTGATCGGCCTGCGGAAAATCACAGAGATGGATGCTTTCCGGTGCACTCTTATCCACGCTTCGCACCAGATTCTGATAGATCTGCTCTGTCATAAAGGGAATCATCGGTGCTGCCGCTTTTGCTACGGTCACAAGCGCGGTATACAGTGTCATATAGGCATTGATCTTATCCTGTTCCATGCCTTTGGCCCAGAAACGTTCTCTGCCCCGGCGCACATACCAGTTACTCATCTCGTCCACAAATTCCTGCAGCGCCCTGGCAGCTTCCGGAATCCGGTAATTGTCCAGATGGGCGTCCACATCCCCCACCAGTGTATTGAGCCTGGACAGGAGCCATTTGTCCATAACGGGGAGTCTGTCATATTCCAGCCGGTACTTTGTCGCGTCAAAACCGTCAATATTGGCATACAGCACAAAAAACGCATACGTATTCCAGAGCGTCCCCATAAACTTGCGCTGCCCCTCCATCACTGCCTTGCCGTGGAAACGATTCGGCAGCCATGGCGCGGAATTGATATAGAAATACCAGCGGATGGCATCTGCTCCATACTGCGCCAGCGCTTCAAACGGATCCACCGCATTGCCCTTGGATTTGCTCATCTTCTGTCCGTTCTCGTCCTGTACATGTCCCAGTACGATCACATTTTCATACGGAGCCCGGTTAAATAACAGTGTGGACTCCGCCAGCAGAGAATAAAACCACCCTCTCGTCTGATCCACAGCCTCGGAAATAAACTGCGCCGGGAACTGCTGCTCAAACAATTCTTTATTTTCAAAGGGATAATGGTGCTGCGCAAAAGGCATGGCGCCGGAATCAAACCAGCAGTCGATCACCTCCGGCACCCGGTGCATCTCGCCGCCGCACGCCGGACATTTCACGGTAATCTCATCAATATACGGCCGGTGCAGTTCCACACTGCGCGCCGCCGGGTTGCCGCTCATGCGCTCCAACTCCTCACGGCTGCCGATGGCATGCATATGGCCACAGCCGCACTCCCATACATTCAGAGGCGTGCCCCAGTAACGATTTCTGGAAATACCCCAGTCCTGAATATTTTCCAGCCAGTCGCCAAACCGGCCTTTACCGATAGATTCAGGAATCCAGTTGATGGTGTTATTGTTGCGGATCAGATCTTCCTTCACCGCCGTCATTTTGATAAACCAGGACTCTCTTGCATAATAGATCAGCGGTGTGTCACATCGCCAGCAGAACGGATAATCATGCTCAAACTTCGGCGCGTCGAACAGTTTGCCCTCTCTGTCAAGGTCACGCAGTATATCCGGATCCGCGTCTTTGACGAATTTTCCCGCATACGGCGTCTCCGGTGTCATGTTGCCTCTGCCGTCCACAAACTGCACAAACGGCAAGTCATACTTCCTCCCCACCTGGGCGTCATCCTCACCAAACGCAGGCGCGATATGGACAATTCCCGTACCGTCCGTCATGGTGACATATGTGTCACATGTTACAAAATGTGCTTTTTTCTTCTGCTTTGCCGCGCCTTCTCCCGCGCAGGCAAACAGCGGTTCATATTCCTTATATTCCAGTTCTTTTCCGGTATAACGTTCCAGAATCTCGTAAGCCGCCGTCCCCGTCTCTTCGTCTGCCAGTCTGCCCAGTACTTTGTCGAGCAGTGCCTGCGCCATATAGTACGTATAGCCGTCCGCTGCCTTTACCTTCACATAAGTCTCATCCGGATGGACACAGAGCGCCAGATTGGAAGGCAGTGTCCAGGGCGTAGTCGTCCACGCCAGGAAATAGGCCTCTTCTCCCTTTACTTTGAAACGCACGACTGCCGAACGTTCCTTTACCGCCTTATATCCCTGTGCCACCTCATGGGAGGACAACGGCGTCCCGCAACGAGGACAGTACGGCACGATCTTAAAGCCCTTGTAGAGCAGCCCCTTCTCCCAGATCTCTTTGAGTGCCCACCACTCGGATTCGATATAGTCGTCATGATAGGTCACATAAGGGTCATCCATATCCGCCCAGAATCCTACCGTGCCCGAGAAGTCTTCCCACATGCCTTTGTATTTCCAGACACTTTCCTTACATTTGGAAATGAAAGGATCCAGACCATATTCTTCGATCTGTTCCTTGCCGTCCAGGCCCAGCAGCTTTTCCACTTCCAGCTCCACCGGCAGACCGTGGGTGTCCCATCCGGCTTTCCGGGGAACCATGTTTCCTTTCATCGTCCGGTATCTGGGAATCATATCCTTGATGACACGGGTCAGCACATGTCCGATATGCGGCTTGCCATTGGCCGTGGGCGGCCCGTCATAAAAAGTATACACCGGCCCTTCCTTGCGGCTTTCCATGCTCTTTCTGAAGATGTCATGATCACGCCAGAATTGTTCCACTTCCTTTTCTCTGTTAACAAAATTTAAATCTGTTGATACTTTCTGATACATCGCGTCCCTCCTATGTGAGAACAAAAGTACGCCCTCGTATATTGCGCAGCAAATCTTTTTCCTGTGCACCCCTGCACATAAAAATCCCCGTCCGTAATAGGACAGGGATCAGATTCCGTGTTACCACCTGTTACGCATACTCCCTTTTCCCTCTTCGGCAATCGGTTCATATGGCTTCCTGTAACGGAGGAAATCCGCCGGGGCTTACTCTGGCTTGTCATTTCGGCGCCGGGACTCGGAAGTGATCTTCGGCAGCTTCTGACTGATACCGGTCTCTCACCCTCACCGGCTCGCTGGGACGTTTGGAAACTGCTTACTCTCTTCGTCATTGTCTTTCTCTTCTTTTGTAGTATTATAGAGTGGAGGCTCCGGGATTGTCAAGAGTAAGATTGCCTTTCTCTTCTATCTCACAGACCCGTCTGAACCATTATGTTTTCACCATACAACTTTTACGGCAAAAGCAGATCCCATATTTGATGATCTGCAGGTATCCTTCATCCAGCAGGCCGGCAGTATAATTGCGATCCGCAATCTGCGCCAGGGCGCTGTCGCAGAGCCCTTCCATCTGCGAAAACTTCTTTCCACGGATTGTAGACACCGACACCGCCGAACAGGTAGCCGTCATACCATCTGCATACCTCCGCCTCTTTCTCATCCAGTTCATGGGCATGCAGCATCGCCCGCACTTCAGCCTCCGTAAAACCAAAGCAGGAGGCAAATTCCCGGCTGAGTACCGACGCGATCTTCATATGATTAAGCCCCGTAAAAACCGATTCGCCGGAGATTCTCAGGCAGCCGGTGATCACCGCCAGCTCAAGACTGTCGTTCGTTTTCAGTGCAGATTCAAACAGCGCACGGATAAACAGTATCATCCTGTCATAAAAGCCGAAAAAATATGCGTTTTCCAGAGGCACATCGTACTCATCCAGCAGGATTATCACCCGTCTGCCATGATATTGTTCCAGACACTGTGACAGAAAGGCGAGCGCTCTGGTCCAGACAGAGGCCCCTGCCTGTCTGTTCATCATATCTTCATACTGCCGCCTCTGCGCCTCTGTCAGAGAATCACCGAGAAGTACATAGCGGTGGCGTATATATTCCCTGGAAATCGCATCCAGGATATTGTCATAGGCCATCTCATAATCCGCCTGTTTCGCTGATTTCAATGTCAGAGAAATCACCGGATACTTTCCCATATGGCACAAATACGCCTCACCTGCCCGCAGGATTTCGCATCCGGAAAAATAGTGACGGTTATCCATTCTCGTTCCGTCCGGGCTGATCTCTTCCTCGAAAAAAGTTCTCAGCATGCTCAGCGCCAGTGTCTTTCCAAAGCGCCGCGGACGGGTCAGTAAGGTCACCTCACCGCCGGAATCCAACAGTTCTTTGATCAGCATCGTTTTGTCTACATAATAATAGTCCTCATCAATCATTCTTTTGTAGTTTTCCGTACCGATGGCGATGCGCCGTCTCTCTGCCATATCACATCCTCCTGTCGTTTCCTTATCAATGCATCCCTCATAGTTTCATTATACCAACAAAAACAGGGCATCGCAACGGATTTGCAGGCAGCCACCTGGCTCGTTGCCCGCGGAAGTCAAATGCTTTCAGCACGGTAAGCTGCGGCATTTGCCCCTCGCGGCAGTCGCCAAACGCCTGCAGGCAGTCACTTGGCTCGTTGCCCGCGGGAATCAAAATATAGCAGGTATAAAAAGCCTGCATTTACAGATAATAGTATCAGAAATTCCGGAAAAAAGCAGACAAATGGAGGAAAAATCAAGATGAAAGCAACAGGTATTGTTCGAAGAATAGATGATCTCGGGCGGATTGTAATCCCGAAGGAAATACGAAGGACACTGCGAATTCGAGAGAGCGATCCACTGGAAATTTTTACCGATCGGGAAGGTGAGATCATTCTCAAAAAGTATTCCCCGATCGGAGAAATGAATACATTTGCCAAGCAATATGCGGAAAGTCTGGCACAGGTATCCGGTCATACGGCCATCATTGCCGACAGGGATCAGTTTATCGCCGCCTCAGGCGGTTATAAAAATGCCATCGGCAAATCCATCAGCCGGGATTTGGAGGAGAAGCTCGATAAAAGGGAAACCTTTCTGGCCTCCAAGGGGGAACGGAGCTTTATCCCCATCTTTGATGAAAACGACGGCGATTATGTGCATGAAGCCGTGGGCGTCATCATCTGCGAGGGGGATGTGATCGGCGCCGTAATCCTGCTGGATGATGATAACCGGGGCAAGATGGGTGAGGTGGAAAAGAAACTGATCCTGTCGGCAGCGGCATTTCTGGGCAGACAGATGCAGGCATAAGAGGGAATGCTCAGGCATTCCCCTCCTGCAGGCTCATACGATTCAAGAGCTCTATCTTCATATCATACAGCTTTTCAGAGAGATCCACATAAACCGCATGGGGATTCACAAGGCGTCTCGTCTCGTCCCATAGCGTGTCCAGCTCTTTCTGGCAGTAAGCCCTGATATCCATGGTTTTGGGCGTATCATAGACACATTTCCCGTCTTTGAAAACAGGCACCATAATCTCCCGCAGCGTATAGGTGCCGGGTGCAAGGCGTGTCTTCTTCCAGGGAGCCAGCGGATCAAAGAGGAGCAGCGGCTGATCCTCAGAATATGCTTCATCCACAAGGGCGATAAGATCAGCCTTGATCTTACCGCTTTCTTTTTCATAAATACGGTATATGGTCTTATTGCCGGGATTGGTGATCTTCTCAGTATTTTCCGACAATTTGATCTTGGGCGTAAAATTGCCGTCTGCATCCATGATAGCCGCCAGCTTATAGACACCGCCGAAAGAAGGACAATCCTTGGAAGTAATCAGATTTGTACCCACACCCCAGGAAGTAATGGCCGCCCCCTGTGCCTTCAGGCTGTCGATCAGATATTCATCCAGATCGTTGGAAGCGGAGATGACCGCATCCGGGAAGCCCGCCTCGTCCAGCATCTTTCTCGCCTTTTTGGAAAGATATGCCAGATCGCCGCTGTCCAGACGGATACCATAGAACGTAAGAGGCACACCGTCCCTGCGCATTTCTTCAAATACCCGGATGGCGTTTGGCACACCGGACTTGAGCGTATCATACGTATCCACCAGGAGGATGCAGGCCGTGGGATACATATCCGCATAAGTCTTAAAAGCCGTATATTCATCAGGAAAACTCATGATCCAGCTATGGGCATGTGTCCCTTTTACAGGAATATCAAAAAGCTGGCCCGCCAGCACATTGCTGGTGCCGGTACATCCCCCGATCACTGCCGCCCTGGCGCCATAGATACCGGCATCCGGCCCCTGCGCCCGCCGCAGACCAAATTCCATGATACCGTCGCCCTTCGCCGCATAGCAGACACGGGCCGCTTTGGTGGCAATCAGACATTGATGATTCAATATGGTCAGTATGGCCGTCTCGATCAACTGCGCCTGCATAATGGGCGCGATCACCTTGATCAGCGGCTCCCGGGGAAAGATAATCGTCCCTTCCGGAATGGCATAAATATCCCCGGTAAAACGAAAGGTATCCAGATAATCCAGAAAATCCTTTTCAAAAATACCCAGACCTGCCAGATATGCAATATCCTCTTTGGAAAAGTGAAGATTCTTAATATAATTGATCACCTGCTCCAGCCCTGCGGAAATAGCATAGCCTCCGTCATGAGGATTGTTTCGGTAAAACACATCAAAAATTACCGTTTCATTCTGGTCCTTATGCTTGAAATAGCCCTGCATCATTGTCAGTTCATATAGATCTGTCATAAGAGTGAGATTTTGTCTGTCCATAATTGGCCTCCTGTACCATATGATTCTTTTATTATCCATTTGCTATGATAACCGCTGAACTTTATTGCCTTTCAGTATACTCCTATCTTTTGCGGTTTACAAGAGCTGCGTGTATACAGACACGACAAAGGCATGAGTGAATAAATTGTGACCATTTTGTTCATTCATGCCTTTGTCATGGTGTAAGGAAGTTTTTGTATCATAAATGCCGCATAAGTCAAAAAATAACCTGGGAATCATTATAAAATGTACGTTCAACTCTTGAATACAACTGACAAATGTGCTATAGTAAAAACAGAAAAAGGGAAAGCCATAGAAGCGGCTCTACCCTTCAAACAGTAAAGCTAAAACCTCTTATACTATGAGGTCAGCCGTCACTATTGGTGGTAGTGGCGGCTAATTTTTTCCCTTAAAAATCTGATATAGCAGACTTACAAGAGCAACAACGAATGTACAGAACAAAAAGAAATCCTGATATGTAATCATTGTATCGCCCTCCTTTCTTTCGCACCCAAAGGCATGAGATCCGGAGGACTGTTATACCCTCCGGAAAATGCAGGAGGGGTAAAGCCGCCTTTAGCTCTATGGTTTCCCATAAATGGAGTATAACACACATTACCTTATCAGGCAATTATGATATGCTTTTTTCATGACAGACACACACATGACATAGGCACGGGACAGAAACCGGCTCTTTCTTATACCAACTGACATTGGGCGGGAAAGTACCAGACCATCGCCTTTTATGCCGTCTTCCTACATATAACCTCTAAATTCCACAAAAAATCCCACCTGCCAGCGGACCAGTTGTGATATCCGCCCGCAGATGGGAAGCCTGCATTTAGTGAGGGCATTTTACGTACTCTGTCGTAGTCTTTAATTCCCGATTTGTAATAAGCCCACATTTGGAGCAGCGTTTTGCATCATAAATTTTCACCGTACAACCGCCATTATCATTTTTCATATGCGTAGTATAAGTTCCATCCATAAATGTATGACTGCATTCTCCCTGAGGAACTGGTTCGTCAGCAGGATATATATTCCCGTTTTTATCAGTGAATTGAAAATCATATTCTATGTGCTGATTTACAGACGATACAGTTATTTGATCAAATGACTCCTCCGTAGTAAATTCAATAAAATTACCAGATGATATTAACGCCTGTTCTTCCATACTAACACTATCAAACAACATCTTCTTCGGCGGCTCATAAGCCATTACCGGAAATGTGCTTGTCAGAAGTATCCCTGCCGATAAAATAACAGGAGCCAGGCGGAATTTGTTTTTTCTCTTTGCCATAATAAAATCAATCCTTTCTTTTATAATTCTCTGGTTTTTACTGAACGGTGTTACATGCCGGGAGGCCAGATGATAGCCGCCCGCAGCCGCAATAATCAGTTGACTGTAGTCCTTTCGCTCTTCTTCCCTGATATGCCTGGTCACAAGTTCATCACACGCCAATTCACACAACACAGACGTCTTGCGGTAAATAAAATAGACGACCGGATTGAACCAATAGATAGCGACCACCAGAGTACGGATAAAAAGAATCAGCGAATCCTTCTGTTTTATATGAATCAGTTCATGAAGGATGGCTAACTCCAGTTCTTTCGCCTCATAAGATCCGGGAACAACAATGATCGGGTGAAACATTCCATAGGTAAACGCAGAAATATCCGCATCGGCGGAATAAATCCGTATCTTTTTCCTGATCTGCAGACGGTTCTGACATTCACAAAGGAGAGTAAAGGCGGGGCCGGACGTTATTTCCCCGGACAGATTCATAATCAGACAGCGCAGTCTGTAACGCGCAAAAACTGATTTGAGAAAGAGGATCATGGGAATCAAAAGCCAGATGAAAAAAATAGTCACATGATTTTCATAAGCGGCATTTATGTATCGTTCATTTGGTGCAAATATAACGGCAGGCTGCGAGCCGTTTACAAAAGTATGCCTGTAAATCCGGCCAATGTCCGGCAGGAAAACCTCCTCGAATCTTTGGCACAGATACCCAATGGGGATGAAATGAAAAAGCAAAATGGCCTTTATAATAAAATAACGGTTTAACGGCGCAAGATAAACAATCCTGATGCGCTCAAAAAAACTGTATACAAGAAACACGATGGAGCCTGACAGAGTCATAGATAAAATGATATTCATTCCCGCAGTTTATATCAGCAGCTTCTCCAGATAGTCCTGCAGTTTAAATGCTTCATCGCAATCCATTTTGACACTGCCAGCCAATGCGAGTAAAAACTTTTTCAGAGAGCCACTATACATCGTATTTAATATTTCCAAAGCCCGTTTCTTTTCAAATTCTTCTTTTGTAAAGGTATATATATATTTGGTCTGACACTTAACCAGAAAGCCTTTGTCCGTCATACGTGACAAATACGTATTCACTGTCTGACGCTTAAAATTTCCTCCCTGTCCGTTCAGGCGGTTCCAGAAGTCTGCCCCTGACATCCAGCGATTCGTTGCCCATGAGATTTCAAGTATATCCAGTTCAGTATTCGACAAGTTAAAAAGCATGGAAGGCAGCTCCTTTCCCTTTTTAGTAATATTACTACTAAAACGTCGTAATGTCAATTGAAAAAACACATAATTTGCGGGAATTAAGACAATTTACTGCAAAAGTCTCACCCTTCACTCAGGACTGCGCACTCGCTGCGCTGTCCGTACACACGCCATGCAGCTTGCCGCAATTCACACCATTTCATTTGGCCATAAATTCGCGTGAAAGCTGGCATAGGTGTGAATTGTAAAACCGTTTCAAAAATATGTTTCAAAATAATACCCGCATAGATTGACAGGGAAATAAATATGTGATAGCATAATGCTACTATAAAAGGTAGTAAACGAAAGACTGCTGCGCGCGCAGCCATACAAAAGATAGCAGGCAGGAGAATGTAAAATGGATCTTAACAGGTATTCTTATTTATGGAAGGAAAAGAAAGACGGCTATGTCGTAGTAAGCACAAAATCCGGCTATGGAATCGCCAATCAGGTGAAAAAATCCATCGTGATCATAAACAATCCCAAACTTGCGGCGGCGCTCGCCCAGGAAATGATAAAAAACGGCAGCAAAGTTTACAGCAGTGTCATCGCCGCTTTTGAGGATGCTTAAATCATTTGGCTCTGCGCTGCTCTGCCATGTCGGGATCCTGTTATCCTTTCCTGACTATTATATTTTTCTTAAATATCTCCCATGGTTCTCCCCAGAGGAAAAAATTATGGTAAAATAAATCCGGCATAAGCCATTTATGTCAACTTTTTACACTGGAGGAATCAATATGGGAATGGAACACTACTTTGGAAAGGCAAGGGATCAGTTTTTACGCAGGAGTCTTTTGTCCGATGAATTTCTGGATTTTATGAAGGAAAATAAGCTGCCAATAGATACGATGATGGCGCATTATCATTGTGCCATCATGGAAATAGAGACGAAATTCAATGTATTAAACAGGGAATTTTCCCTGCAATACGACCGTAATCCCATAGAAACCATCAAGGCACGTGTCAAATCCACGGAAAGTCTGATCAAAAAGATCCGGCGCAAAAACATTCCGTTGACCCTGGAATCCATTGAGGAAAATATCCGTGATATCGCAGGCGTACGCGTGGTATGCTCCTTCCAGGACGATATTTATCTGTTGGCCGACTGTCTGCTCAATCAGGATGATATCACGCTGATCGAGATCAAGGATTACATCAGGAATCCCAAGCCAGGCGGCTACCGGAGCCTGCATCTCATCGTGCAAGTACCGATCTTCCTGCAAAACGAAAAAAAACTGATGAAAGTGGAAGTACAGCTCCGTACCATAGCCATGGATTTCTGGGCCAGCCTTGAACATAAGCTGCGTTACAAGAAAAACATCCCGCCGGAAGAGGCCGGACTTCTGGAAAAAGAACTTCTGGAATGTGCCCAGCTCAGTTCGGCCCTGGACATGCGTATGGAACAGATTCGCAACCGTATCACAAAAGCGGTCGGCACTTCCGCAGACTAAAGTCCTGATTGCCGGCAGATTTCCTTATGCCGGGCGCAGCACCATCAAAAAAACAGACAGGAGTCCTGTCTGTTTTTTATGTTTTCATTCACTGATACGGAACATTTCCGCCTGCTTTGCCAGATCTTCGATCACTGACTGCACCTGCTTCTGCGAATGGAATATTTCCTTCATATTGGCAGCCAGCTCTGTTGTATTTCCTGCCACGCTGCCGATTCCCACTGCATTCTGTTCTACGGTCCCGGAGATGGCTTCATTGGAAGTCACCACCTCATTCATCGTCTCACTGATCGCCTGTGTGCCTGTCAATATCTTATCCATGATAGTTGCCACATTGGTGGCATCCTCCAGATATTGTACTCCGGTATTTTCCAGTTCATCATAATCCGGCACTACCCTCTTATTTACAAAATCAAGAAGCTGTGACGCATTGGCGGACAATTCGGAAACAACCCCCACCACGCTCTGAGTGATCTTCTGAATATTATTGGCGGTAGCCTTACTGTTATCAGCAAGCTGCCTGATCTCATCCGCCACCACCGCAAACCCTTTCCCGGCTTCCCCGGCTCTGGCTGCCTCAATCGACGCATTCAGCGCAAGCAGATTGGTCTGCGCCGCAATACCAAGGATCTCATCTGTCAGTGTGGTAATATTATTGATCTGTCGGCTGCCTTCCACGGATTCCCCCAGCGCCCGATCAATCCGATGTATCACGTCTTCCGCATAACGTTTGCTGTCCACCGCCTGCTTCTGCAGTTGATCCGCCCGCTTTTTCATATCTTCCGCAAAGTGGAAGCCCTCGTTCACATCCTCCGATACATGCTGTACGGATTCCTGCGCCCCCTTGGCGTGATCCGTCAGAACAGACGCGGTGGCGGTCACTTCTTCCATACCGGCAGCCAGCTCTTCCATTGTGCTGGATGTATCTCCCGCATCATCCTGTGTCTTTTCCACAAGGCCGTATATCCCCTGCTGCCTTACCGATATCTCCCTGCTGGAAGTGCGGATATTGCGGATCAGATTTTCCAATATTTCCAGAAACTGATTGATACCGGCTGTCAGAACGGACGTCTCATCCCGCGACCTTTTCGTGATGCGTCTGGTCAGATCGCCGTTTTTTTCCTGAATGGATCTAATGATCGCCTGCAGTTCTCTGGTCGCCATATTAATAGGTCTGACAATGACAAAGTTGGCTATGATATAAATGATAACAGCCGCAACCGCCATGGAGATCATTGTTAAAAGAATGATCCGGTTACTGTTTGCAAAAGTAGCTGTCAGATTTTCATACCCGGATTCAAATTCCTGATTGGTATGTTCTTTTAATTGTACTATGTATTTCTCCAGATTGCTTACGGACACCCCCAGCGTATTGTTAATATAGATAATCGCCATATCCTTCTTGCCGCCGGCACTGTTGGCAATGATACTGTCCACCGTATTCAGAAAGGCGTTGATCTTATCCTCAAATCCGACAAATGCCTGTGCGATTTCCTCATCACGGATCCCCGCCTTGTAAGTTTCCATACTTGACAGCAGTTCCTGCCTGCTGGCATCAATCTGCCCCTCATAAGAGCGCATGGACGATTCCGCATTGGTCATGGCATGACAAAGCGTAACGCGATAGATCTCCTCATAATCCCGGTTGATTGTCTGGATCAGGTTCATATCTTCCACCTGTCTGCCCAGCAGATCGGCACTCTCCCTGCTGATCTCTCTGATGTTCCTGCTCAGTATCTGCAGCGCCGTCAGAGAGATCACTACCAGAATACCGATTACCATCAAAAATTTATATGCTATCTTTTTCATATGTCCCTCCGAAATTCCGTCTGCCGTTTATGCCTACTTATCATTTTAGTACAAATACACTATACTTTCAACTCATTTTCATTTTTTTTGTACAAAAGGACAAATTTGTACGAGAAAGGTCAGACAAAAACGGAATACACGGCAACAATCAAACAGGCTGTCCTTATGGCAGCAGAAAAATCTTCATATTCCGCAAAATATGTTCTGTCAGTGACAGCAGCATCTCTGCATCTTTCTCCACCATGCCGCATTTTTTGTACCGATATCGAAGGCACGGATCTCCCTTGGCATGGAATGTCATCTTTTTTCCAAATCCCGCCAGCATTTCCGGCAGGCGTTCGATCCGAATCGGTGCATTGGCAGTAAATAAAAAGGTCAGCACTTCATTCTTTCCCTGCACTTCCGCAAGATACAGTGCATGAGCCTGTCTGCGGATCAGCGCAATCCGCAGCAGATTCTGTACCGAGACCGGGATCTCACCAAAGCGGTCCATCAGTTCTTCCTTCATATCGCTGCATTCCCCTTCATCTTCCACACCGGCGATCCGTTTGTAAATATCCAGCTTCTGCACCTCGTTGAGGATATAGGAGGCAGGAATATAAGCATCCACATCCAGATCTACCGTAGTGGCAAAATCCGCTTCCTCTCCTTCGCCTTTCAGATGCTTCACCGCCTCATTGAGCATCTTGCAGTACAGGTCATATCCCACTGCCTCCATATGCCCATGCTGGCTCTTTCCCAGCAGATTGCCGGCTCCCCGTATCTCCAGGTCACGCATCGCTATCTTAAACCCGCTGCCCAGATCCGTAAATTCACGGATGGCCTGCAGCCGCTTTTCTGCCACTTCCTTCAGCATTTTATCTTTCTTGTACATAAGAAAAGCATAGGCGGTGCGGTTAGAACGCCCTACCCTGCCCCGCAGCTGATACAACTGGGATAATCCCATATGGTCAGAATCATGGATAATCATCGTATTGACATTGGAGATGTCCAGACCGGTTTCGATGATTGTGGTGGAAACCAGCACGTCAATCTCCCCGTCAATAAAATCATACATAATCCGCTCCAATTCTCTCTCCTGCATCTGCCCATGGGCAAAAGAAACCGCGGCTTCCGGCACCAGAGCCGCCAGAGAAGCTGCTACATCCGCGATAGTATTGACCCTGTTGTATACATAATAGACCTGGCCGCCCCGGGAAAGTTCCCTGACGATGGCTTCTCTTACCATCTCTTCATTATACTCACAGACAAAGGTCTGAATGGGCATACGCTCCTCCGGCGCCTCTTCCAGCACACTCATATCACGGATACCGGCCAGACTCATATGCAGCGTCCGCGGGATTGGTGTGGCAGTCAGGGTGAGCACATCCACATTTTCTTTTATTTTCTTGATCTTTTCTTTATGAGCCACACCAAAACGCTGTTCTTCATCAATCACCAGAAGTCCCAGATCCTTATACTGCACATCCTTCGACAGAACCCGGTGTGTGCCGATCACGATGTCCACCAGCCCCTTTTTCAGGTCTTCGATCGTTTTCTTCTGCTCGGAAGGGGTCCGGAATCTGGACAGCAGATCTACCCGCACCGGGAAATCCTTCATTCGCTGTATAAAAGTATTATAATGCTGCTGCGCCAGTATGGTAGTCGGCACAAGAAAAACCACCTGTTTGCTGCACTGCACGGCTTTGAACGCCGCCCTGATAGCGATCTCTGTCTTGCCGTACCCCACATCTCCGCAGATCAGCCGATCCATGATCCTGGCACTTTCCATATCCGCCTTGGTCGCCTCAATGGCTGTCAGTTGATCCTCGGTCTCTTCAAAAGGAAACATTTCTTCAAATTCCCGCTGCCATACCGTATCTTTCTCAAACTGATAACCCGCCTTCTGCTGACGCACGGCATAGAGCTCCACCAGATCTCTTGCCACCTCATCCACCGCGCTTCTGACTTTAGTCCTCGTCCTGTTCCATTCCTGGGTCCCCAGCCGGTTAAGTTTCGGTTTTCTGCCGTCTCCTGAGCCATACTTTTGGATCGCGTCAAATCCCGTCGCCAGAATATACAGATTTCCGCCGTCCCGGTATTCAATCTTCATATAATCCTTTACGACATGCTCCACCTCTACCTTTTCGATCCCTCTGTAAATGCCCAGTCCATGACTTTCATGGACTACATAGTCTCCTACTTTCAATTCTGAAAAGTCGTGGATTTTCTGCCCTTCATATTTTTTATGCCGTCGCTTTTTTTTCTTTTCCCGGCCAAAAATATCACTTTCGGACAGAATCACATATTTCAGCAGCGGATATTCAAACCCCTTGAGCACATGTCCATAACAGGTCATGACCTCTCCCGGCGCCAGTTCCCGCTCCGGATCCTCGCTGTAAAACGCGGTCAGCCCCTGCTCCGCCAGATCCATGGCCAGTCTTTTGGCCCTTGTCCGGGAACCTGATAAAAGCAGAACCCGATATCCGCTTTTCCTGTATCGGCGCAGATCTTTCACCAGCAGCTCAAAGCTGTTATTATAGGAAGCAATGGATTTCGCCGTCACGGAGAATCTGCTCTCTGTGGAAAAGAAAGAATTTTTCTGCAAAATTGCCGACACGGAGACAACCCTGCACTTCTCCAGGCCTGCCGCAGCCTGTTCCACCGATGTCAGCAGCTGCATCTGCCCCGGCAATACGTATCCTTTCTCCGCCCTGTGCATCATGCTTTCCCGAAATTCCGTCTCCACCGCAGTGCCATGTTCCTGCAGGCGAGCCGGCTCATCCAGAACAAACAGGCTGTCCGAGGCATCAAAATAAGCCGGAAAAACCGCGGCATCCGCATAGAAATAGCGAATATAGCTTTCCAGATTGACAAGAGAACGGTACTCCCGAATCTGTTCCCGCAGCTGTGATACCTGCGCTTTGATCCGGTGAGCCTCTTCCGTGTGAAACTGTTCCCGCAGGGCTTTTTCCACCTGCCCGCCGTCCCGCTCTATCGCCGCGATACCCTGTTCCAGATTATCTTCAAACAGCACCAATTCTGTCGCCGGATAAATATCCACGCCTTCCAGATTCTCAATGGAGCGCTGACTGAGTACATCAAAACTGCGGACAGAATCCACTTCATCTCCCCACAGTTCCACCCGGTAGGGGTTCTCTTCCGTCAGATCAAAAATATCAAAAATACCACCCCGTACGGCAAACTGTCCCGGTCCTTCCACCTGATAGACATTCTCATATCCGGCGGCAGTCAGGCAGGCCGCCAGATCCGGCGGCGCCTCCTTCCCTTTTCTGATGGAGACAATCCCCTGTTTCAAAACTTCCATGGGTGTCTGATAGGCCATCAATGTATCAAAGGTAGTAACAACCGTGACCGGCGCCCCTTCCAACATTCTGCGCAATACCTTCATCCGCTCCATGGTCAGTCTGTTTCCATGCACATCAGCCTGATAGAAGATCAGATCTCTGGCAGGATACAGGCAGGTATTTCTGTCATAATATTTCAGGTCTTCGCAGATCTCTCTCGCTCTGAGATCACTGTAGGTGACGATGATCCTGTTGCGGAAACCCTCACTAAGCCCGTATACCATATGCATTTTCTGAGAATCCACGCATCCGCCAAGCGCCACATGGGCGCCGTCCCTGCCAAGCTGCTTTACGATCTCCGAAAATTCCCCCATCTCCTCAAAGGGTTTTCTCAGTACTTTCATCCTCTACCTCTTGCTTCTTATTATATCGGTTCATAGCCTCGTCTATTTTTCCCTGGACAATCAGGCGCACGGCTTCCTCAGCCAGATGCGCGCTTGCCAGGATCGTTTCCATTTCCCTGTCCGTAAAATGTCCCAGCACATAATCCACCAGATCATATGCCTGCGGTTTGGCGCCCACACCGATTTTGATTCTGGCAAAAACATCATGTCCCAGATGGGCGATGATATTCCTGATACCATTATGTCCGCCCGCGCTGCCCTTTTTCCTGATGCGCAGCCTGCCTACATCCATACTGATATCATCATAGATCACAAGCAGCTGCTCCGTCTCGTCGATTTTATAATAGTCCACAAGTTCACGCACACTTTCTCCGCTCAGATTCATATAAGTCTGAGGTTTGGCCAGTATGACACGCTCTCCCGCAATCAATCCTTTCCCGATGACAGCCTTGTGCTTCAGTTCCAGCATGGAGATCCCATGCTCCTTCGCTATTACATCTATGACTGAAAATCCGGTATTATGCCTTGTATTGTCGTATCTTTTCTCCGGATTGCCCAGACCCACGATCATATACATACTGCCCATCCCTTTCTCTTTGCCGATATGCCTCTCATGCCGTAACAGTTCAGACAAGCCGCCCTGTACCCTTATGATGTCAGATATTCCTATTAAATATAACAAAGGAGTTGTCAATTGACAACTCCCTTTTCCCTGGTGCCTGATCCATTCCGTCATTCGTCGCTGTCCGGTTCAGACAGCGCCTGCTCGTAACTTTCTAAAATAATCTTCTGTATGCCCTCTCTAGTCTCTGAATTGATAGGATGCGCGATATCTCTGTACTCGCCATCCGAGGCTTTCTTGCTTGGCATTGCAATGAACAGCCCTTTCTCACCTTCAATCACCTTGATGTCATGAACTACGAATTCATTGTCGATCGTAATGGATACGATCGCTTTCATTTTCCCTTCTTTCGTAATTTTACGAACTCGTACATCTGTTATCTTCATGCATCCTGACCTCCTCTGATCGATACTAGAACTTGTACCTCATATTTTTTTCGATTACGATCTTGATTCCATCTTCGCCTTTATAGCAGGAGTTGGCCGGTATGGTGTCGCGGCTCTCTATGATGCAGTTTTCAATGTAAGTGTTATCTCCAATATAAACGTCATTTAGTATAATAGAATTTTTGATCGTGCAATTACTGCCGATGAATGCACTCTTAAATACAACACAGTTTTCAATTGTCCCATTTATGATACAACCGCTGGAAATCAGACTGTTCCTCACATTGGAACCCGGATTGTATTTCGCCGGCGGCAAATCATCTACTTTGGAGTATATGGAAGGGTATTCCCTGAAAAAATAATTGCGGACATCCGGTTTCAGGAAATCCATGTTCGCATTAAAATAATCTTCCGCTGAAGCGATATTCTTCCAATAGTCCTTTATTTTATAACCATAGATCCGTTTCAGATTCCGGTAACGGATCAGGATGTCCTTTACAAAATCATACCTGTCTTCCTCCGCACATTTTTCCAGCAGTTCAATCAGTTGTCTCCTTCTGATTATGTAGATACCGCAGGAAATCGTCTGAGATTTTGCAACGACCGGTTTTTCCTCAAACTCTTCGATCCTGCTCTCTTCATTCATACGGAGCGTACCATACCGCTCCAGTGCCATGCCTTTTTCCATGTCCCGACAGACCACCGTAATATCCGCCTTCTTGTCGATATGGTACTCCAGGACTTTGTTGTAATCCATCTTGTAGATACAGTCCCCGCTTGCGATGATCACATACGGTTCATGACTGCTCTTTAAAAAATCAAGATTCTGATGGATCGCATCCGCCGTTCCTCTGTACCAGGCGTTCCGGTCTGCGGTCACCGCAGGTGTAAATACGAAGATACCGCCCTGTTTTCTGCCGAAATCCCACCACTTGGAAGAACCAAGATGCTCGTTCAGACTTCTCGCATTGTACTGTGTCAGCACCGCGACCTTCTGTATATGGGAGTTGGACATATTGCTGAGTACAAAATCAATGCTTCTGTAGCTTCCCGCGATGGGCATAGCCGCAACCGCCCGTTCCTGTACCAGTTCTTTCATCCGGTGATTGTTACCGCCTGCCAGGACAATTCCTATCGCTCTCATACTTCATCACCTGCCTTGATCAGTGTTTTCCCGCCGGCCAGATATTGATCCGTAAAGTCCGACGGTTCCATCCTGCCGAAGATCACGGAATTCTTTCCGACGGAAATGCCGCCGGGCAGAACACTCTTCTCTCCGATCGTTACAATGCCATGATTGTAAATATGGGGATCCGTTTCATTGGGAACTTCGTCGCCCACACCCAGCTTCACACCGTCCCCGATGATGACATCCTCCGCAATGATGGCTTTATTCAGTTCGCACCCGCTGCCGATCTCCGTGCGGTTCATAAGGATGGAATCGCGTACTACCGTACCTTCACCGATCACGACACCGCAGCCGATCACCGAATTATAGACCTTTCCAAGAATCGTAGTGCCTTCCCCAATGATGCTTCTTTCCACCACGCTCTCAGCCGACACATACTGCGGCTGAAGGATCTCGCTGCGGGTGTATATCTTCCAGTATTCTTCGTAAAGGTTAAACTCGGGTATGATGTCGATCAATTCCATATTGGCTTCCCAGTAGGAATTCAGCGTCCCCACATCCTTCCAGTAACCGTTGAATTCGTAGGCGTAAAGCGGTGCTCCCTTTCCGTGGCAATAGGGAATGACATGCTTGCCAAAGTCCAGCGCCGGCTGTGCTGCCAGTGCCAGAAGCGCTTCCCTCAGTGTCTGCCAGTTGAAAATATAAATGCCCATGGATGCCAGATTACTTCTGGGATTCTCGGGCTTTTCCTCGAAATCCAGGATCTTCCTGTTTTCGTCCGCGATCACGATACCAAACCGCTTCGCTTCCTCAATGGGAACAGGCATGGCGGCAATCGTCACTTCCGCATTGTTTGTCTTGTGAAAATCCAACATCACCTCATAATCCATCTTGTAGATATGATCCCCGGAAAGAATCAGTACATAGTCCGGATGAAAGCTTTCCATATAGGCCAGATTCTGATAGATGGCATTGGCTGTCCCGGTATACCATTCGCTGTTCTTGCTCTTCTCATAAGGCGGCAGGATGGTAACACCCCCGATATTACGGTCCAGATCCCATGGAATGCCGATACCGATATGAGAATTCAAACGCAACGGCTGATACTGCGTCAGTACGCCAACCGTATCCACACCGGAATTGATGCAGTTGCTCAGAGGAAAATCAATAATCCGGTATTTTCCCCCGAATGCCACCGCCGGTTTTGCCACTTCGGATGTGAGCACTCCCAGCCTGCTGCCCTGTCCTCCGGCCAGCAGCATGGCGATCATTTCTTTCTTATACATATGGTCACTCCTTATAATCCGCAGCAGTTCCTGTGCCTTCCCCGCCGCTATGATCCGCTCCGTTTTTGATCTTTCCTTAGTGATAATATAACATAGTTTGCCATAAAAGTGAATTGTTTTTACAATTTATTTCTTTATTTTTGTCCCCTTTCTGTATAATTTTTACAATTTTTTTTATTTTTTCATATTTTTTTTATCTTTCAGATGCTTTTACATACTATCTGTCATTTTGTTCCGACAGATATGCCCATCGCTCCCTTGCCGATATCCGCCGGACAGCCCCGCAACAGAAACAATTTTTTCAAAAATATCCAAAATTTTGTTTGTTTTTTTCCTTTCCATGCGTATAATATATATGAATATATGGCGGACGCAGGAAACGTCGGGTCATATAAATATCAAATAAGACAGGGAGAGAATAACCCCATGTACCAGATTGATTTCAGCAATCCCATTCATATACATTTTATTGGCATAGGCGGCATCAGTATGAGCGGTCTGGCCGAGATCCTGCTGTCCGAAGGTTTTACCATATCCGGTTCCGATCTGCGCCGCAGTCCTCTGACCGACATGCTGGAGCAAAAGGGCATCCGGTTCTGCGACCGCCAGTGCGCGGACAATCTGACGGATGACGTCGATCTGGTCGTCTATACCGCCGCCATCCATCCTGATAACCCGGAATATATGGCCATCGCCGCAAGAAATCTGCCGTCGCTGACACGTGCGCAGCTGCTCGGACAGATCATGCGCAATTATGAGACGCCGGTGGCCATCAGCGGCACACACGGCAAGACCACTACCACTTCGATGATATCCGAGATCCTTATGCGCGCGAACGCCGACCCTACACTGTCTATCGGCGGTATTCTTCCTTCTATCGGCGGCAATATCCGCATTGGAAAATCAGGATATTTTGTGACCGAGGCCTGTGAATATACCAACAGCTTTCTCAGTTTTTTCCCGCGGATCGGCGTGATTCTCAATGTGGAGGAGGATCATTTGGATTTTTTCCGGGATATTGATGAGATCAGAGAGTCTTTTCACAAATTTGCCTCCCTGCTTCCCGAGGACGGCATCCTGCTCATCAACAGCGGCATTGAACAGCTGCGCGCCATTACCGACGGCCTGTCCTGCCGGATTGTTACCTTCGGCAAGGATCCTTCTTCTGATTATTGGTATGATGGTCTGACTTATGATGAGACAGCCTGTCCCTCTTTCACACTCCACAATGGGGAACATATCCAGACCGTTGCGCTCTCGGTTCCCGGAGAACACAATGTCCTTAACGCCATGGCTGCCATGGCCCTGTCGGATATTCTTTCTCTGCCCCGCAGCGCCGCCCTGGCCGCACTGAAGGATTTTCATGGTACGGACCGGCGTTTTGAATATAAGGGCCGGATCGGCGGCGTGACCATCATTGATGATTATGCCCACCATCCCACGGAAATCAGGGCCACTTTACATGCCGCTGCCAGATATCCTCATAAAACATTGTGGTGTGTCTTCCAGCCGCATACCTATACTCGCACAAAAGCTTTTCTGCCCCAGTTCGCCGATGCCCTTTCTCTGGCTGACCGGGTGGTTCTGGCGGATATCTATGCCGCCCGCGAGACAGATACCCTGGGAATCAGTTCCCGCACCCTGCAGAAGGCCATCGCCGAAACCGGAAAGGAATGTTTTTATTTTCCTTCCTTTGACGAAATCGAAAACTTTTTACTGGAACATTGTACAAATGGCGACCTGTTGATAACTATGGGCGCCGGAGACGTGGTAAAAATTGGGGAAAATCTGCTTGGTCTATAGTTATCCACATCATCCACATTTGGAGCGCCGTTCGCGGGGCTTTTAAATGTGGATATTTTATTTGCCGCCATCTTTGCAGAAGCACTTGTTTTTCTCTGATTTTTACTATTATATGCGCCCGACCCACGCGTTTATTCATGTGCGCAATCCACACTGTCCACATTGTCCACATTCTTTGAAAACCTTATGTTTTCCGGGATTTTCGTATAATTTTACTGTTTAAATTTGAAAGCCGCTGTGATATAATGCTCTTGCTTTGAATGATATTGATCACAGGGATAAAACAGGTGAGATTATGGGGAAACTGAACATATACCGGGAGGAGTCTGCCGCTTATACGGCTCTCTCCAACCTTTTTATTGATCACTATATGCCGGAAGCAAATGATGCCCAGTTAAAAGTGTATCTGTATTTGCTGCGCATTTTTCAATCCGGCCGCGATACCAGCATTTCCGATATGGCCGATCTCTTTAACCATACGGAAAAAGATATCGTCCGCGCCCTCAGATATTGGGAAAAGAAAGCTCTTTTGACTCTGGATCATGATGCCTCCGGCACAGTCACAGCGATCCATCTGCTGACACCACGTACGGGTAGTGCGGGACAGCACCGCAGTATTTCCATGCAGCAGACCGCCGTGCCCCAGACGCTTTCTCTGACAGCGGTTCCTGCCGGACAGCTGCAGGCCGGGCAGCTCCCCCTGATGGCCGCCCCTGTGCATACCACCTGCCCCGCACCTGACACACCCGCCGATACTGCTTCCGCGGCAGTCTGCGGGGAGAATTCGTCACCCCAGGCGCCTTTGCCGCCTGCGCTTCCTGCGTCTGCTCCTGCGGACAAAACAGCAAAATCCACACCCGTAAAGGCCGCCTATACTGCCGACGACCTGAAAACATTCCGTGATAATGATGAGACAGCGCAGTTATTATTTATTGTGGAACAATATATCGGCAAACCTCTGAGCACCTCTGAGGTCAAAACCGTACTTTTTATGTATGACAGTCTGAAATTCTCCGCCGATCTGATTGACTATCTTGTCCAGTACTGTGTGGAGAAAGAAAAGAAAAGCTTTCGATATATCGAAAAAGTCGCGCTGGAATGGGCGGACAATCATATCTCCACCCCCAAAGAAGCAAAGGATTTTGCACGCAGATATGATAAAAGCGTCTACACGGTCATGAAAGCGCTGGGCAAAAACAGCGAACCCACGCCAAAGGAAGCCGCGTTTGTGACCCGCTGGACAAAAGAATGGGCCCTCCCGCTCGCAGTCGTGGAGGCCGCCTGTGAGCGCACCGTTATGGCGGTGGACAGGCACCGTTTCGAATATGCGGAACGTATTCTGTCAAGCTGGCATCAGTCCAATGTCCGCAGTGTGGAAGATATCCAGGCCATAGACGAAGCTTACCAGAAAAAAAAGGCGGCACTCAGCCGCAGCAGCGCGGCGCCCGCATATGGCAATCAATTCAACCAATTTCCTCAGCGGGAATATGATTTTGATGCTCTGGAAAAAGAACTGTTAAGCAACTGACTCAGGATAAAGGAGAGTTCCCGTGCCACTGACCAATCAACAGTACGATTCCCTTCTTCGTGAATATGAAGAAAAACAGAATCAGTCCAGACGTCTTCAGCTTGAGAGGATGACTGAAATCTATGAAAAAATCCCGGAATATGAGGAAGCCGATCATGCCGTTTCCTCAGTTTCGGTTGCACATGCCAGACGACTGCTGGAGGGGGATGGACAGGCTCTGTCTGATCTGAGACATTCTCTCCAGGCTCTTACCGAAAAAAAACGTACCCTCCTGCTTTCCGCCGGATACCCGGCAGATTACCTGACCCCTGTTTATGACTGCCCGCTATGTCAGGATACCGGCTATGTGGACGGCAGGAAATGCATTTGTTTAAAACAGAAAATTGTTACACTTCTATACGAACAGTCCAATATTCAGGAAACTCTGAAACGGGAAAATTTTTCCGTCTTATCCACTGATTTTTATAAAGGTCCGGATTTGGAGCGATTCCTTCGGGCCGCCGATGCCTGTCGGAATTTTGTCCGTTCTTTTACATCCTGTTACCGCAATCTGTTTTTCTATGGCTCCGTAGGAGCCGGAAAAACTTTTCTCAGCAATTGTATCGCCCGGGAGCTGATCGAAACCGGGAATCTGGTTCTGTATTTCAGTGCCGCCGGCCTGATCGACGCGCTCTCAGGCAGGGCCCGGGAAGGAGCCGGTACTGCCAGCCAGGATATCTGGCACTGTGACCTGCTGGTAATTGACGATCTGGGTACGGAATACAGCAATGCCTATGTGGTGTCACAGCTTTTTTCCTGCCTCAATGAAAGACATCTGCGCAGGAAACCCACCATAATTTCCACCAATCTCTCTCTGGAGGATCTGAGAAACAAATATTCCGAGCGGATATTTTCCCGTATTACAAGCAATTACGATATCTATAAAATCACCGGTCCGGATATCCGGATGTACCTCAAAACCATACAAAACAGAAAGTGAGGACTTTGATGAAATCGCGCGAAGAAAAAAGAAATCTGGAAACCATACCTGTCGGTTCCCTCGGAGTCATTTCTCTGGAGGGCTGCCGTTCTCTGGGGCAGAAAATTGACTACTATCTGGTCAAGTGGCGGACTGAGCGGGAAAGTGAGCACAAGGACAGTCTCGCTTTTGCAGGCTATCAGCGTGATTCCTATCTGCTCGATGCCAGAGTCCCCCGTTTCGGCTCCGGTGAAGCAAAAGGTGTCATTATGGAATCAGTACGCGGCACTGACCTCTACATTCTCGTGGATGTATGCAATTACAGCCTGACCTATTCTCTCTGCGGCCATGAAAATCATATGTCTCCGGACGATCATTATCAGGATCTGAAGCGTATCATCTCCGCCGTAGGCGGCAAAGCCAGAAGGATCACGGTTATCATGCCTTTTCTTTATGAAAGCAGGCAGCACAAACGGACGGCCAGGGAATCTCTGGACTGCGCCATTGCCCTGCAGGAACTGGTGGCCATGGGTGTGGATAATATCATCACATTTGACGCTCACGATGCCCGGGTGCAGAACGCCATTCCCCTGCACGGTTTCGAAACAGTCATGCCTTCCTATCAGTTTATCAAAAACCTGCTGCGGCATGTAAAAAATCTTACCATAGATTCCAACCATATGATGGTGATCAGCCCCGATGAGGGCGGCATGAGCCGCGCCATCTACATCGCCAACGTACTGGGGCTGGATATGGGCATGTTTTATAAGAGAAGAGATTATACACGCATTGTCAATGGACGCAATCCTATCGTGGCACACGAATTTCTTGGCACAAGCGTAGAGGGTAAGGATATGATCATTATCGATGATATGATCTCTTCCGGTGACAGCGTTTTGGAAGTAGCCGCTGCTCTCAAAGAGCGAAAAGCGCGTAAAATCTTTATCTGTGCTACCTTTGGCCTCTTTACAAGCGGTCTGTATAAATTTGACCAGGCGTTTAAAAACGGTCTTATTGACAAAGTGCTTACCACTAACCTGATCTATCAGACTCCCGCTCTGCTGGAGAGGGAATGGTATATCAACTGTGATATGAGCAAATATATCGCCTACCTGATTGATACCCTGAATCATGACACTTCCATCAGCGATCTGCTAAATCCAAATGAACGCATCCAGCGAGTTGTGGCAAAATACAAAACCCGCAACATGTAGCTGCCTTTCCGTTACTTTTCACACCCACACCATATGACCATAAATTCGTCTAAAATCCGGCGTGGGTGTGAACGGTATCGCCCTGCTGTCAGGACAGGCCCGGTTTGTTTTGCATGGGCAAATAGCTCTAAAAGTAGCTATTTGTCTTTTTTGCATGGTTACTTTCAGGTACCTTTCGTTATAATTTTAACAATAACATATTTCATCCTCTTCCTCTCTATTCCCTGCCCTGTTTCCATGTGTTTTTATAAAATAGCTACCGCAAATAGCTGTTTGTGTGATATGATAGGTATTGGAATCAACAGGAAACAAAGGAAAAGCGGCGGTATTGGAGGCGAGCTTCCAAATACTGCCAGAGCGACGCGTCAAATGCGTCAGGAAGGGGGAACAATGAGTAAAGAAATCAAAAGTGTCGCACTGTCCGGACAGGATAGTAAAGAAAACGTCCTGCTTGGCCTGATCGGTGCAATTATCGGCGTGCTGCTTGGCTCAATCTTATGGGTCATCATCGGACAGGTCGGTTTTATTGCCGGTATTGCAGGCTATGCGATCGTATTCTGTGGCATGAAGGGTTATGCCAAGCTGGGCGGCTCCCTGTCAAAAACCGGGATCGTTATCTGTATCATTCTGTCCATTCTCGCAATTGTAGCGGCGGAAATGGCATCCTTAAAGGTTACTGCAGACCGTGAGCTGCACGGACTCTATACCATGGCAGAGCTGCTGGCGGAACCTGAGATTATCGGCATTGTCATCAAAGATCTGGCCGTGGGCTATATTCTTTCCATCTGGGCAAGTTATTCTTCCATCAAGAATATCTGGAAAGAAACAGAAGCCAATCATACGATGCCCTGAGTATTGCTTACCGCAACACAACGATCATTGCGAAATGGAACGATGGGAGAACCCTAATGAAAAAAGGAATGATCTGTTTATTGTGCACTCTGTTTCTGGCAGGCAGTCTGGGAACGGTATCTCATGCGTCTCCACAAAAGCCTTTTGACTGGCGTGGATATGTTAACAGTTATGCCTTTGACTGGGATGGAAATACGACCGTGGAATTGCTATGTGGGTACAACAGCGAATGACTGGACCTATAATCTGCGGATCTATAAAGAAGAGCTTGTCCCTCTGTGCAAGGACGAATGGCGCAACACCTTATGGCAGAGCAGGGGAGGAAATACCGTTTCCACAGATATTCTCCCCAATGAACTGGTCAGCCGGCCACTCTACAGCGGCGTGGACGAATGGCTTGGCAGCAACCCTGCCGCGACCGTCGAAATGTACCAGACAGGCCTAATGACCATAAAGGATCAAGACCTCTATATTGATGGCCGAAAAGTGACGACTTGGACCGGTTACGGCTCCGGCGTATGGTTCGAACCGCAATATAATATTGTCAACGTTTCCTAAAAAATCAACAAAACGGGAAGGGTATCGTGCACCTTCCCGTTTTTTTGCCGCGCAGGCCAGACCGCAATCACTGTTCCGGCAGAACAGGTGCAGGAATCTGGGTTGCTTCAAATTCCACCGGAACGATAATTTCCGTGTCCGAATTGCGCACCACACTGTCTATGGTAACGCCGTTGACAATAGCATCAAACCTCTTGTTAGAGAATTTTCTTCCACGCTCCTTGATCCCCAGAGTCACATAGGCAGTGTACTCCGTACCAGGCAGGAAACATCCGTTACTGTCAAAAGGCCCCACCCACAAAACACTCTTTACATAGGTACTGGCAGTGGCAGGAATATGAGCCTCCTGCACAGGTTTGCCACCCGCCACGGGACCTTCCATTGTGATGTTGGCTTTGGTGATAATATTGCCGGTGCCAAAAGCAGGGAACGTGTAGATAACATCTACCCTGTCATCAGCATACCAGAGGACATCATCTGCTTCTTTGCCGTTAACCGTGGCGGTAAGGGAATTCGCTTTGTCAGAGAAATAATAGTTGGACCCCGGCTTGATTCCCATAGTAAAAGTAACCGTATACTTCACGCGCGGCATAAAAGTACCATTGATATCCATTTGTCCATTCCATGTCACATTCTGTACGACAGAGTTGACCGTACCGTTCGAACCGGCGGTGAGCGTGGCTGTAGCGGCGGGGATCTTGCCCGTTGCAGGCTCATCGACGGTCAGATAAATTGCATTAATGGCAGTAGCACCCGGTTTCCCGGCAGCCGCCACAGGAATAACATAGCTGCTCAGCAGAAGAATGCTGAGAAATGCAGCTAAAATTCTTTTTTTACTCATACGCTTTTTCCTTTCTTTCTCAGATTAGCGGGGTATCAGCGGAATAGGCCCGCGATCCTTGCTTCCTCATTGCTATACACAATTATTATCCTGTATTATGATAAGCGCTGATGGCAGAAAAAGGAGGAGACGCGCATGAATCGACTCTGAAATGCCTTGAAAAGACAGTCGTCGGGGTAATGATAATTCGCTTTTGTAATGCCATGGCAGGCGCACCATTCAACAACGCTCATGCTGGTCGGTCGGCTCTGGCAGTCCCGGATCTGTGCAGCCCTCACGGGCGCATTTCATCATATCTCTGAGTGCAGGCCTGTCGTTGTCCTTACCGCTTAATCTGTCGATATATACTTCATCAACTCCCAGTGACTTCATTAATTCCTCCTGCCGTGCCGTATTCTGCTCTTTTGTACTCACCCTGACATATCCAAATTTCTTTTCCATAATTTCACGTTTTCCCCTTTCTCAACCAGATTGAGTAATGTAAGACATCAAAAATTTTCATCATTTCAGAAAGTTTCCCAAAAGACTATACCCAGCCCATGCGAGACAATCATACACTTTTTACACATGAAAACTGTCCCAATAAAGCGGTTTTCCCATTTTTGACACACTCCCTGACACATATCTCATTTACCCCTTTTTCTTTTCAGAGCACTGTTAAAAGTACTCTTTATAATATAAAAATGCCTGTATCCATCTTCATACAGACATTTTTATCATGTAAAAAAGTTAAAATATTTGAAACAGCTATAAACATGGCTGTATTTTGGGCAATTTGGCAATAAATACATATCCCCGCCAGCTGTTGGAACCTCTCTCCAAACTCTCTGGTTCCCCTTTAGACCACGTCCAAATGCTCCGGACGCTGTTTTCCCCACACCTCCCACAGACCCCGCTTAAAATCCTCTGGTATCCTTTTATCACGCTCTGTCCCCCACTTCCCAAAGTTGAGTCAAAAACCCCGTCAGGGCTTGACTTTCTCCCATTTTCCGTTATAATAAATCTTCGGAAAAGCCCGTAAAATCAGTTTTTCCGAAGATGCAACGTCAGTTCGAGACCTTCCTGACGTCAGTTACAGGCAAAGCCTGCAACTGGCGCGGCGCTCGTCGAGTTTTCGTTCATGCAAGCATGGCGAAAATTCTCCTCGCTGCACGCGCAAAACAAAACTAAAGGAGAATGAAAATGAAAAATCAAAAAGTACTGTTTCTGACACAAGCGGCTATGACAGCCGCTCTCTATGTGGTGCTGACTTTTGTCGCCAACTCGTTTGGTCTGGCTTCCGGCGCCATTCAGGTGCGTCTCTCTGAGATGCTTGCCGTCCTGCCTGTATTCCTCCCCGCAGCCGTGCCCGGTCTTTGTATCGGTTGTCTTTTGAGTAATCTTCTGACCGGCTGCTGTATTCTCGATATTGTCATGGGATCTGTGGCGACTCTGCTGGGCGCCACAGGCGCATATCTCGTGCGGCACTGGAAATGGGCAGCCCCGATTCCCACCATCCTTGCCAATACTATCATCGTTCCTTTTGTTCTCACTTCCCCTTATGGGTACGGCCTCACCGATGCCTGGTGGTATCTGGCAGCCACGGTAGGCGCCGGTGAGATTATTTCCTGTGGTATCTTTGGCACAATACTGCTTATGACGCTGCAAAAGTATGGACAGCGCCTGTTTTCGACTCCCTGACTGATCGTCCAGTCATCAGGACTCTCTCACATAAGTGATAAAACTGTTGCCGTTCTCTTCAAACCATGCTGTGGAATCATTCATTCCTTTTTTGTAGATTTCCCCGGTCAGCGGGTCCATGAGAACGGTATTCAGTTCGTTAAAACCTATGATCAGAACCGCATTGCCATCCCCCAGCATAGCCAGCACCGGAATGTCCCGATTGACATAGTACAATACTGCATTCAATGTACAGCCCGACAATTCCAATATCTGAGCATCCGGCAGATTATTACGGAGAATTTCCACGGCCGTGCTTCCTCTCTCCAGCATATATGCCGTATTTCTCTGCACCCCTTCATAGGCAAGTATGGTATCCAGGCAGACTGCCAGACTGCTCCGTTCCTCATCTGCCATGTCTTCTCCGATCTTCATGATCTGGTTCTTAATGCTGCGGTCTCCTGCCTTCCATACATAAGATCCGCTGTCATTGATGACCACTCCTGATATTTCTGCGCCATGCGTTACCGCATTGCCGGCATCTGTATAGATGCCTTCTATACTCCTGAGTCCATATACATAATAATGTTCGGTATCTGTCTCCTGCATTTCCACCGACACTTCTCTGCCGCCTTCAAACAATACCTCCCTGGGAGTCAGGAATTTCATACTTTTTTTATCTATGGATTTTTTTACCGCAATCTGTACAACCGTCTCATACTCTTCTGTAACCGCAAGTTCTACCACATTGTCCCCGGCAGTCACTTCCTCATTGTTCATGATCTGGTCATCCTCCACCGGTACATACTGCAGTGTTTCTTCATTTTTCTCAACGCGTTGCAGTCTGATCTGGTTGTCCTTGATTTCCGCGTCGGTCACATAAATGCCCTGACGGCCATATTTTTTCAGGATTTCATCGTTTTCATTCTGAATTCTGATCTCATACATGGGAATCACAACCTTGCCGCTGCTGTCTTTCTCAATATCTGAGATACGTGTCATTCCGTATATCAGATCTTCTCCCATAAAGCCCAGCGGTGTCAGCATAATATTGCGCCCCTGACTGATCTGTGTCTGCTTCTTCGTACTCAGATTCATAAGCGTCAGCTGGCTGTTATCTGTTCCTTCACCGCTCTTCCAGACAATCATCCGATTGCTGGCCGATATCTGATAGGAATCCTCTTTCAAATCCGCAATCACAGTCCTGCAGCTTTTTCCGTCAAGATTGACTTCATATACATTACCAGAAAGCATGACGTACAGATGACGGTCATTGTCCACATAGCAAAGCTGTTCTATATCAGCCCTCACACGCTGATAAGAGGTACTGGCCGGAATAAATACCAGTTCCTCTATGGTATTCATCATACTGTTATAATAATATACCTGAAGCCCCACCTGTCCTTCATGCCGCCCTCTGTTCATGTAGCCATAAACCATAAACAGCACGTTTTCTGTCTCATCCACACTCAGTATTCTGATCCCATGCGACGGATACAGTGTCCTGCGGTCTCCATTCTCTTCATCATAAAAACCAAACAGTGTGGCAAATTTATTATCACTGATATTATAAGTAAAAAGACGATTCTCATTGACAAACGCCAGTACATTGCCGCCGTCGCTCTCTGCCATCTCTACTTTGGAGTCGTTGATTCCCAGCATGATCTTATTATTGGCAAAAGCACTTTCCACTTCCCGGCTGAAAATCTGATGCATATCCCGCTCATAGTCCAGCAGATAAATACGCTGCTGCGTATACCGGAGCCTGAAATATTCCACTACATTATAATAATATTTTGCATCTCCGGTTCCTGTACTCACGACAAAAGACACACTGATGCTGGCAGTGGAAGGCCCCAGCTCTCTGATAAAATATACAGGCTCCAATTCCTCCTTAACTGCCAGGTCTCCCCACGTGATCTGATGAAAACTGCTGTGAATATCGACATGGCTGTAAGTACTGTTATTGCCTTCCGCATTGGACTCCAGATACATGGTAAGATCCTGCGCTTCTTCTTTATCAAAGGTTTTTCGGTGAAAATCTTTCACAAATTTGAGCTTATCCCCGGTATGATATTCATCTGCCTGAATGATCCTCGTATAGTAACGAATCGTCCTGCCTTCCCCGTCCTCAAGCAATAGGATCAGATTGTATTCGGTATTGCTCTCGATCAGATCCTTGACCGTAAACGAAGCTCTGATCTGATCTCCTTCCTCCGAATACTGGCTGATATCAGTCGCTTCCACCAGGCGTTTGCCATCCACACTCCGTACTTCGAAACGCATGCTTCTGATATGGCTTCCCATCTTGTCCACCGTTATGGAAAGGTTTCTGCCTGTCCCCAGCGGTGTGATCGTATCCCGCATGGTACTGCCCTGCATCTCACTCAGATAACCGTGCAGGCAGTTGATTTTTTCACCACCCTGGCTCATATAGACAAGCGGAAATGTGGCACTCCCCATCTCTATAGTCATATCTGTATTTCCCTGATTCATAAAACTGCTGACAATAAAAACAGAAAGCAGAAACGTGGCAATCCAGACACCTGTCTTTAATAAAATCTTTTTCATAGATCACTCCTGTAAAAGTGTATACAATGTTGGCCTTACCTTCAGAAATCCCATCAGTGTTTCTACACCCTCCCGCTTTTCGGCCCGGTATGCGTTTTCCCCCGGATCGTTCTTATCCTTTTCCCGTCTGATACAGCGAAGCATCCTGTTTTTCGGAGTATGCTCCATATCAATAAATTCCAGGATCTGCGTATGATATCCCACGCTTTCCATCATTTGTCCCCGCAGCGCGTCCGTAAACAGGGCGGCCGCCTGCTCTTTCACCAGTCCATAGGCAAACAGATCTGCCAGCGCTTCGCATTTCATCTGCCCATTGAGTTCATGCTGACAGCAGGGAACTGCCAGTATCACCTTCGCGCCCCATCCCACGGCTTTTGCCAGTGCATGATCTGTGGCAGTATCACAGGCATGAAGACAGACCACCATATCCGCCGGTTCCTCGCGATTAAACTCTCTGATATCTCCCTGCATAAAATGAAGTTTTTCATAGCCGTATTTCTGACTGAGCTGATTGCAGGTCATGATCACATCTGCTTTCAAATCCAGCCCCGTGATATCCACATCATATTGTTTTAATATTTTCAGATAATAATACATGGCAAAGGTAAGATAGGATTTCCCGCAGCCAAAATCTATGATCCTGACCGTCCTCTCTGTCGGCAGAACCGGCAGAACATCTTCGATAAATTCCAGGAAACGGTTGATCTGTCGGAATTTATCATATCGGCTCTTTACGATTCTTCCCTCCCTGGTCTGTACGCCCAGGTCCTGCAAAAATCCTATCGGAACCGATTCCTCGAGAAGATACTGCCTGCGGCGGTCATGTGTCAGATCCGGTACCTTTGGTTTCTCGTTGTTTCGTATCTTTACAGTCACATTGCCTTTTTTTCCCGCCAGTGCCGTCACCTGTCTGTTGACAGTATGGATTTCCAGCTGCCTGAATTCCCCATTCATCATTCGTATGACTGACTCTGACAGTGCAGGTGCGGTTCTGTTTTCATGAAACACCTTGGTTCCTTCAAAACGGCTTTCCTGATAGAGGAGTTCTCCCCGAATCATCACCGGACGTATTTTGACTTTTGTAATACCGCTCTTCCTGCGGGGATGGCTGATAATCATCTGATACAGCCCCTGATCCAGACATTCTTCCATAATCTGCTTCAGCCGTTCCATACACTTCCCTCTTCCATTCTCTTATTCACAGCGCCCCATATGTCATGCTCGGGCTGGCGTTGCCTTCATCCATTTTACTGTCTTTTACCCAAAAGGACAACAGTAAAATGGACATTAAAAATTTCTTAAATTTACTCCGCGCAGAAATTAGCTGCCTGTGAAAAAACGATGCAGCTCTGTCCTAAAGCTGCATCGTTTGTCTGATAAGAATCCTATTTTTTCTTCGCTTCAATCCGGGCAATCGCCCTGTGAAGTGCAGTTTCCGCTCTTGCGATATCCGTCTCCGGCGTTCTGGAGGCCAGCCGCTCTTCTGCTCTCTGACGGGCTTCCTCCGCTCTGGTGAGGTCGATCTCCTCCGGCCATTCCACGACTTCCGCCATGATTGTTACCTTTTCCTGCAGAATCTCCGCAAATCCGGCATGCAGTGCGGCTTCTTTCAGACCGCCATCTTCGGTGATCGTCAGAATCCCCGGCGCAATGATCACTGTCGTAGGGACATGGGCTTTATAGATACCAATCTCCCCTTCCGTGGTGTTAAATTCCACCATGGAAGCCTCTCCCTCATAGAATACTCTGTCGGGAGTGATAATTTTTAATTCAAATTTGTTTCCCTCCGCCATATGCTCACCCCTTACTTCACACGGGCAATGACGTCATCAATCGTTCCTGCATTCAGGAAATGGCTTTCAGGAATATTATCATGCTTTCCTTCGATGATCTCTCTGAAGCCACGGATCGTCTCGGAAATGGGAACATATTTCCCTTCCAGTCCGGTAAACTGCCCGGCCACGAAAAACGGCTGAGAAAGAAATCTCTGCACCTTTCTGGCACGGCCTACCACCAGCTTATCTTCCTCGGAAAGTTCATCCATACCAAGGATAGCGATAATATCCTGCAATTCTTTATATTTCTGCAGAATTTCCTGTACTCCTCTGGCCACCTGATAATGCTCTTCTCCTACAATTCTGGGATCCAGTATTCTGGATGTGGACTCAAGCGGATCTACCGCAGGATAAATTCCCAGCTCCACAATGGAACGCGACAGCACCGTCGTAGCGTCCAGATGGGCGAACGTTGTCGCCGGAGCCGGGTCAGTCAGGTCATCCGCCGGCACATAGACTGCCTGTACAGATGTAATGGAGCCGTTTTTCGTAGAAGTAATACGCTCCTGCAGAGCCCCCATTTCCGTCTGCAGTGTGGGCTGATACCCTACTGCCGAAGGCATACGGCCCAGCAGTGCAGACACTTCCGAACCTGCCTGAGTAAAACGGAAAATATTGTCTATGAACAAAAGCACATCTTTGCCGCCTTTGTCACGGAAATACTCTGCCATGGTCAGCCCGGTAAGGCCCACTCTCATTCTGGCCCCCGGCGGCTCATTCATCTGCCCGAATACCATCGTTGTCTTGTCAATAACGCCGGAATCCTGCATTTCATGATACAGGTCATTTCCTTCTCTCGTGCGCTCACCCACGCCGGTAAATACGGAATATCCGCCGTGCTCTGTTGCAATATTACGGATCAGCTCCTGAATGAGGACAGTTTTGCCCACACCGGCGCCGCCGAACAAACCGATCTTTCCGCCTTTCTGATAGGGGCAGAGAAGGTCTACGACTTTGATACCGGTCTCCAGAAGTTCCGTTTCCGTTGCCTGCTCTTCAAACGCCGGCGCTGCTCTGTGGATTGGTTCATGTCCTACCCCTTCCGGCGCCGGTTTATTATCTATCGGTTCTCCCAGTACATTAAAAATACGTCCCAACGTATTTTCTCCTACCGGTACGGTAATAGGTGCTCCGGTGGCAATCGCCTCCATCCCCCTTACCAGACCGTCGGTAGAACCCATGGCGATACATTTTACCGTATCATCACCCAGATGCTGTGCTGCTTCCACAACCAGTTTTCCCCCATCTCTGGTAGGAATATGGATTGCTTCATTAATTTCAGGGAGTTTTCCCTCACTGAACTTGATATCCAGGACAGCACCGATAATCTGAGTGATTTTTCCACTGTTTCCTTCTGCCATTTATTTCACTCCTTTGATTTTATCGGGATTCACTGTTTGACTGAGAAAGCGCTGATATCATCATCGCTTCCCTAACTGATTGCTTCCGCACCAGCTATAATCTCCGTTAATTCCTGTGTAATGGATCCCTGACGCGCTCTGTTATACAGAAGTGTCAGTTTTCCGATCATTTCTTCAGCATTGCTCGTCGCCGAATCCATTGCCTGCATCCTTGCGCCGTTCTCGCTGGCCGCCGCTTCCACCAGACCGCCATAGATCAGGCTCGTTACATATTTGGGAATGATCAGATTCAGCGCTTCCTCGTCTTCGGGTTCAAAGTTCATCGGAATCTGATCTTCCTTTGCAATCTCCCCCTCCATGCTTCCTGTTTCCACCGGGAGCAGCTTTAAGAGCGTCGGGACATGGCTTACCGTATTTTTAAACATGGTATAGGCCAGATAAATCTCTCCGATCTCACCATCCGCAAATGCCCCAAGCAGCGTATTGGCAAGGCGCATCGCATCAGGATACTGCGGTTCCTCAATCATATCGGAAAAGTCTTCTTTGATTTCATAGCCATAGCGGGAAAAGGCGTCTCTGCCTTTCTTTCCCACCGCATAGATCGACAGTTCCTCTTTCTGAAACCCACCGTTTGTGATCAGTTTGATCACATTGGAGTTGTAGCCGCCTGCCAGACCTCTGTTGGAAGTCACAACAATCACGGCTTTTTTGCCGCCTGTGCTTGCTTTCAGATATGGATGATCGCTGTGGCCGGTTCTGGCCAGCATGGATGTAACGGTATCGTACATGCAGTTAAAATAGGTTTTTGACTGCTCCGCACGCAGTTTTGCTCTCTGGAGCTTAACCGTAGATACGAGCTTCATGGCTTTGGTAATCTGCTGGGTACTCTGAATACTGACTTTCCGTCTTTTAATGTCTATCATAGAGGCCATAACATATCACCCTTTCCACTCATTGTTTAAATTCGGCAATCGCTTTCTGAAGAAGCTTTTCCGTTTCATCGGAGATCACTTTTTCTTTTCTGATGGCTTCCGGAATTTCCGGATATTTCGTATCGAGGAATTCAAAGAATTCCGTTTCAAAGGTTGTAATTCGATCCACCGGCACATCCAGCAAAAATTTATTGGTGGCCGCATAAATAATGATAACCTGATATTCCACAGGCATCGGTTTATACTGCGGCTGCTTGAGGATCTCCTTGATCCGTTCGCCCTGTGCCAGCTTCTCTTTTGTATCGGCATCCAGTTCGGAACCAAACTGTGCAAAAGCTGCCAGTTCCCGGTACTGCGCCAGGTCTACACGGATTGGAGCCGCAATCTTTTTCATAGCTTTGATCTGTGCCGCACCGCCCACACGGGATACGGAAAGACCGGCATTCACTGCGGGCCGGAAGCCTGCATTGAACATTTCTGTTTCCAGGTAAATCTGTCCGTCTGTAATGGAAATGACATTTGTGGGAATATATGCGGACACATCGCCTGCCTGCGTTTCGATAATCGGCAGAGCCGTCAGGGACCCACCACCGTATTCCTCGCTCATTCTGGCCGCTCTCTCAAGCAGTCTGGAATGCAGATAGAATACGTCGCCCGGATATGCCTCACGCCCCGGCGGACGTCTCAGCAGCAGAGAAAGTGTACGATAAGCGGTGGCATGCTTGCTCAAATCATCATACACAATCAAAACATCCTCACCGTTTTCCATCCATTCCTCACCGATAGCGCAGCCTGAATAGGGAGCAATATACTGCAGTGGAGCCAGCTCACTGGCCGTTGCGGCAACTACGGTTGTATAGTTCATCGCACCGAACTCTTCCAGTGTTTTGACAATATTTGCGACCGTCGAAGCTTTCTGACCGATCGCAACATAAATACATTTTACATTCTGCCCCTTCTGGTTAATGATTGTATCAATGGCAATAGCCGTTTTACCGGTCTGCCGGTCGCCAATGATCAGCTCACGCTGGCCCCTTCCGATGGGCACCATGGAGTCAATGGCTTTGATACCTGTCTGCAGCGGAGTATCCACAGACTTTCTCGTGATAACGCCGGAAGCAACTCTCTCGATTTTGCGGTATTTTTCCGTCTGTACCGGACCTTTGCCGTCAATCGGCTGACCAAGAGCATTTACCACACGTCCCAGCATCGCATCGCCTACGGGAACTTCCACAACCCTGCCGGTTGTTTTGACAATATCGCCTTCATTAATATTTTTATGGCTGCCAAGCAAAACGGCGCCGACATTATCTTCTTCCAGATTCAGCACCATTCCATATATTTCCCCGGGGAACTCAAGAAGTTCACCCTGCATTGCGTTTTCCAGTCCGTGCACACGGGCGATACCGTCGGCCACCTGGATTACTGTACCCACATCGGATACTTCCAGTTCCGAAGCATATCTCCTGATCTGATCCTTTATTACCGCGCTGATTTCTTCTGGTCTTAAATTCATAGATCTCTACGCACCTTTCTTTTGCCACCAACTATATCGTTGATGATCTGCGCGCACATCAGTGCGCCTCTTTCCTATATATTGTTTTAAGCCAACTGTATTTTCATCAGGCTCTTCTGCAGTTCTTCCAGTTTTGTCCTGATACTGCTGTCCACGACCCTGTCACCAATCCTGATCACGATACCGCCAATCAGTCCGGCATCGACTGTGTAGTGCATTTCCATCTGGCGATATCCGGTGGTTTCAAGCAGCTTCTCAACAATCTGCTGCTTCTGCGCTTCTTTCAGCGGCTCCGCCGATGCCACATGGGCAACGCCGATCCCTTTCAGTTCCTTTACCCGATCCAGAAAATACCGGAAAATATTGTCTACTTCACCATAACGGTCTTTTGTAATAATCAGGGAAAGAAATCCAAGCAGCTGTGCATCAAGTCTGCCTTCAAACACATGCTTCATTACCTGAAGCTTCTCTTCCTTGGCAATTTTGGGATGGTTCATCAGATTGTCCAGTTCTCTGCTGTCTGCAAGAATTCCGCGCAATACTGTAATCTCTTCCGCAAAGGAATCCACTTTATTTTCTTCTATGGCAAGCTCATACAGCGCCTCTCCATAGGTTTTGGAAATCAGCTTAGCCATGTAGTATCACCTATTTCCTTTAATGTCTCTTCCAACAGACTGTCCTGAATCGCCGTATTCATGGAAGCGGCAACCACCTTGCCCGCCATCAGCGATGCGATGGAAACCATTTCCTTTTTCACATCATCCGCAGCTTTCTTTTTCCCGAGTTCAGCCTCCTGAGCCGCCCGCTCTCTGATCCTGACAGCTTCCTCTTTGGCGTCCGCGATGATCTTCGCTTCATTGGCCAGCGCTTTCTTTCTGGCAGCGCTAAGTATTTCTTCCGCTTCCTTCTCCACATTCTGAAGCTTTGCCTCATATTCCTCCTTCAGGCGCCGTGCTTCTTCCCGGCTGATTTTCGCATCATCCAGATCACCCCTGATCTGCTCCTTACGCTTTTTAAGCATATCGCGGATCGGGTTGAAAAGAAAATGAGAAGCCACCAGAAACAGGGTAAATACTGCGATCATACTCAGCAGCGCATCATGAAGGAGCTGTGGTGTCAGGTCAAATAAATATGAGTCCATGTTTGCCTCCTTTCATTATTTTATTTAATTAAAGAGACTTCTTATGGCATCAGCGGTTTTACAAATAACAGAAGCATGGCAATCAGCAGACCATAAAGACCTGTCGTCTCGGCAACGGCCTGGCCCAGAAGCATCGTTGATGTGATATCGGATTTCGCGCCGGGATTTCTGCCAACTGCTGCCGCAGCGTGACCGGCTGCAATACCCTGGCCTACACCAGGTCCGATACCTGCGATAACCGCAAGACCTGCACCGATTGCAGAACAACCTAAAATAAAGTTTGTGTTGAATTCCATGTTTGTTTCCTCCTTAAATAATTGTCATTATTTATTAACAGTTCAGACAGTTTACGCCGTGATACCCTTTAGCCTTCTATGGCATCATTGACATAGGTCATAGTCAGCATACAGAAAACATATGTCTGAATTGCGCCTGAAAACAGGTCGAAATATACATGCAGCGCTGCCGGCCAGATAATGGCGATTTTGGAAAGCAGCGCATAGACAAGCGCCATCATAACCGTCCCGGAAAGGACATTGGCAAAGAGACGCAGTGACAGAGAAACAGGCACCGCCAGGTCTCCTATGATATTGATGGGCGCCCAGAATACCCAGGGTTCACACAATCCCTTTATGACACCGCTTACCTTCTGGTGCTTGAATTTGTTGAAATGGATGATGGCAAATGTCATCACACCCAGCGGAAATGTCACACCATAGTCCGCAGTGGGCGGCCTCAGGCCGAACAGACCGGAAATATTACTCAAGAAGATAAAGATAAAGATTGTGCCGATATAATTCGCAAATCCGGCGGCATTCCTGCCCATAACGCCTTCCACCATACCGTCCAGCTTTTCCACAATCAACTCAACTACATTCTGGAAGCCCCCCGGCACAAGTGATGCATGCTTCATAACCCGACTGGCAGCAATACAGAAGCCGACAATCACCAGCAGCACAATGAGCATACAGATATGCGTCGTTGTGATCCAGAATTCCTGCCCGAACAACTGATAGGAAAACACGCCATGTATCATAAAATCCACATCGGCTCCCTGAGATAACAGGATTCCCTCTCCCATAGATTCACCTCCTTAGTTTTAAAATCACTTTATGAGTAACCGGCTGTAAATACGCCGCTACTTTCAATGTCATAATGCCCAGAAACGCTGCCAGAGGACTCGCCGCCCGCGTGATCATCAGCAGCCCCAGCATACCGGCCACCAGGCCATATCGGATCAGCGACTGTCTGCGCATCACCTTCTGCGCCCCTGCCTCCCCCAGTCCGAGCGCCTGATCCAACGTCCTCCACATATGCCACGCAAAGATCACCGCAATGACCGCACCGGCCCAGAGCCCCATGCTGTAAGACACCTTCTCCTCTGCAAACCATACGAGCGTGACCTGCAGCAAAGCGGATGTCACTATAATCCCCACGTACAGTTCTCCTAATGTCTCAGGAATTCTGATCCGTCCCGTCTCCTTTTTTCTCATGGCTCCCTTCCCCTTCTTTGTCTCCGTATATCCTTCTGGCCAGCAGAAATACATTGCGGAATCCTGCCAAAGCCCCCACAAAGAAAAGCAGGATCATAAAAAAGGAAGTCCCTATTTTTCTATCTAAAAACAAACCTGCAAAAAAACATAGAAAAATAGGGACAAGCATATAAATACCAAACTGACTGACGGTTATCAACGCCTGATATACTGTCTTCTTCCGGTTTTTATCATTTCTCCGTTTTTCCCTTATTTCCATGACTCCCCCAGTAGAGATTATATCCAATATTTGTCTTCCTGTAAAGAGATACATCAAAAAAAACTCGGATTTTCCATTGACTTTTATGTCGGCTGCGTGTAGCATTTAAACTATATCGGACAACGATAACAGCGCCCGATTCCTGATAACCTGCCTGTGGAGAATGACTATGGAATATCCATCACTTTACCGGAAACGGATCATCCCCAATGAATGCATCCTTCTGAAAGACGATGTCATACTGTCCTGGAACAGAGAGCGGATCGTGACCAGATGGAATGCTCTGAAGCCAAAAAAAGACCTCCACCACGGTTACTCCTGCTATTTTCTGAGAGAAGGGTATAAGGTCAGCAAGTTTTATACTGTCGATGATTCTCTCCTGTATTATTACTGCGATATCATTACCAGTGAATATATCGAAGCAACAAACAGCTTTATCGTAACGGATCTGCTGGCGGACGTGATTGTTTATCCAGACGGTTTTGTTAAAGTAGTGGATCTGGATGAAATGGTTCCTGCTCTGGAAGAGGGCGGCATTTCTCTGGACGATCTGAAATCCGCACTGATTTCCTGCAACAGCCTGCTCACCGAAATCTATGCCGGCAGACTATGCGAACTTACCACATACATAGAAGCCTATGAATGACGAAAAGCCGGCAGATCCGCCGGCTTCTCTTTTGTCCTGAGCAACAGGAATCAGTAAAAAATATGACCACCGATGGCAATCCCCGTCAGTCCCGGTATTGGCGTCCTGAAATAAACGCAGTTTCCCACATTGCTCACACCGCTCATAGCTTCATCCGCCGCCTGATAACAGGCCTGTGTCGCCCGTCCTTCGGCAAGTGCAAGTGCCAGCCTGCCGCTTCCCACCGGGGAAAACTGTTTGTTCTGATAGATTACCCCCACTACCGTATCCGGGTACACCGAGCTCAGTACCCGGTTGATGACCACCGCCCCTACGGCGACCTTCCCTTCATAGGGTTCTGCACCCGCTTCACAGTAAATAAGCTGAGCCAGCAGTTCTCTGTCGCCTTCCGCAAAGGTCACTTCGGAAATATCACGTCTGGCTGACCTTGCCGCCAGTCTGGACATGGCCTGTTCTTCCGCCAGCTGTTTCTGCAGCGCCGCAATATTGGCATCCTGCTCCTTTACCTTTTCTTCATAGGCATGGGCCACCGTCTCCGCTTCCGAAATCTGATCCGCATAACCCGCTATATTGTTGGCGGTTGATCTGACCATACCCGCCACCTTATCCTGTTCCGCTTTCGTCTTCTCCCGCAGACTGTCCAGTTCTTCCTTACGGGCTACCAGCTTTTGTTTTGTCTCCTCGATGGTCTGCCTTGTCTCCTTATATTCTTCCAGCATTTTGTGATCATACTCGGAAATCTTCTCAATATATTCACTTTTATTCAGAAAATCACCGAGGCCTTCGGATGAGAACAGCATTTCCAGATAGACGGCATCTCCTCGCTCATAGATGAACTGAATCCTTTTTTTCATACAGTCATACTGCCACGCAACGGTTTCCTCCGCTTCCTGCAGTGCCGCCTCCGTATCGGAGATCTCCTGAATCTTATCCTCTATCTCATGTTCCAGTTCATCCAGATTCTCACTGACCTCTTCCAGATTATCGTTCAGTATGGACAATTGCCCCTGCAGGGAATCCTTCGCCCCCTGCATTCCCTGTATATTTTCTTTCGTCTGTTCCAGCGCAGACTGCGTCTGCTTTTTTTCCTCTTTTGCCTTATCCAGCTTTTCCTGTGTCGTCGTTGCGCAAACCGAGCCCGACGCACTGGCCGCAAACAGCATCATGCACAGTACGGCCGCAATCTGTCTGGCAGTGCGCTTCATATGATTCACCCTTCCTGGCATATGGCACGGGTCTGATTCTGCCATCGTATGCCGGCATATTTTTACAGCTTCAGATTGATCTCCCGGCCGGTCGGCTGATACTGATAATATCTGACCCCCGCAGCATCCAGCATCTTTCGCGAAGCGATGCCGGACGGAGTGTCGGCATATTTGTCGCTTTCATACACTACGGTACGGATACCGGCCTGAATAATCGCTTTCGCGCATTCATTGCAGGGAAACAGGGATACATACAGCTTGGCGCCGCTCAGACTGCCGCCCCGATAGTTCAATATCGCATTCAGTTCGCTGTGGGTCACAAATGCATACTTGGTATGCAGCGTGTCCCCTTCTCTCTCCCAGGGAAAGGCATCATCCGAACACCCCATGGGAAATCCGTTATATCCCATGGAAAGTATCTTATTGTCCTCACTTACAATACAGGCTCCCACCTGTGTGCTCGGATCCTTGGAACGCATACCTGACAGCTTGGAGATACCCATAAAATATTCGTCCCAGGAAATATAGTCATCTCTTTTCATATGCATGCTCCGATTATTTCGTACCGAAAATCCGGTCACCCGCATCCCCCAGTCCCGGGACAATATAACCATGCTCGTTCAGTTTTTCATCCAGTGCGCCGACATACAGATCCACATCCGGATGATCTTTATGCATCCGCTCCACCCCTTCCGGCGCCGCAATGATACACATAAAATGGATGTTCCTGCAGCCCCGCTCCTTGAGCAGCCGGATTGCCTCCGATGACGAACCGCCGGTCGCAAGCATCGGATCTACCACAAAAATCTCCCGTTCCGCACAGTCCGCCGGAATCTTACAATAATACTCTACCGGCTGAAGCGTATTGGGATCTCTGTACAGACCGATATGACCTACCTTGGCGGTCGGTATCAGCTCCAGAATTCCGTCCACCATCCCCAGTCCTGCCCGCAGTATCGGGATGACAGCCAGCTTTTTCCCCTGCAGCTGCTTTACCCTGGCCGGACAGATCGGCGTCTCAATCTCCACATCCGACAGCTTCAGCTCTCTTGTCGCTTCATAACAGATCAGCATAGCGATCTCGCTGATCGTCTGGCGGAAATCCTTGGTTCCTGTTTCTTTTCTTCTGATATTACCGATCTTATGCTGAATCAGCGGGTGATCCATGATCACGGTCTTAGCCATATCCATCCCCCCTATTCTTCGATCAGATCAATTCTCCTCTGATGCCGTTCTTCACCGGAAAACTCTGTTTCCAGAAATGTTTTAACGATCTCCATCGCCAGATTGACGCCTACAATCCCTGCTCCCAGAGCCAGTATATTGGCATTGTTATGCAGTCTTGTCAGCTTCGCAGTTGCGGAATCCGCACACAAGGCACAGCGGATACCCGGTATCTTATTGGCAGTGATGGAAATGCCTATGCCGGTCGTACAGATTATGATGCCCCTGTCGCACGTACCATCAGCCACTGCCCTGGCTGCTGCCCGTCCATATACGGGATAGTCACACGATTCCTTACTGTCACATCCGAAGTCCCGATATTCATATCCTGCTTCTTTCAGATATTTTATAACTTCCTGTTTCAGATCAAATCCGCCATGGTCACTTCCTAATGCTATCATACGTTTTCCCTCCTGTTTTTTATTTTGCCTGCAATATCCGATGACCGGCTGCCTTCAGCAGCCGGTTCATAACAGCCATCCCCACTCCATTGCCGGAAAATTCTTCCGAATAGATATAGTCAATCTTTCTGCTGTCAAAACGCCGGAGAGCAGCATAAAGATGTCTGGCAGCCGCCTCTTTATCCTCTCTTGGCCCCATAACTTCGATATGGTCTGCCTGATAGAGTGGTCTTGTCTCCTCCGAACAGATAATGCCTGTCCGCTCTCCCGCACGCATCTTCTCCTTTACCAGCCTGCAGATCATAGCTGTCACATCCGTTTCATTTCCTGACACTATCGTCAGCTGTCCCTCAGGCGCATAATGCCGGTACTTCATCCCCGGCGCCCTGGGCGCCTTCCCTTTCTCCCCGTCCGGGGACATTCTGTCCACATCGACCGGACAGCCCAGTATCTCTTCCAGCATTTCTTTTGTTATATAACCTGGTCTGAGTATGACAGGCTTGTCTCCTGTCAGATCCACAATTGTGGATTCCAGACCAATACACGCGGCGCCGCCATCCAGAATCAGATCAATTCTTCCACCTAAATCTTCCTGCACATGCTCTGCCAGCGTAGGACTCGGTTTCCCCGAAATATTGGCACTGGGCGCCGCCACATAACCGCCCGCTGCTTCGATCAGTGCCAGCGCGATCTTATTTTGCGGCATACGGACTGCCACGGTAGAAAGACCGCCCGTGGTTTCCGGCGGCACCGCATCTGTCTTTTCCAATATCATTGTAAGGGGGCCCGGCCACAATGCCTTTGCCAGTATCTCTGCCTTTGGCGGAATCTTTCCCGCTATCTTTTTGATATCCTCCCATCGGCAAATATGGACAATCAGCGGATTGTCGGAAGGCCTTCCCTTGGCAGCATAAATCCTACGTGAAGATTCCTTCTGCAGTGCATCCCCGCCCAGGCCATACACCGTCTCCGTGGGGAATGCCACCAGACCGCCATTTCTGATGATCCTGCCTGCCTCTTCTATCACCTTTTTATCAATACATGCTTCCTCCAGAGAAGCAAACCGTGTCTCTCCCATAATAGCCTGCCCGTGTGATTTTCGTATGATACCTGCCGCATGAAAAATTTCATATAAATGTATGATTACACTTTTTCAAGTATAGCATAGTCTTGTACCAGGGAAAAGAGGTTTTTGCAATACAAACCATGCCCCTGAACATCCCGGCAGAAGGCCATCACTTCTGCCGGTCATTTTTCCCCCACCGTCGTTCCGCCGGTTTGTCATTGACTGTTCAGCATCTGCATAATCCCCATAAAGACAGCCCAGGCCACCCGTTCCTGATATTCATCGCCGCTGAGCTTCTCTGCTTCCTGCGAGTTGGACAGAAAGCCACATTCCACAATTATAATCGGTGAGGATGTCTTTTTGAGGAGATAGTAGCTTCCATTCGCCTTCGCTTCTCTTTTATTTTCCGGATCGAGACGATCCTTCAGGCTTTTCTGCATAATCTCCGCAGCAGCTTTGCTCCCATCGCTTCCTTTATAATAAAAGACCTGCGCACCCTTCACATATTCTTCCGGATAACTGTTCTGATGGATACTGACTGTAATGACCGGCGCAGCTTCTTCTATGATTGCAATCCGGCGCTTCATATCCTGCACTTTCTTATTCTGCGCACCGGGATCATACAATCCACTGGCATCCGTGCGGGTCATCACAACTCTGATCCCCTCCAGCTCCAGATAGGTCTTTACCTTTTGTGCGATCTGCAGGTTAATATCCTTTTCCAATGCCCCGTTGATACCGACTTTGCCCGGATCATCCCCTCCGTGCCCGGCATCTATGACAATACATCTTTCCTGCTCCGTCCTGCCGCCTGAAACAAACACCGCAGTTTCCTTCACTGCCGCCCAGCCGGTGACCACCAGCATGACAGCCATTGCCACACAGACCGCCGTCTCCCCCTGCCTGATCTTTTCTTTCCAGTTTTTCATGTATACAAAATCCTGCTATTTTTAACTATCTTATGAAAAAACCGGTAAAAAAAGAATCCTTTCCAGGTACATCAGCCATGCAGGTAGAGATCAATCACATTCCAGACAGAAGGCCTCTCCAGTCCCAGCTTCCAGGCCCCCACACCTGCAATATTATAGCTCGCCATCCGGTTCAGCTTGACCTCAATAGACTGTTCATCTTCCAGCCATACCTGATAAAACATACCATCCTTTTCAAATTCAGCATAATTCTGACAGGTGCTCTCATCCCAGACTGCCGAAACACCGTTATCGGCAAGGAACTTGTCTGCCGCCTCCATCCCCACCGCATCACTTGTCACTTCACCGCCGCCCGACTTCCACACTCTGGTATAGAAAGGTACTGCGTTGATAATCTTATCAGCCGGTACCTCTTCCAGCGTCTTCTCAATCCCTGTCTCCACAAAATCAATGGATGCCACGCTCCCGGCCTCTGAGCTGCCGGACCAGTGCTCGTCGTAGCCCATGATAATCACATAATCCGCCACCCGGCCCTGCTCAGCCCTGCCATAATGTCCGGTATTGCCTACCGGGACATAATTATCAATGGAAAGCACGATGCCATTGGCTCTGCAGGGAATGGAAAGCTCCCTGATAAACTGTACGAAGTGTTCCCCTGTCTCTTCACTGATCTGTTCAAAATCAATATTAATCCCATCCATGCCGCATGCCGCTGCTGCCTGAATCAGCCCTTCTATCAGACGGGCCCGTTTCGTCGTGGAAGACAGGACGCTGTAAGAATCCACTTCCTTATTAAAATTATCAACCAGCCCCCACACTTCCAGCCCCATCTGGTGAGCCTGCGCCACATAGTCCACCGAGGCTATACTCGTAAAGTTCCCCTCATTATCACTCAGAGAAAACCATGTGGGAGAAATGGTATTCAGCCCTTCCACGCCATCCAACACATCCGACAGATAGGCATTGGCCGCCTGTGTCGTCACCTGATGCCATGCCATACAAACCCGCCCGTTTCTTGCGATTCTGGTATATTCAGGCTCCTGGTAATCAGTCACCGCGGTCATCGTCTCACTATGAATGCCACCCAGCCTCTTCTTCTCCACATAACCGATGATGGCATCGGACTTCACTCTGACCCAGGTATCCATCTCATCCAGCACCACAACCTGACTGCCTTTTTCCATCTCCTTTAAAATTTCACTCTTTACACCGCCCTGGTAACGGATCTGTGTATCCTTACTGATCTCCGCCAGTTCCTGTTCCCCCCATTGCGTATAAACCTGCATTCTGGAAGGTTCAGAAAATGGTTCATAGGAAAAATTTGTGAATTTTTTAACATATTCTACTGCAATATAAAGCGTATTTCCTTCATATCTGGCTATGACAAAGCCCGCGTCCTGGCCCGCCCCATTCTGTATATACTCCGTACTTCCGATACTCGTGCGTATGATATCATCCGGTGTGGTATAAAGCAGCAGATTCTCGCCTCTGTCTTCATAAAACCGCTCATTGAAGTATCTTTGTACTGTATCCAGTGCAAAATAATAAGTACCGTCCAGCAGAAGCGCCTTGTCTTCCAATATCTCATCCTGAAGCACAATGGCTGTTTCCGTGTCTGCCTGCAGGTTAAAATATTCATTCATATCTGCTGTTTCTTTGGAGTAACTGTATTTTTCGATCAGTTTCATTCCCAGACTGGTCACTGCGATCAACAATATAAGGACGATTGCAACGAATGCCGGAATCAATTTCTTCATCTCTGTCCAACTCCTTTCCAACCGTCCTCATTATAACAGACTATTTTGATACCGTCATTACCAATTTTGACGTTTTTTGCATTTTTGTGGGGAGGGATTCACTGTCAGCGTAAAGGCTCCTGTTTTCATTTCCCTGTATAATTCTGATAGAGCTTGTGATACCCTCTCCCATACCGTTTATCAGGTCAGCTGTACTCTGTCATACCGAAGTTCAGACAGTCTGCCCTCCTGGTTCAGCACATAATCCGGCATGTAAACCACTTCTTCATTGACACAACAGGTCCATGCCAGTTCCGCGGCAGATACGCGCCTCCCTTCCAGATACAGATCCGCACCGCCCCTGGCGATCCCTTCCAGCCGTACCCGCATATCGTTCAGTTCCTTTTGCCGTCGCACATATGCTCCCTCCTTTGTACCGTATTTGAAGATCCTGAGACCAAAAACCTGTGATATATTCTATTCCCGGGGATCTCCATGGAAATTTTTGGTAAATATGGTACGAAAACAGTACAGAAGAGATGCGCGGACGTGTATTATGTCATAGAATAAATGAGATACTACGTTGTGAAAATCTGAATTATAACATATATAACATTAAGAAATAATTAGGAAAATTCTGATGCCCTATGCCATGCATAAGCTTTTAAGACTTCCCCTGAACCTGCTCAGGGGTTCTGATGATGAAACTTTCCGTTTCTGGACTTAATGTAAGACGACATTAAAATGTCTGATGATCCGGTAAAATACCATGCCTCCTTCCAATACACAGATTGTCCGAAAGCATCTCTGGAAATTATTATACCTGATATCACGATCCATTACAAGTATTTTTAAAAATTTTTAAAAATTTTGTGAATTAAAATGACGCCTATTGACTAAAAGAATCATTACGTATAATATACTTTTAATAATAAATAATCCGGCTGACAGATTCCCGTATTTTACAGCATTGAACAAACGGATTTATTATTATAATATTTTCCAGTTGTAACTGCAATGAACTATAATATAATGGAAACAAGGTGAAGGAACATGAAAATAGAAAAAATCAATGAACACCAAATCCGCTGTACTCTGACCAAAGCCGATCTGGTAGACAGAGAATTGAAGATCAGTGAACTGGCCTATGGCACCGACAAGGCCAAAAACCTGTTTCGGGACATGATGCAGCAGGCTGCTTTCGAATGTGGTTTTGAGGCGGAGAACACACCACTGATGATCGAAGCGATTCCGCTGAATGCAGAATGTATCGTCCTGATCATCACAAAGGTTGACGATCCGGAAGAACTGGATACCCGTTTTTCCAAGTTCGCCCCCTCCATACACGATTCTGAGGAAGAGGGAGGCGACGACTCATCTGATACCCTGGAGGGTGCTGACGACGTCCTTGATCTGTTCCGCAAACTACATGAAAATAAAATGAAAAATTCCCCCGAAACCGAAACGGGACAGCCGCAGGATATCCGCTCCTCTCTGTCTGTCTCTGCCGGGAATGAGGCCGCTCCGGCGGTACCCGACGTGGATCTGACCAAGGTATTTTCTTTCCCCCATCTGAGTGAGCTGACCCGTCTGGCCCATGTGCTGAAAAATTATTACGATGGTGTCAATTCTCTGTACAGCAATAAAAATACCGGCCGCTATTGCCTGCTTCTTACCAAAAGCAGCCACACGCCGGAAGAATTTAACAAAGTCTGCAATATTGTATCTGAATACGGGCGGCCGGAAAAATATTCAACCGGCACCGAGGCCTTTCTGGAGGAGCACTGCGAATTGTTTATCGCAGATAATGCCCTGCAGTCACTGGCTTCCATATAAAGCATTGTTACGTGTCCCTTCGTCATCAACAGACGAAGGGACATTTACTTTCTGAACCCCCATGCAATCAGATTTGCGTCTCCATAAAAGATTGTTATCATTGCGTTTGCATAAAATAACACCTCTGTCATTTCCTGATTCTTAAAAGACTTACACCGGCTCTTTTTTCACAGTAACCCCCATGCCGTTTGCTCGGCACCACTATGAATGCTTCATGCTATTTTTATCCCTGTTGTTATACAATTTTCAGCATACACCGCCACCTGATAAGTGCGAAGTGTGACTGAAAAAAATATTGCCAGACCGGATAAGACTCTTATGGTCTGGCGGAAGGAGAAAAAATGGCGAATCTTTATGGCTATATCCGCGTCAGCAGTCGTGACCAGAAGGAAGACAGGCAGACGCTTGCTTTTCGCGAACTGTCCATTCCGAAAAGCAATATCTACACAGACAAGCAATCCGGCAAAAATTTCGACCGCCCCTCCTACCGGCGTATGGTACAGCGTATGAAACGGGACGACCTGCTCTATATCAAGAGCATAGACAGGCTGGGCCGCAACTATGAAGAAATTTTAGAGCAATGGAGGATTCTTACGAAGGAAAAAGGAGTAGATATTGCAGTTTTGGACATACCTCTTCTGGATACAAGGCGCGGCAGGGATCTGATGGGAACCTTTCTAAGCGATGTCGTCCTGCAGATCCTCTCCTTTGTCGCGGAAAATGAAAGGGAAACCATCCGACAGCGGCAGGCGGAAGGAATTGCAGCCGCAAAAGCCCGCGGAATACGCTTCGGCCGGCCGCGGTATCCCCTGCCGGAAAGCTTTTATGATGCTTATCATCTCTGGGAATCCGGAAAAATCACGGGAACGGCAGCCGCAAAAGCATGTGGTATGCCATTGTCAACATTTCGCTACAAAGCGAAAAACTACCGGGAAGACAAGCTGTTGTAAAAAACAGTCTGCAGAAAAGTGTACTTTTTTGTAGACATATACATATATTCCATTTTTTGTCATTGTAGCACAAAGTTATATATTTTTCTACAAGAAAACGGAAGTTCTCACGCTGCCGGTATACTTTTTGTCAATACAAAAAAGTTACACTTTTTAAAATTTCCCCGAAATAAAGTTTATGGAAAAACAAAGTAATCACGGGACTGCAAAATCTAAGGAAGTACTGATTAAATCAGCGTTTCCCTGACACAGACAATCAACAATACCGTGCAGAAAAGAGGGACAGCGTAAAAATGGATGGACAAAAGACGGAAACAATGAATCAATATCCGATGGCCCTGCCTGAGGGAAGCATTCTGGCCGGAAAGTATGTGATCTGCCGTGTGCTGGGGCAGGGAGGGTTCGTGATTACCTATCTTGCCAAAATCCATAAGACCGACGAAAAAGTCGCCATCAAAGAGTTTTTCCCGGAAAGCATGGTGACAAGGCCTGGCGGCAACACCGTAAAAACCTATACGGACGAGCGTCTCGAAAACTTCCGCTACGGGAAGGAGCGCTTTCTGGAAGAGGCAAAAATATTGTCTCAGTTTCAGAAAAATCCGCATATCGCAGGGGTACAGACCTGCTTTGAAGAAAACGGCACGGCATATTTTGTCATGGATTATGTCCAGGACACTGACTTTAAGACATATCTGAAAGGCAACGGCGGAAAACTGCCGTGGAATACGGTATGGGATATTATGCCTCCCGTTATGGAAGCACTGGAAACCGTTCATCAGGCAGGACTGATCCACCGGGATGTAACGCCTGACAATATCTTTATCTCCTCTGACAAGCAGGTCAGGCTGCTCGATTTCGGCTCAGCCAGATACAGCCTCGGCGACCGCAGCAGAAGCCTTGATGTCATCTTAAAGCCGGGCTATGCACCAAAGGAGCAGTATACAAGACGCGGCATACAGGGTCCGTTCACCGATGTCTATTCCGTAGCAGCATGTTTTTACGCGGCGCTCAGCGGCTATCTGCCGCCCGAATCGCTCGACCGCATGGAAGAGGACGACCTCGTACCTCTCTCCAACCGCGGCGTACAGCTTCCCAAAAAGGCAGAAGAGGCAATCCTCAAAGGGCTGGAACTGCGCGCAGAAGACAGATTTCAGACAATGGGGCAATTCCGGCAGGCAATCGTGGAAGCGCTTAATCCGCCAAACTCAAATCCAGAACCTGATCCCGCCCCGGATCCCATTCCAGGAAGATGGGATTTTCTGAAAAATCACCGGACGCGTATCGCTTTGAGCGCAATCGCCGCAGCCATTATTGCCATTATATGCATACCCATCATCGGCTCAAAATCCACGGACAGCGACACATATCCTGCCTATGTGACAGAAAGGGAATGTGTCAACGGACATATTTATGATGCGGATATGTATCAAACCTGTCCTTATTGCAATGATTTCCGGACAATTGACTTCGGCGGCGTGCCTGTCGGGCAGAGTGGAGAGACGCTGCCTGGCAGAGATGGTATGTATGGCAGGAACAGTCGTTCCGCCTCAGACAACGACAATAAGACAATGCCTCCCAGAGACCATAGAGTCCGTGTCGGGGAAGCCAACAAGACCGTGGGGGTAATGCGGGGAAACCGGCGCAATGAACCGGTCGTCGGATGGCTGATCTGTATCAGCGGCATCAACAAAGGAAAAGATTACCGCCTTTACGGAAGAATTAATACGGTCGGCAGAAGCGAAACCATGGATGTCTCTTGTGACAGCGGAGACCCCGCTGTCACAAGAGACATCCACATACGGATCGGGTACGATCCCAAAAACAATAATTTCCATATCATTCCCGCGAATGGTACAAACAATACATACGTAAATGAAGAACCCGTCTATATGCCCGTTCAGTTAAACGCCTATGATCTGATCGAACTGGGAGCCACCAGGCTGTTGTTCGTACCTCTGTGCAATCAGCAGTTTTCATGGGAAGGCGGCCTGAACAGAGGAGATACCGATGTGGTTTTTTAATCAGGCTACCAGAAAAGAGGCGCCAAAATCGCAGGAGCAAAAACGTCTTCTGAGCTATCAGCCGGCAAACATGCAGGGATCCGGGACTCGCCGGGAGCAGGAGGACTCCTTCGCCTTCGTCAACGCAACCGATGTGACGGAAATCAAAAGAAACGGCCTGTTGGCGCTGGTCGCGGACGGGATGGGCGGGATGGAGGACGGTAGGGCCGTCAGCAGCGCGGCGGCCGGAATGATCACGGACGATTTCAGAAAGATGGACAGAAGCCAAAACCCCGGCATACAACTGAAGGAAAGCATATTTCGCGCGGACAGGGCGCTTTATGACAGATTCGCGGGCAATGGCGGAACCACACTCGTGGCATGCATCTTTTTTCAGGAAAACATGTACTTTGCAAGTGTCGGGGACAGCTATCTGTACCTGAAGCGGGGAGACGGCATCTATCGGCTGAACAGAGAACAGACCTGCCGACAGGAGGCATATCTCGCACTCCTGAAAAGCGGCAGCCTCGACACAGCGCAGGCCGATGCAGACAAAGACGGCGCACGGCTCAGTCAGTTTCTGGGAAGCGGCTGGCTGGATGATGTGGACGCGCTCTGCCGTCCGTGGCGCCTTTTTGAGGGGGATGTGCTGCTACTGTGTTCTGACGGGGTGGGCAACGTCCTGACAGAACAGACACTCCTCTCCTGCCTGAGCGAGCCGTCAGCCTCGCAGTGCTGCAGGCGGATCGAAAAGGAGATACACAAACAGGCGCGTCCTGACCAGGACAATTACACGGCGCTTGTCATCTTCTGCAGATATTAAAAGAAAGGAACACAAAATGAAGAAAACAGGATGTATCGTGGCGGCGTTCATACTCGCACTTTTTTGTGTCATACCGGTATCCGCATCAGAATTTAAAAGAGAAGTGCTGGAAAGTATCGTCTATATCGAGGAAGATATCGTAGTAGACGGGCAGTTTGTCGGCGCTGCCAGAGGAACGGGATTTTTTGTCGGAACAACTGGCAGCGACCCGCAATATCTTGTCACAAATTATCACGTGATAGAGGACTTTGTAGCGGTCGGAGGCGGGCAGGCAGACAATCAAAGCAGACTGCTTGTGGCTTTCGAACAAAATGATATCGAAGAGGCCTATGTCGTGGAATATGACGAAAAAATGGATCTGGCGCTTCTGCGTCTGGCAAAGCCGACCGCAAAAAGAAAGGCACTCAAAATTGAAACCAGTTTTGACGTGGGAGATCAGGTATTTGCCGTTGGTTTCCCGGGTCTTTCCGACGAGCTGATCAGCGCTGTCAGCTCCTACAGCATTGACGATGCCTCCGTGACGGACGGCGCCATCAACAGGCTGATCACAGAGAGTGGAACCGGCAGAAGGCTGATCCAGATGAACGCGTCAATCTACGGTGGGAACTCCGGTGGCCCTCTCGTAAATGCTGCCGGAAACGTGATCGGCATTAACACGATGGGCGCAGAGGGAATGAATTATGCGGTCAGTATAGAAGAAGTCATCCCCTTTCTTGAGCGCAACCATGTGATCTATGACCATGCGGAAGAAACGTCCGGGAACACAGGCCGGATTGCGATTGCTGCCGCAGGCGTGGTAATTGCCGCAATCGTGGGAGTCTTTGTCCTGAAAAAGAAAAAATCATCCGCCGCTTCCCATAATCAGCCCGCACAGCGGCTGAGACCGCTTATTTACTCTACACTGCCGGAACACGGAAGGCGGAAAATCGACGTCGGGGAACAGCCAGTCAGGCTCGGACGCGATGCATCAGCCTGTCAGCTTGTATTCCGCGACGACACACCCGGCGTCAGCCGATGCCACTGCCAGATATCGTGGGATGCGGGCAAAAAAGAATTTGTCCTGACGGATCTGAAATCCTCTTACGGTACGTTCCTTGGCAATGGGCAGCGGTTAACCGTCGGCACGGCATATTATATCAGGCCGGGCGACAGTTTTTATCTGGGCGAGCGTGCAAATGAAGTCCGCACGGAACTGGAGCAGGTATGAAGTGGGAAACGGACTGGAAACTGGATACTGATACGTTCACAAATAAGGGCGGACGGGAATATAACGAAGACTTTGCCGACAGCCGCATCGGAGAAAAAAGCGCTTTCTTTGTCGTTGCCGACGGTCTGGGCGGACATCGTGGCGGTGACCTGGCATCACGCTGCGTCGTGGAAACACTGACCACCGCCTGGGAAGAAGACACAGCCGGGAATGTGCGAAAGGACTGGCTGGAAAAGCAGATCCTGATGGCCAACAGCGCCCTTTTAAATCTGCAGAGAGCCAGCGCGGCCGCCATGAAAAGTACCGTGGCCGTGCTCTGGCTGGACGGCCACACTGCAGCATGGGCACACGTAGGAGATTCACGGATCTACCACCTGTCCGGGGGCCGTATCAGGCTTCTGACGGACGATCATTCCGTCACCTTTAAAAAATTCAAAGCAGGAGAAATCACGAAAAACGCCATGCATGACGACGAAGACCGTGCCAGGCTTCTGCGCGCCGTAGGCGACGAAAACTGTCTTCCTGACTGCGCGGCTCTGAGTGAAACACACCCCGTCCGACCTGGCGACGCCTTTCTGCTCTGCACGGACGGCTTCTGGGAACATATGTGCGACGAAGAGATTCTTGTCGATTATCTCAAGTCGGAATCAGCGACGCAATGGGGACAGCTGATGATGCTCCGAGTGATGCGACGGCTGCATCCGGACAGCGACAATCTGACCTTTACCGTCATTGTGGCAGCGGATATCCAATCTCCATGGGAACAAAGGAGCCTGTTATTAAAATGAAAAGAAACGTATGGATGATACTGGCCGCGTGCCTTGCGGCTCTGTGCACGGTATTTTCCGTTTATGCCGCGCCGGACGCTGCGCCTTCTGACGGCCGGACAACGGAGGGGGAAAATACGGCTCTGTTTCAAAGCTTCCTGATGGGCAGACAGATGTATGTTTTTTTCAGCACGGGAAAAGAAGCCCCCGGTGAAATGGCGGTCAGTCTGTACGAGAACGGAAACTACAAAGAGGAAAAAACGGCAACGCCCCTTACGGACAGCGGACAATATGTACATTATTTTATCCTTCTGGACAATTCCGGCTCCGTAAAATCGGCAGGCGGTGAAATCGGAGAATTCGTCCTTACGCTTATGCGCGAGACGAAAGCAAACCGGATTGTTACCATCATGACACTTGGCGATTCGTTTGCGCCGATTGCGGAATCTCTGGAAGACGACGCCATGGCAAAAGCAATGGATGGCATCTCCTACTCCGACCAAACAACAAACCTGTATAAAGGGATAGACTCTGCACTGAATTGTATCGACGAAAAGCAGAGAAGCCGCGGGGATCTGTACCATCTGATTCTGATTACGGACGGCCAGCCAGACGGAAATTCGCAGACACCAACGCCCGATGACGTAAAAAAACGCGTGGAAAACAGGACCGATATCGCCTTTGATATCGTGGGAGTCGCCGACTGGAAAGAAGGCAATGAAAAGCTGCTCCCTGCTTCCGCTCATGAACCGATGATTGTACAAGGCGAGGCACAGGCGCAGGCTGCGGCCAGAGAACTGGCATTCAAAACCGACTGTCTGTATACAGTATGTTTTACATCGTCCCATGCGGCAGAAAACGCAATATCGGACAGAAAACTGATACTAAAGGGGGAGCTTAATACAATATTGGAACTGCCTACCCCCACTGTCACCGGAGAAAACAGATACGAAGAGCATGAAACAGCAAAACCATCAGATGACGGAAATGAAACGGAAAGCTCGTCAGGAAACGAATCTGAAACAAACCCTGACATCGACACAGGAAACGAAGCGGCCCCAGAAGACAAAACTGCGGCAGACAGTAAGACGTTACCTGGAAACCTGCCGGTTTACGGCATATTTCTGCTTGGCGGTTTTTTACTGGGAGCAATGTCCGTTCTGTTCCTGAAACATAGGACACGTAAGCGATATGACATCAAGGCCGGTTTTCTGCATATGGAAGTAATCGCCGGAAACTGCAAAACGAAAAAGAAAGAATTTTCCCTTGCGCACACACTGCTCATCGGCAGCGGCAGAGAATGTGATATTATATGGAAGGAAAAAGATATCTCTGAACAGAGCGCAAGAATTTTTATGCACGACGGCATCGCCTATATTGAAGATTTGGATTCCCCACAGGGCACATTGCTGAACGGAATGCGAATCTTTGCCCCCAACCGCCTGCGCAGCGAAGATATCGTTTCGATTGGAGACGTCCGCTTCCGGGTCTTTTTCTGAATAGCTGATCGATAAGAAGGCCCGTTACAGGACAACATTGGTCAGGATACCTACGCCAGAGTTTTACACTTTCTACAACGGACAAAAGGAGCAGCCATTAGAGCAGGAATTGAAACTGTCAGACGCATTTATAAATCCAGCGGGGAACAATTCCGCGGAATTAAAGGTGAAAGTCATCAATATTAATTCTGATAAGGCGCATGAACTCCTGAAGAAGTGTGATGTATTGAGAGAATACAGCCAGTTTATTGATACCGTGAGGGAGCATTCCGGTGAAGAGAGCGCAATCAAGAAAGCGATCAGGGAATGTATTGACCGTGGAATACCGGCGGATTATCTGAAAAGGAAAGGGAGCGAGGTTGAGAACATGTTGATTGCCGAGTACAGCTATGAGGAAGATATCCAAGTGAAGCAGCAAGAGGCGGAACAGCAGGGAAGACAGGAAGGATTGATTCTGTCGGGAAGAATCTTTCAGACAGTGAAAAACAAAAAAACAGAGTGAGGCACCGGCATCTGGCCGGTGCCTTTTTACGTATTATACCTGAAATGACAGAATGCAGACCTACAAATACTCCGCAGCAGGCTGCCGTCCGTTTCCGTACCGGTCACAGCGCACTGATCTGTTTCATCAGCTCGTCCGCATCCAGACCATGAACCAGCGCCGCCTCTTCCAACGTCTCGCCCTGCGCGGACGGACACCCCAGACAGTGCATGCCTGCTTCCATCAAAACGGGGGCGATATCCGGATTCGCCCTCAGCATCTCTCCTATTGTCATGTCTTTCGAAATTTCTGCCATGTTTTGTTACCTCCTGTTTTGCCACATCCGTATCTTTCACAATACCCGCAGTGCTTCGCTCTATTGCGCTTCGCTCCATTTCGCTCACGGGCTTCGCCCTTTGAATCCGATTGATTGTGAACACGTCTGCAAGCAGCCGGTTGGCGCAGTCCCGCTTTCTCCGGCCTTGCCCGCAGTGCTCCGCTCTATTGCGCTTCGCTCCATTTCGCTCACGGGCTTCGCCCTTTGAATCCGAT
>CAJULA010000007.1:104149-113193 GCA_910587155.1 uncultured Lachnospiraceae bacterium
TGATTGTGAACACGTCTGCAAGCAGCCGGTTCACAATCCTTCGGCTTCGCACTGCTCATTGCTTCGTGAACATTATAATACTTTAACCAGGGATTGGCAAGTTATCCACGAAATTCACAAAAATTTATAAAAAATTCATGATTTTTGTGGGTTTGTATACAAAAAAATACATGGCGATTCTTGACGTTTCGGGGGTTTAGCACTTATAATAATGGCTATAAGGTTAACAACTGTTTTAACTAAAAAACGATAGGAGGCTATTTCAAAATGAGACCAGAATGGAAAGATTTTGTAGGCGGTAAATGGGATTCGGAAGTGAATGTCCGTGACTTCATTCAGAAGAACTATACACCGTATGAGGGGGATGAATCCTTCCTGGCAGATGCTACACAGAATACAAAAGATCTGTGGGCAGTAGTACTTGATTTGCAGAAGAAGGAGCGTGAAGCAGGCGGCGTTCTGGACATGGACACCAAAGTGGTTTCCACCATCACCTCCCATGGTCCGGGATATCTGGACAAGAGCAAAGAGAAAATCGTTGGCTTCCAGACAGACAAACCGTTCAAGCGTTCCCTGCAGCCTTACGGCGGTATCAGAATGGCTGAGAAGGCATGTGCTGACAACGGTTACGAAGTTGATCCTGAGATCAGCGAGTTCTTCTCCACACACAGAAAGACACACAATGCCGGATGCTTTGATGCATATAATGCAGAGATGAGAGCATGCCGTTCTTCCCATATTATCACAGGTCTGCCGGATGCTTACGGCCGCGGACGTATCATTGGCGACTACAGACGTGTAGCTCTTTACGGTATTGATTACCTGATCGAAGACAAGCAGGCACAGAAAGATTCCACCGGCCGCGTGATGACTGATGATGTGATCCGTCTTCGCGAAGAGCTGTCCGAGCAGATGACAGCTCTGAAACTGATGAAGGAAATGGCCGCTTCCTATGGCTGCGATATTTCCAAACCCGCTACCAATGTACAGGAAGCAATCCAGGCTGTTTACTTTGGTTATCTTTGCGCAGTAAAAGAGCAGAACGGTGCTGCAATGTCCCTCGGACGTACCTCTACCTTCCTTGACTGCTATGCACAGAGAGATTTAAAGAATGGTACATTCACAGAAGAGCAGATTCAGGAATTTGTTGACCACTTCATCATGAAGCTGCGCCTTGTTAAATTCGCACGTACTCCTGAATACAATCAGATTTTCGCAGGCGATCCGGTATGGGTAACCGAGTCTCTTGCAGGTGTGGGCGTTGACGGACGTCATATGGTAACAAAGATGAGCTTCCGTTATCTGCACACGCTGGAGAACCTTGGCGCCAGCCCTGAGCCGAACCTTACTGTTCTCTGGTCCACAAGACTTCCTGAGAACTTCAAGAAATATTGTGCAAAGATCTCCATCACCACATCCTCCATCCAGTATGAGAACGATGATCTGATGAGAGTGACTCACGGTGACGACTATGGTATTGCATGCTGCGTATCCTCCATGGTAATCGGTAAGGAAATGCAGTTCTTCGGTGCTCGTGCAAACCTTGCAAAATGTCTGCTTTATGCACTGAACGGCGGTGTGGATGAAGTGACAAAGAAACAGGTTGGTCCCAAATATCGTCCTGTAACAGGTGATGTCCTGGATTATGACGATGTTTACAGCAAGTTTATTGACATGATGGAATGGCAGGCAGACGTATACGTAAATACGCTGAATATCATCCACTACATGCATGACAAATACTGCTATGAAAGAGCAGAGATGGCTCTTCATGACAGAGACGTAAAACGTTATTTTGCAACAGGTGTGGCAGGTCTTTCCATCGTTGCCGACTCTCTGTCCGCAATCAAATATGCAAAAGTAGAAGTTGTACGTGATGAAGACGGCGTAATTGTTGATTTCAAGACAACCGGCGAATTCCCGAAATATGGTAATGACGATGACCGCGTTGACAGCATCGCTCAGGATATCGTGCACAAATTCATGACAGCGATCAGAAGACATCATACCTACAGAAATGGTGTTCCCACAACTTCCATCCTTACCATTACCTCCAATGTAACCTATGGTAAGGCAACAGGCAACACACCTGACGGACGTAAGAAGGGACAGCCTTTCGCACCTGGCGCTAACCCGATGCACGGACGTGATACGCATGGTGCTGTAGCATCTCTGTCTTCCGTATCCAAGCTGCCGTTCAAGGATGCACAGGATGGTATCTCCAATACCTTCACTATCATCCCTGGCGCTCTTGGCAAAGAAGATCAGGTATTTGCAGGCGACATCGAGCTTGATCTGAACAACTGATTGACAGATCTCTGATAGTTACCGGACAGGTCAGTACACAATTTGTGTACTCCCTGTTCCGGCGATAAGAAAATGATTCAGGAATGGTGAATGCGATGGATGATAAGAAAGTGGAAGATCTTGTAAAAATGCTGGATTCCGGCATGGCAATGGGCGTGGGTCACATCAATGTGGACACCGATCTCACTGGCGAAGAAACCGCTACAGTCCAGACAATGGGATGTACGGACTGTTCCCGCACCCCGTTGGCATGCAGTGTACCTACCCTGCATCAGGGTCTTGATGATTACGAATAGTACAATAAACAATAAAGGAGGAATTTCCCATGGCAACAAACGCTGCACAGGTTGACAATTTAGTAGCTTTATTGGATGGTTATGCAACAAAAGGCGGCCATCATCTGAATGTAAATGTATTGAACAGAGATACGTTACTGGATGCGCAGAAGCATCCTGAGAACTATCCTCAGCTGACAATCCGTGTTTCCGGTTATGCTGTTAACTTTATCAAATTGACACCGGAACAGCAGGCAGACGTTATCTCCCGTACCTTCCACGAGAGTATCTGAGACTTTCGTGACAGCGGAATGCAGGTTTATTAAGTACCGGCAGCCGCAATCCGAATTGAAAAATGACAGCAATGAGAAAAAGAATCTTGCAGAGCAGGATTCTTTTTCTTTTGTTTGTTATTTATTGCTTGGTTCACTGTAAAGTTCAATCTTCCATCAGAACTGTGCACTTGCTGCGCTGTCCCTATACGCGCCATGCAACTTGCTGCATATATGGATACCATTTATGTCAAAATATTCCCTTTCAGGAATTTTCCCCTCCTGCATGGATGGAAAAAGAACAGAAAATATCTTTTTCTCCCGAAATATGATAACGTTCCTCCACATCAGTCCCCCAGCTGTCAATTCCTCCCACACCTCTGACCGCCCCCAGTATACTCACTACCGTCCTTCTGGCAGGAGGCAGTTCTTCCTGATGCGTGGCATTTTCCAGTTCCTCTGGTGTATAGGGAATACAGGAAAATGCAAACGGCTCCTCGTCGGCCGCAAAACAAAGGCTGAATGCTTCCTTCTTTTTACACGATAAATCCAATACTTTGTCCCGGTATACTTTCAGCCATTTCGTTCCCATGTGCACGTTGCAGTCCTGCGGCACAAGATATTTTGTTACCGGCAATCCGTCTATTCTATATACGCCCGGTATCGCACCTGCCATCCGGTCAGGATATGTCTCTCCGGAAAGGCCCTCATATTCATAACGGACAGCTTTTGTCGGCATGATAAACCGCATCCCGAATACAGGCAGCTGCGGCAACCCTTTTTTTCCCAGATAACGGGCAGTAATCCGTATGCTTTCATCCGCCCCTACTTCATATGTTACATGAACACGCGCCGCCGGTACCGTGATAGTTTCATAAATAAAAAGGACGCTGACTTTTTCCGCCTCTTCATGACTGGTATAACAGTTATTGTATGGTGCCTTGGGCAGCGGAATTGTCCGCCCGTCTATGCTGACCTGTATTTCCCTGCATGTTATAAACATATCTGCCGCCAGCCACATGCCAGACCGCAGATGAAAGCCGCTCCCCCTGTCATTGTCAGTGAGTGCGCGCCAGAAAGCCGGTCTCGGCATGCGGTACAGCCATTCGCGCCCGTCTGCCACAAGAGACTCCAGCCCTCCCATTTGCCGGGAAAAAATACAGGAAACAGATTTTCCATATACCCCTAATGTTGCATCACCATATATAACACGCAGCCGGTCACTTTTCCTGCCATTTCCCATAATAATATTTTACCTCCTGCAATGCCGGTTTTTCCGTTCTGTCTGCAAACAGAATACCATTTCCCGAAAATTCATAGTCTGAGGGCCGGTCATCAAAATCCCCTCCATACCGAAGTACCATTCTGCCCGTTACTTCATCCGTCACATACAGCGCCTGGTCAATAAAATCCCAGATAAACCCGCCATGAAACATGGGAAATTCATCAAGCAGTTCCATATAGGAGCCCATACCTCCCATTGAGTTCCCCATATCATGCATAAATTCACACAACAGAAATGGCTTTTTCGGATGATTCCTCAGGTATTCCCTGACCCTCTCCGGCGGCGCATACATCTGACTCTCCACATCTGAAATCTCATCTTCATACGCCCGGTTCCAATATACGCCTTCGTAATGGGTCAGCCTGCCCGGATCCATTTCTTTGAAATAAGCATTCATTTTTTTGAACACATCCCCGGCATAAGACTCATTGCCCAGTGACCAGAATATTATGGAAGGGTGGTTTTTCAGTGTCTCAAAATGGCTGACCGCCCGGTCCATTGCCGCTCCCTCCCACTGCATACTGCTGCCGGGCACATTCCAGGAGGGTTCCGCTTCATTCATCTTCTGCCAGGAACCATGAGATTCCAGATTGGTCTCCGACATCACATAAATCCCTGCCTCGTCACACAGATCATACCAGTCCGTCCGATTGGGATAATGGCAGGTTCTGACTGCGTTGATATGGTTTTCCCTGCATACCCTGATATCATACTCCATATCCTCTTTTGTAATACATCTGCCTCCTGCGGGACTCCATTCGTGGCGGTTTATCCCACACAATACCAGTCGTCTGCCGTTCAGCAGGATTACGCCCCTGCGAATCTCAATACGGCGGAAACCGGTTTTTACAGGTACAAGTTCTGTCAGGCCACCGTCTGAATCCAACAGTTCGACTACCACTTTGTACAAATATGGGGTTCTTCCCTCCCACGGCACCACATTCTGCAGCATATCGGTCTGAAATACCATACCATCGGCAGCCCGTTCCCATGCTTCATACAAGATGTTGCCTTCCTTATCCTGCAGCATAAAATGCGCCATGCCATTGTGAAGTACCTCACTGCTCTCTCCTGACAGTCTGACCTGTACTGTCACATGGCCTTTTTTCAGATCTTCACTGAGAATCGGAGTGACCCTGATGTCCTCCACATGCAGACCAGGCTTTGCATAAAGTGTCACATCGCGAAAAATCCCGGAAAAACGGAAAAAATCCTGATCCTCCAAAAATGACGCACTGCTCCATTTATGCACCCGCACGGCCAACAGATTGCCCCTTTCCCGGATATAAGGAGTCAGGTCAAATTCCGAAGGGTTAAAGCTATCCTCCGCATACCCTATGAATGTTCCATTCAGCCATACATACATTGCCTGTTCCACACCTGCAAACCGGATGCAGACCCTTTTTCCTCCAAACGAATCCGGCAGATCAAACTTTTTTCTGTAAGATCCGACCGGATTATACGCCGTGTCGATGAAATCCTCCGTGTTATCCTCATATTTTTCACGCAATCCGGCAGGCCTGCGGAACGCATGTCCTTCCCATGGATACATGGTATTGATATACTGAATCCGGCCATAACCCGCAAGCTCTATATGGCCCGGCACCTGTATCGTCTGGAACCCGGCTCCGTCAAAATCTTCCCTGTAAAAACCGGCGGGGCCGGACTGAATGGTTTCAGCCCGGCAGAAATCCCATTTGCCGTTCAGGCTGATGCACAGCCCGCTCTCTCCCCGGTCGTAAGCCTCCTGACTCTCATAAAAAGCATGATCACTGTGCGCCGGAAGCCGGTTTACCTGAAAGACCTCCGGCCGGTTCAGCCACTTTATTTCTGCTTCCATTATGATCCCCCTCTATTCTTTTACCGCACCCGCCGCTACTCCTGCCAGAATATATTTCTGGAAAAAGATGTAGAGTACAATGGTCGGAACCATAATAACGATAATCCCTGCCGCAAGCGTCTGCCAGGAACCCTGCTGCGCATTGGCATAGTCCATCAGGAATGTGGTCAGCGTCCGCAGCTTCGTCTTAGGCATGTACAGATACGGAATATACATGTCGTTAATAATATTGATGGATTTTATGATACATACCGTGGCCGTGGCCGGTGTCAGCAGCGGAAAAATAATCCGGAAAAACAGCTCCCAGTAGGAACAGCCGTCCAGCAGTGCCGCCTCATCCAGTGCCGTGGAAAGGCCACTGATAAACTGCCTGTAAATATACAGCTGCATCAGATCCGAAGCAATATAGATAATAATCGGCGCCCCCAGCGTATTATACAGATGCAGCCTGTTGATAATGCGGAATCTGGCAATCTCCGTTACAAATGTGGGAATCAGCATCCCCATGAAGAAAAGGGATACCACGATCTTTTTCCCTCTGAACTGAAAACGTTCGATGATAAACGCCGTCATGGTGCCGAACATCACATTGAAAATAAGGGAAACAATCAATATGATGATTGTATTTCTAAAGCCCAGCAACAAATATTTATTAGAAAATACTTCCCTGTAATTATCCCAGACGACCTGTCCCGCAGCAGGCGGCAGCAGCGGCGAGGTCACAGTCATATCTGCTTTTGTTTTTATGGAGGCAAAAAAAGTCAGCAAAATCGGTGCTATCACGACTGCCACCATACAAAGGCAGATCAGTTGTTTCACTGTTTGAGAAAGAATCCTGTTCAGTTTCATTTCTGTCTCCTTTCTTTCAGTATCAGGCCGTGAATGATCTTATTCTGTACAAGATAGATCAGTACAATCATCAGCATGATCGCCACCGCCATGGTCGCTGCCAGCCCAAAATTGGAAAATGTAAAGGCTGTCTTGATTGTATACAATGTAAAGGTAGACGAAGCATATCCCGGACCGCCTGCCGTCATGACGAAAGGAATATCAAATACCTGCAGTGCGCCTCTGATGTTGTCAAACAATACAAAATCCACCATCAGCATAATCGCCGGTATCTGGACATATTTAAACAATTGCCATGTATTTGCCCCGTCCACCTTTGCCGCCTCCAGAGTATCCTGAGAGATCGACTGCAAAGCCGCCATAAACAGAATCACATGATAACCGCTGAAGCGCCACAGTGAAACAAAAGACAGAACAAAATTTACAATACTCTCATCCGAGAGCCAGTTCCTGATCAGCCCTTCCAGATGTACACTTGTCAGCAACGCATTAAATGCACCGTTAACCGGTGAAAAGAAATAAGAAAAAGCATAGGAAATCGCCATTTAAAACCATTGACTTATAATTATCAAACCAGATGAAGTGACTGCCCGCCGAATATCCGTCCCAGTCGGTAAAACTCATCCTGAAGAGATCAATTGCCGGAAATACAACAAAGGCAACCAGCAGAATCACCGGTATGACAAGAGATGTTACAATAAACCTTCTCCGCTTTATACTCAGTTTACTCATATTCCTGCCTTTCCGCGTATCGAAAAACAGATACGCCCACTCAAAACCGTGGGGCTGCAAAAACAGCCTCACACATGAATCCCATTTTTACGATTTGTACAGACCTGTCTGAACTGCTAACCCTATGTCTGACATTTACTGAATCTGAAGCTTAGCCCTTGCATCTTTCCATTTTTTATTCAGTTCATCCATGGATGATTTCAGATCAAAACCGTCCGTCAGCATCTGGGCACCCAGTTTTTTATAATCAAACGTGGTTTCATTCTGAATTGCCGTAAAATCATCCCCGCCGCCATCATACATGATAAGTACCTTATCAGGGCAAAGCTCGTCTGCCTGTGCAAGAATTGGGTCTTTCTCTTTCGGGAAATTGGTCATGGAAGATGCACTGGATACATAATTGATATAATCAGGATACCATGCATCGGAATAGAACCATTCCACAAAGGCAACCGCTGCCTCCTGATTTTTGGAATGTGTCGTCACTCCCATAAAGGAATCGCCCTGTACGATCACATTATAAGGATCAGACGCACTGTTCCTTGCAGGAAGATAAAAGGTTCCCAGCTGTGAAATATCATCCGTACCGTTTTGAATGTTCTGAAGTCCCCAGTCGCCCAGTGCAATAATGGCTGCCTTCTTTGCCGCAAAAAGGCCGGTCACCTGATCATTGCCAAGCCCCAGCGGATCCTTTCCCAGAACGCCGGATTTAAACAGTCCGTACACCTTGTCATAGGCTTTGTATATATCCGAATTTTCGCTGAATGGCTCATCCTCTGCCGCCATACTGTTCCAGTTCTGACCATTGCCGTTTTCCAGGGCGGGCATAAACTCCATGAAAGGATAATCCGGCCATTCATCTTTCAGTCCACAGGCAAGCGCCATAAATTCAGGATCCTCTTTTCCGAAATGCTCCTGAAGTTTCTTCGTCGCTTCTTCAAATTCAGGCCATGTCGTCGGAACTTCCACGCCGACCTCCTGGAACATGTCTTTCCAGTAATATACATATTCATAACCAGAGGTCATGGGGATCCCCAGGACTTTTCCGTCGATCGCATATCCGGATGCCAGTTCATTGTTCGCACATGCCTGTGTCCCTGACAAATCCACCAGATAATCCTTGAATCTGGCAAGAGTGAACGTTTTATTAAACATAACATCGGGAAGCTGATTTGCCGAAGCGCGCATCTTCATGGCGTTCCAGTATTCTGAGTCATCTTTGATCTTCTCCACCTCAATATCCACATCCGGATACTGCTCCTGGAATTTCCCTACCATATCATTCTGTTCAATAAAGTCATTCAGATTATTATCCCAGATAGCAAATGTGAGGCTTCCGCTTATTTCCCCGCCGGACGCTGAAGCTCCCGGAGCGGCGCTTTCTCCGCTCTCATTTCCGGCAGCGCTCTCCGTGCCCCCCGCCTGTTTCACGAGGCCGCTGAAAAAGTAGATACCACCGCCTGTATCTGATATAATATCATTAT
>CAJULA010000008.1 GCA_910587155.1 uncultured Lachnospiraceae bacterium
TGATGTCAGCAGGGAGTTAAAGGCATTTCTGGACTATGTGGCAGGGCAGAAGCCGAAGGATTCCTATGTTGAGAAACTGGAAGAAGCTGTGCAGGAAGCCAAGAAAAACAGGGAATGGAGGCATGAGTATATGACATTATTGATGCGAGACCAGGAGAACCAGAGAATCGGAGAAAAACGTGGAGAAAAACATGGAGAAAAAAAGATGGCCCAACTGATAATGCTGCTAAATGAAGATGGTCGCTTATCAGACATTATTAGAGTATCACAGGATGAAGGATTCCGTCAGAGACTTTATGAGGAGTATCATATTGTCTAATCACACAATGGCAGCAGGCAGGGCATTTACGGGTGTTCTGCCTGAAAATTTTTAATGTGGATGATTCATTAAAAAAATGGGATATAGATGGGAGCGGAGATTATGACATTGGAAATGCGGGATAGAGAAAAGAGGAAAGAAGGAGAAATTTATGGTATTATTGATGTGTGTAGAAAAAATAATTTTTCAGAAGAAAGCATTATGAAAATATTGCAGGAAGGAGAAAAATTATCTGAAGAAAGTGCAAAGATATATCTTGAAGAAGCAGAAGAAGCTCTAAAAAGAATAGATGACTATAGAGTTTTTGTAAAAAATCTGTGCGAAATAATATCAGATATGAAAAAAATAAATGCAGGTGATGATGCTATTATATTAAAATTGCAGGATAAATTTCATTTTGATAAAGATGATGCAGAATTTTACTACGATTATGCTATGAAAACATATAAGGATAAAATAACGGATTCTAATATGGAGAAACCAGAGGAAGCAGTAAAAGAAACAAAGAACGACAGAGCGCGGCGGCATGAACCAATATTGTCAATGCATGACAAAGAAAATCAGGAAATTGGTGAAGAAAGGATGCTTATGCTAATTCAAAGATTGGTAGCAGACCAAAGATTTGATGAAATAAAGAGAATGCAAGATGATAAAAGTCATCGGGGAGAATTGTACAGAGAATACCATATTGTCCAGTGAAAAAATATTTAAGTAATTTTCGCATTTAGGGTTATTATGCACAGCCGTACCATAAGTAAAGGCGAAAAAAATGCTATGTTCAAATAGGGCGGGATTTTCAATGCGAAAAAGATTTTGGTTTTCAAATAAATCTGAAATTATGAAACCGGAATTGGAAGTCTGGCATGATGCGGAAATATAGAAACGGGAAGAAGGTATCAGGGTATGGAAGATGCGATTATTATAAAAAAAGAAGCTGTCAAGTTGGTGCGCAAACGGCTGAAGGAGTTGCTGGCACCGCTGGGATTTCAGCCGTTTCCAAAGGATCGGAACCGCCTGGTGCGTGTTAGGGAGGAATTGATTGATGTGGTCGGTCTGCGGACGGATGGAACGCATTTGACTCCCTGTTTTCATATTTATTACAGGAAGGCACCGTTTGCCAGTATGTATGTGGATTTAGTCAATGGCTCGTTGTGGCGTGTTATGAAGGCGAGGGAAGCGATTACAACAAATCTTTGGTGGAATGTGAAAATCCCGCAGAAAGGTTCCTATTATTATGAAATAGAGCATTTTGAGGCAGTATGGCGAGATGTGGTACTTGCGTTGGAGCGTTATGTTTTGCCGTATATGGACGCTATGCGTGTGGAAAAACTGCTCTCGTTTATGATCAAGCCTCAAAAACGGGAGGATGGAGAGAAAGAGATTTTTCGGGTACACCAGACATCTTTTTTTGTGACCAATATTTTGCGTGCATGGATCAGGCTGCGGTATATGGTGTCGGCATGTGGATTGCGGGTCAGTATACGGAGGGACTGCCGTATCTTATTTTTGCCATGAATAAATATCGCGAGCATATCAGACCGTACGAACAGAAAAAAGAGGAGTTTAATGAGGGACGTGTCTTGGGGGTGTTGGATGCACTCATGGGTAGTTATGAGAGAAGACCGAAAGAGTTAAAAGAACGTGTTCAGCATTTGACAGATATGATTTCTGAAAATTGGATGGATTATATAATGTGAGTTTATACCTGTTTTATGTCACACGGTCAGGGGTGCATTGTCTAAATAAGCAGGAGGTAAAAGTTATGAGCAAAAAAACGAATAAAGAAACACAGGATTTGATTGCCAAAGCCACAGCGGGAGATAAGAAGGCTCTTGAACTGCTTGTTACAGACGTGCAGGACATAGTATTTAATTTATCCCTGCGGATGCTTGGCACATTCTCAGACGCGGAGGATGCCACACAGGACATTCTGCTGAAAATGATCACGCATCTGTCCTCGTTCAGAGGCGACAGCGCATTTACGACCTGGGTATTTCGGATTGCGGTTAATCATCTGAAAAATTACAAAAAACATATGTTCGCACACCATGCGCTCAGCTTTTCGTACTATGGAGACGATATCGAAAATGCCAAAATACAGGATGTGCCGGATGTAACGCAGAACGTGGAAAAGGCGATACTGGCAGAGGAGCTGAAAATGTCCTGTACCAACGTGATGCTGCAATGCCTTGATGCGGAAAGCAGATGTATTTTCATCCTGGGGACAATGTTTAAACTTGACAGCCGGATTGCAGGGGAGATTCTGGAAATGTCCCCCGAAGCGTATCGTCAGCGGCTTTCACGGATACGAAAAAAAATGGCAGACTTCCTCGGACAGTATTGCGGGGAATATGGAAGCGGCAGATGTAAATGCAAAGACAGGGTGAATTATGCAATTCAAAGCCATAGAATCAACCCGCTGCAGCTGGATTATATGACAGCGACGGAAATTCCCATTCAGGCCATAAGAGATGTGAAGAATGCCATGGAACATATTGATGATTTATCACAGGACTTTTCGTTCTGTAAGCCTTACCAGTCTCCGGAACATACGAAAATGCTGATACAGGAATTATTAAATTCCCCGCAGCTGTCCATGATACGCAACATGGAAAGGAGATCACAGACATGAATGTACAGATGATTTTAGACTACCTGTCGGCATTGTGTATGAATAATAACCGTGAGTGGTATCATGCGAACAAAGAGGACTATAAAAAAGCGAATGCCGAATTTGAAAAATTAATACAGGCTCTGATACTGGAAATCGGGACGTTTGACAGTAGTGTTTTACATAACAATCCGAAAGATCTTACGTTCAAACTTGTGAGGGATACCCGCTTCAGTCATGACAAATCGCCGTATAACCCTGCATTCCGCGCCCATATCTCCTCTCAGGGTAAGCTGCCTGTTCCTGTCGGATATTATGTTATGATAAAGCCGGGAAATCAGTCTTTTTTAGGAGGCGGTCTGTTTGCGGATATGTTCAGGGATGCGACGGCGATGATACGGGATTATATTGCCGGAAACGGAGAGGAATGGGAAACGGTGATCCATGAGCCGGCGTTTGAAAAATATTTCACTGTACGGGGAACGGCATTGAAAAGAGTTCCTGCCGGATATGAAAGAGAACATCCTCAGGCACAATATCTGAAATATAAGAGCTGGTATGTGGAATATCCCCTGCAAGACGACGAAGTGAAAAATGCAGAGATATTTCTTGCAAAAGCAGCCGAATTATTCCGTATCATGAAACCCTTTAACGATTGTCTGAACAAAGCGCTTATGGGATTCACGATGCCGGCACGGTAATAAAATCGAATTTTTCATGGAAGAAATCCGGGATTTCCTGTATAATAAAACAGTAAGTGACAGGATGCAGGAGAAAAACCGTATAAGGGAGAGACAAATGACAAAAAAGCAGCGTACCCTGGAGATTATTGAGAGATTAAAACGGGAATATCCGGATTCCGGCTGTACTCTGGATTATGATCAGGCGTGGAAACTGTTGGTGAGTGTGCGTCTGGCAGCACAATGTACGGATGCCCGGGTGAATGTGGTGGTGGAGGAGCTCTATCGGGTGTTTCCTGATGTCAGCGCACTGGCGGACGCAGCGGTGGAAGAGATAGAAAAGATCGTCCGCCCCTGTGGGCTGGGAAGGAGCAAGGCCAGGGATATCAATGCCTGTATGAAGATGTTGCGGGATGAGTATGGTGGAAAGGTTCCCGATGATTTCGACAGACTTCTGGCACTGCCGGGAGTGGGGAGGAAAAGCGCCAATCTGATCATGGGAGATGTGTTTGGCAGGCCTGCCATTGTGACGGACACACACTGTATCCGTCTGGTAAATCGTATGGGGCTGGTAGACGGCATACGGGAGCCGGCAAAGGTGGAAAAGGAATTGTGGAAGATTGTCCCGCCGCAGGAGGGCAGCGATTTCTGTCACCGTCTGGTCGATCATGGCAGGGCTGTCTGTACGGCGCGCACGCGCCCCGGCTGTGACAAATGCTGCCTGCAGGACATTTGCAGCAAAGTCGGTGTGTGAATTGGCAATGGGGAGATGAATTTCAACAAATAAACAAAAGAGTCACAGGGTGATTGCGGAGGGTGTGTCTGCACCGTTTTGATCTGCCTGGGACTCTTTTTTTATATCCGCGCGCAACGGTCAGGTGACTGTCGCGGGGTTCGCTTTGGAAGAGAGGAGAAAGGCTGCGTTTTGGTCTGTTACAGAAAGAAATTTCAGAATAACAGCATATTTTCCGGCAGTTGCGACAAGTTTTGAAACTAAAATCTAAACACCTTCAAAAGATTGAATATACGATAAGGTTATAGTAAAATCAACGAAATTAAAGAACATTCAAGGAGGAGGATTAGTGATTATGTTAGAAAAACTGAAAGGAAAACTGATCGTTTCCTGCCAGGCACTGCCGGATGAACCGCTGCATTCCAGCTTTATCATGTCACGGATGGCACTGGCGGCAAAACAGGGCGGAGCGGCAGGTATCAGGGCGCAGTCGAAAGAGGATATTCTGGCGATCAGAGAGACTGTGGATCTGCCTGTGATCGGGATTGTGAAAAGGAATTATCCCGACAGTGAAATTTATATCACACCGACAAAGAAAGAAGTGACAGAGCTGTTTGAGAGTGGCTGTGAAATCATCGCGCTGGATGCAACGATGCGGGAGCGGCCGGGCGGAGAGCGGCTGGAAGAGCTTTTGGAAATGATTCATGCACAGGGGATTCTGGCAATGGCTGACTGCTCCACGTTTGAGGAATGTGAGCATGCGGCTATGATCGGATTTGATATGGTAGGCACGACTTTGTGCGGCTATACGCCATACTCGGAAAATCTGGAAGGACCCGATTATGGATTGCTTAAAAGATGTGCCGGAGAGCTGGATGTGCCGGTGATAGCGGAAGGAAAAATCAATAGTCCGCAGGAATTAAGTAAGGTGTTTGATGAGTGTGGTGTCTACAGTGCGGTAGTGGGCGGAGCGATCACCAGACCCAGGCAGATTACGCAGCGATTTGTGAAAGCGATTAATAAAAGGTAAAATGGGGGAAAGCACTTATGTTCAAGACATTACAGAAAGTTGGAAAATCCTTTATGCTGCCGATCGCCATCCTGCCGGCGGCCGGTCTGCTGCTCGGGATCGGAAGCGCACTCAGCAGTGAGGCGGCGCTGATCAGCTATCCGATGCTTAACATACCGTTTCTGCAGGCGATTTTCAAGGTGATGGCGGCAGCGGGCAACACAGTATTCGCCAATCTGTCTTTGCTGTTATGTATCGGTCTTTGTGTCGGTCTGGCACAGAAAGACAAAGGCGTGGCGGCATTGTCAGGCGTGGTAGGTTTCCTGATTATGAACGCTACTACTGCTGTGATGCTGTCTATCTTCAGACCGGATGGTTCTGCCATTGACACAGGCGTGATCGGGGCACTGGTAATGGGTGCGGTAGTCGTGAAACTGCACAACAAATATCGGAGTGTGCAGCTGCCTCAGGTATTGGGCTTCTTTGGTGGTTCCAGGTTCGTTCCGATCATCACATCCGTAGCGGCCATCGCGGTCGGAGTCGCATTTTACTTAGTATGGCCTCCGCTGCAGAATTTGTTGGTGCTCGCCGGTGAAGGCATCGCTTCCACAGGTGTGATCGGCACTTTCCTGTATGGTTTTCTGATGAGGCTTTGCGGGGCGGTCGGTCTGCATCATATGATCTATCCCATGTTCTGGTATTCGGAGTTGGGAGGCGTGGAAGTGGTCGCCGGGGAGACGATCGCCGGGGCACAGAAAATATTTTTCGCGCAGCTGGCAGATCCTGCTCATGTGGGATTATTTACGGAGGGGACACGATTCTTTGCAGGCCGTTTCAGCACGATGATGTTTGGACTGCCGGGAGCCGCGCTCGCAATGTACCATTGTGTAAAAAAAGAGAAAAGAAAGAAATACATGGGCATTTTCCTGAGTGTTGCGCTTACTTCCATCATTACGGGTATTACAGAGCCGCTGGAATATATGTTTTTGTTTGTCTCACCGATTCTTTATGTAATCCATTCCTTTTTCGACGGGGTATCTTTCCTGATCGCAGATTTGCTGCGTATAAGGATCGGCAATACTTTTTCGGGAGGGTTGATTGACTTTTTCCTGTTCGGCATATTGCAGGGCAATGACAAGACAAACTGGATTCTGCAGATTCCCTTCGGACTCTGCTGGACGGTGCTGTATTATGTAACATTTAAATTTGCCATAATGAAGTTTCATTTTATGACACCCGGACGGGATGATACGGAAGACGCGGATGCGGCTCCCAAAGTAGAGAGCAAGTCCAGTCTTGTGGAAGAGGCCAAGGTTATTCTGAAGGCGCTCGGTGATGTAGCCAATATTGAAGATGTGGATGCCTGCATTACCAGACTGCGTGTCAGTGTAAAGGATCCCGGCGCGGTGGATCAGGAACTGCTCAAGGAGACAGGAGCGGCTGCCGTATTTGAGATAGACGGCGGTATTCAGGCAGTCTACGGGGCCAAGGCAATTTTGTACAAAAATGCCATCAATGACATCCTGGGCATTGACGATTAATGTCCATCAGTGTCGGTAAGAGAAGGCGGAAAAGTAAGCAGTCTGGGCAGAGGAAGTATTCTGTCCGGGCTGCTTTTGGGAGTTTTAAGAGGGATATCGGATGTATACGGAAGATATTATTCCAGCAATTATAGATCAATATGAGTATTTTACAAAAGGAGAGCAGGCTATCGCGGACTTTTTTGTCAGCAATAAGGAAAAACAGGATTTTTCCATACGCACCATGAAGAAAAAGCTGTATGTATCGGAGGCGTCTCTTTCCAGATTTGCGAAAAAACTGGGATTTCGAGGATATCGGGAGTTTATTTATCAGTATCAGCAAAGTTTTGTGAATGTCAATGACAGAATATCCATATCTTCTCAGACTGTGTTAAACCGTTACAATGATCTGCTGCGGCGCTCTTTTGATATTGTTGATGAAGGACAGATCAAAAGGATCTGCCGCATGATCGGTGAGGCAGGGCGGGTTCTTGTGGTTGGCATCGGAAGCTCGGGGCTGGCAGCGGAAGAGATGAAGCGGCGTTTTGTCCGTCTGGGCGTTTTGATGGAATCCTGTGATCAGAGAGATATGATCAAAATGGCAGCCATTTTCCAGGGAGAGAATAATCTGGTGATCGGTATTTCCCTGAGCGGATTAAAGGAAGAGGTGCTTTTTGCCCTGGAGCATTCTCACCAGCGGGGAGCCAGGACGGTACTGATCACCGGTAATGCTGCCAGATACAGTTTTGTGGAGGAACAGGTGATGACGGCGGCATTAAAAAATCTGGATAACGGAAATCTGATCTCCCCGCAGTTCCCGATTCTTGTCATGATCGACCTGTTGTACGGCTGTTTTCTGGAGGAAAATCAGAATAAAAGGATGCTGCACCAGGAAACGGTGGAGATCCTGGAGAAAAAATAACAGCCTGGCAGAGATACAGGCTGTCAGGCTGCTTTTTCTTCGGTTTATGGTTCCTCCTCTTCCGGCACTGTTTCTTCCCCGGCATCAGGCTGATTGCCGCTCTCCGGGGCGGTGTCATTTCCGGCTTCGGATTCTGTATTATCTTCCTGAGGGGTATCCGGAGCGGGGCCGGATTCGTCGTCTTCATGGACAATGGTGATAGATTCGTCTTCCGGCAGACTGCCCTGCAGGATGGTGCCGATATAGTCAAGACGTTTTAAAGCGCGGTTATAATATTCCAGTGCCGCCTCCACAAGCTGGGGGTCATAATTTTCAGGATTGTCAAAGGCCTGATGATACAGAGAGACAGATTTTGACAGGTTGGAGCTGGCATCGTCGGCAAGTTCTTCCACATTGGCAAACTGCTGCGGCACTGGCAGATCCCCCATGGCAGCGAAGGCGCTGTCCATTTCATCAAGGTATCCGAGCATTTCTTCCACACAGGTGTCTGAATTTGTGTCAATATTATCAATCGCTGTGCCCAGTTCGTTGATCTTGCCGGCGAATTCTTCCATATCGGCCTTGTACTGTTCCAGTTCATCATCTTTTTTCCCACAGCCGGACAGGGTAACGGCGAGCAGGAAAAAAGCAGCTGTCAGAATTAATTTTTTCATTGATTCAACCTCCGATGCAGCCGCTTACAGTTGGGGACGGTGAGTTAAGCGGCTGCTTTCTGCCAGAAAGCCATGATTTTCTTTTCCAATTTATCACATTATATCCCTGAAAGCAATGGTTAGTGTGCCGCCTGACTGACATTTCGCAAAACGGTCTGCAGGATGCCGGAAAAATCCGCCGAAAAACAAATTGTGAAAAAGAAAAATTCATGCTATGATTATAGACATCTGTATTTTACTTATCAGTATAAACAAAGAGGAAGAGAATCATACATGGACGGTTGTTCGGAAAGGATAACAGATGACGAAAAAAGAATTCAGGGCCCTGTGCAGAGACCATATTGTCTATCTGGACGGTGCCACAGGCTCCAACCTGATCCGGCGGGGGATGCCGGCCGGCGTTTGTCCGGAAAGCTGGATTCTGGAGCATCCGGAAATTATCACAAAATTACAGGAAGAATATATACAGGCGGGAAGCAGGATTATCTATGCGCCCACGTTTACGAGTAATCGGATCAAACTGGCGGAGTATGGGCTGGCGGAGAGAACGGAGGAAATTAACCGGAGGCTTATCGCACTGTCGCGCGCCGCGGCAGGGGAAAGCGCGTATGTAGCGGCGGATCTGACAATGACCGGGCAGCAGCTGGCCCCGATGGGTACACTGGATTTTGAGGAACTGGTGGACGTTTATAAAGAACAGATATCTGCCTGTGTCCGCGCCGGCGCCGATCTGCTGGTCGTGGAGACGATGATGAGCCTGCAGGAGTCCCGGGCGGCACTGATTGCGGCAGGGGAAGTCTGTGATCTGCCGGTTATGGTGACGATGACTTTTGAGGCGGATGGCCGCAGCCTGTTTGGAACAGATGCCGTGACGGCGGCGGTCGTTCTGGAGAGCCTGGGAGCAGATGCCGTGGGAGCCAATTGTTCGACGGGGCCGGACGGCATGGCAGGGATTATCCGTGCGATGGCAGAGGTGACGGAGGTGGCGCTGATTGCCAAGCCAAATGCAGGGCTGCCGTCTCTGGCCGCCGATGGCAGCACAGTTTACGATATGGATGCAGATACCTTTGGGAAAGAGATGGCAGCTCTGGTCGCGGCGGGTGCCAGTGTGCTTGGCGGGTGCTGTGGTACGGATCCGTCTTATATAGAAGCACTGGTAAGAGATACCAGGGACCTGGCTGTGAGAGAGCGAAAGAAGAAAGCGTACCGCTATCTGACATCTGAGCGGCGAACCCTTTCTTTTGGCCTGAATGACGGACTCATTATTGTGGGCGAAAGGATCAATCCTACCGGTAAAAAGAAGCTGCAGGAGCAGCTGCGTGACGGCAGTCTGGATATGGTGCTCGATTTTGCCAGGGGGCAGGAGACATGTGGGGCCGGTATTCTTGATATCAATATGGGAATGAGCGGTATTGATGAGAAAGAGCGGATGCTGCAGGTCATTTCCGAGGTGACAGGCATGACCGATCTGCCTTTGGCTGTCGATTCCAGCCATGTGGATGTGATTGAAGCGGCGCTGCGACGTTACCCGGGGCGGGCCCTGATCAATTCCATTTCGCTGGAAAGCGCAAAATTTGAAAAACTGCTGCCACTGGCAAAAAAATACGGAGCCATGTTTATTCTTCTGCCGCTGTCCGATGAAGGACTGCCGAAAAGCCAGGAGGAGAAAACCGCGATTATCGAAAAAATCACGGACAGGGCTTTAGCGTTGGGCATGAAAAAGGAAGATATCGTGGTGGACGGGCTGGTGGCAACTGTGGGCGCCAATCCCGATGCGGCGCTGGATACGCTGGAAACCATACGCTATTGCCGGGAGCGGGGGCTTGCAACGATATGCGGGCTTTCCAACATATCATTCGGACTTCCGGAGCGGGGCTTTGTCAATACCGCCTTCCTGACGATGGCTATCGCTGCCGGTCTGACGATGGCTATCGCCAATCCGTCTCAGGATCTTTTGATGAACTGTGCCATGGCCAGTGATCTCTTACTGCATAAGAGCGGTGCGGATATGAAATATATCGAACGGATCGGCGCCTGGAAGGCTGCCCGGCCTGACAGCAGTCAGAGCGACAATGCCCGGATGCAAAAGAGTCTGACTGATACGGGAGGGAAAAGCCAATCCGTACCGTCAGTATCAGGGGGCGGCAAAGAAGGCGGTGCAAAGGAAGAAGTGCCCGATGCCCTTGGCCGGGTAAAGGATGCGGTTCTGAAAGGAAATAAGCGTCATATCGTGGAACTGACAGAGTCGGCGCTGGAAGCAGGGCTTGGCGCAAAGGAAGTACTGGATCACGCCCTGCTGCCCGGTATCGACGAGGTGGGAGCACTGTTTGATCAGGGGAAATATTTCCTGCCGCAGCTCATTGCCGGAGCAGAGGCGATGAAGCTGGCCATAGAACATCTGGAACCCCTGCTGGCGGAAGACAAAAACAGAGAAAAACTGCCGGTGGTGGTGATTGCCACAGTAAAAGGGGACATCCATGATATCGGTAAAAATCTGGTGGCGCTGATGTTGAAAAACCATGGTTTTCAGGTGGTCGATCTGGGTAAGGATGTTCCCAAAGAGGTGATCGTGGAAGAAGCAATGAAACGCCAGGCGGCTGTGATTGCCCTGTCTGCGCTGATGACGACTACCATGCAGGAAATGCGGCATGTGGTCTCATATGCCAGAGAGCAGGGATGTACGGCACAAATTATTATCGGTGGTGCGGTGATCACACAGGATTTTGCGGATGAGATCGGTGCGGACGGTTATTCCCGGGACGCGGCGGAAGCAGTGAAGCTGACCCGGAGAATACTGCGGCTATGATAGAAAAGAAAGACAGGAGACAGAGAGATGACAGGAGCAGATGCAATGATCAAATGCCTGGAGGCGGAAGGCGTGGATATGGTATTCGGCTATCCGGGTGTGGCGATATGCCCGTTTTATAACAGTATCTTACATTCTACGGTCAGAAGTATACTGGTCAGAACAGAACAAAATGCGGCCCATGCGGCAAGCGGTCTTGCCAGAGTGCGCGGCAGTGTGGGTGTCTGTGCGGTGACCAGCGGCCCGGGCGCCACCAACCTGCTGACCGGTATTGCCACTGCGTTTGCCGACAGCATTCCGCTTGTGTGTATTACGGGGCAGGTAAACAGTGAGCTGATCGGTTCTGATGTCTTTCAGGAGGCGGATGTGACCGGTGCGGCGGAATCCTTCGTGAAATACAGCTATCTGGTGCGGGATGTCAATGAGATCCCGCGGATTTTCAAAGAAGCGTTTCATATTGCCAGCACCGGGCGCCGGGGACCGGTACTGATCGATGTTCCGATTGATGTGCAGAATGCATCCCTTTCCCGCTTCCGCTATCCGGAAGAAGTGAGTCTGCGCACGTATAAGCCTACGGTAAAAGGACATGCCGTACAGATACAGAAGGTAATGAGCGAGCTGCAGAAAGCCAGGCGGCCGATTATCTGTGCCGGCGGCGGCGTGCTTCTGAGCGGTGCCCGGCAGGAACTGCAGGAATTTGCGGAAAAACATCGCGTGCCGGTCGTGTCCACAATGATGGGCATCGGTGTCATGCCTACAAAACACCCCATGTACTATGGAATGGTAGGCAATAACGGCAAGCCCTGTGCCAACCGGGCCATGAATGAATCGGATCTTCTCATTATGGCAGGAGCCCGTGTGGCGGATCGTGCGGTCAGCCAGCCGGATCTGATCACTGAAAATAAGGTGCTGGTACATATTGATGTGGATCCGGCGGAGATCGGCAAGAATGTGGGGCCCCATATTCCGCTGGTGGGGGATATCAGGCATATTTTTGAAGACTTTGCCGGTCAGGATTTTGTCTGTGAGCATGAGGAATGGATCAGGACACTGGATGATTACCGGCTTAAGATGGAACCGGTGCGCTGTGCCAACCCGGATTATGTGGATCCGGCAAAGCTGATCCGGCTTCTTTCGGAGGAGATGGCAGAGGATGGCGTCTATGTGGCAGATGTCGGACAGAACCAAATCTGGTCCTGCGGTTATCATATTGTAAGAAAGGGACGCTTCCTGACTTCCGGTGGTATGGGTACCATGGGATATTCCATCCCGGCAGCCATGGGCGCGAAACTGGCCGATCCCGCCAGACAGGTGGTGGCCGTGTGCGGGGACGGTTCCTTCCAGATGTCCATGATGGAACTGGCTTCCATGCGCCAGCATGGGGCGGCGGTGAAGATTGTGGTACTGAAAAACAACTATCTGGGTATGGTGCGCGAATTCCAGCATTACACCTATCAGGATCATTATTCGGTAGTCGATCTCTCCGGCAGCCCCGATCTGGAAAAACTGGCGGCGGCCTATGATCTGCCTTTTATCAGACTGACTGATATGAGCCGGGCCGGGGAGGCGGTGCGCCGGTTTTTGCAGGAAGATACGTCCATGCTGATGGAATGTCTGATTGATCCCATGGATCTGGTAAAGTAGGGAGGAGGACGTGATGAAAAGAATCTATTCCGTTCTGGTGGAAAACCGTTCCGGTGTATTGTGTAAGGTGGCCGGTCTCTTTTCCCGGAGAAATTTCAATATTGACAGCCTTGCCGTAGGGGAGACCGACGATCCGGCAGTCTCCTGTATGACCATTGTCAGCAGCGGAGACGAGAGGACCATTGAGCAGATTGAGAAACAGCTTAACAAAAAGCTGGATATTATTAAAGTGAAAACCTTTGATGAATCACAGAGCATCAGCCGGGAGCTGATGCTGGTAAAGGTGAAGTTCAACAAGGGAAACCGCAGAGATATCATGGAGACCTGTGAGATCATGAAGGCACAGATTGTCGATATGTCCAAACACCAGATGATGATACAGATCTGTGACACCCCCGAGCGGACAGCGCTGCTGATCACCCTGCTGGCTTCCGTCAGTATCGTGGAGGTGGCCCGCACAGGGACACTGGCATTGTCCAAATGTGAATGAAGGCCTGATGTCGTAACACCATAAATCATTGTGTAACTGGCGTGGTTTTGAATGGCGGCATAACGGCAGATTATGGGAAATATTCTCTCAGTACATACGTTGACAAGAAAAATGTTTGTTGTTAGAATGGAAAACGTGGGATATGGATTGTCTTTTTGTGACGATCATCTGTCCGTATAGAAAACGAAAAGGAAGTGGATTATGCATAAGAAAGTATTTCAGCTTCTGGTTGATAACACTTCAGGTGTTTTAAGCCGCATTTCAGGTCTTTTCTCAAGGCGGGGCTATAACATTGAGAGTATTACCGCAGGCGTGACCGCAGATCCCAGGTTTACCCGTATCACCATTGTAGCCAGCGGTGACGATGAAATTCTGGATCAGATTGAGAAACAGGTGGAAAAGCTGGTGGATGTGCGTGATATCCGGGAACTGAAGCCGGAGAACAGCGTGTATCGGGAACTGGCTCTGATCAAAGTGGCGGCAACCGCAGCGCAGCGGGAAGGCGTGATCAGCGTGACCGATATTTTCCGTGCCAAGATCATTGATGTATGTGCCGAGAGCCTGACCATTGAGCTGACAGGGAACCAGGCCAAGATAGAAGCCTTTTTAAGCCTGCTGGACGGCTATGAGATACTGGAACTTGCCAGAACCGGAATCGCCGGCCTGGGCAGAGGCGTGGAAAACGTTGTATATTTTAAAGATTAAAAAAGCAAGCGAGTGCAGATGCGGAACTTTAAAACCAGCATTGAAACGGACAACCCCGAATTGATTCAGGGACGCGAAGGCGGCCGGGAATCAATTCCGGGGCAGGGGGTTGGGAGTGTAGATGCGGAACTTTAAATAGGAGGACTCCAAAATGGCAAACATTTATTATCAGGAAGACTGCAATCTTTCTTTACTGGAAGGGAAGACGATCGCGATTATTGGCTACGGCAGCCAGGGACATGCCCATGCCCTGAATCTGAAAGAGTCAGGCTGTCATGTTATCATCGGCCTTTATGAGGGCTCGAAGTCCTGGAAGCGGGCACAGGAGCAGGGATTTGAGGTATTTACGGCTGCCGAGGCTGCTGGCAGGGCAGACATCATTATGATTCTGATCAATGATGAAAAGCAGGCTGCTCTTTATAAGAATGATATCGAACCTAATCTTGAAGAGGGTAATATGCTTATGTTCGCCCATGGCTTTAACATTCATTTCGGATGTATCGTACCGCCTGCCAATGTGGATGTGACCATGATCGCTCCCAAGGGGCCGGGCCATACGGTAAGAAGCGAATATCAGGAAGGGAAGGGTGTGCCCTGTCTGATCGCAGTGGAGCAGGACTACACGGGGAAGGCAAAGGATCTGGCGCTTGCGTATGCACTTGGCATCGGTGGTGCCAGAGCGGGCGTTTTGGAGACTACCTTCCGTACGGAGACAGAGACCGATCTGTTTGGCGAACAGGCAGTTCTGTGCGGCGGTGTATGCGCGCTTATGCAGGCGGGTTTTGAGACTCTGGTGGAAGCAGGCTATGATCCGCGAAATGCTTACTTTGAATGTATCCATGAAATGAAACTGATCGTGGATCTGATTTATCAGTCCGGTTTTTCCGGCATGCGCTATTCCATATCCAATACAGCGGAATATGGTGATTACGTTACCGGGCCCAAGATCATTACGGAAGAGACCAAAAAGGCGATGAAGAAGATTCTGTCCGACATTCAGGACGGTACGTTTGCCAAAGAGTTTCTGCTTGATATGTCAGATGCGGGCAAACAGGTACATTTCCGCGCGATGAGAAAGAGAGCGAGTGAACATCCGTCAGAAGTGATCGGAGAGGAGATCAGGAAGCTGTACAGCTGGAGCGATGAGGATAAGCTGATCAATAACTGATGATTACAACAGTCTGCCAGGAGAGAAAATCTATGGAGTTACAGGCAATATCTGCGCTTATGCAGGAAAGATACCGGATCATTATGGAAAAATTCTCCTATGAGGGCAAGGAAGAAGAAGCCAAGGAGCGGCTGCGCTATTTGCTCAGCAACCAGAGAATATCCTTCTCCTCTCTGGCCCCGGAACCGAAGGACTGGAATGCCTGGATGGAGGAATGCATTCGAAACGCAGACTGGCCTGGACTGTGCCGGGTGATGAATCAGCGGGGCAAAGCGGGCATGATGCCCAGCATCTATGGCGGATATCATTATGAAAAGAATTTCCACTGTATGCTGGAATGTTTTGCCTGTGGAAATATCCTGGCCATGGAGCGGATCTTGCCCCCGGAGCTTGTCAGGGTAAAAAATTTCCACTCCCCCTTTTTCCCCGTTGCGGCCCATATGCTGATCGGGCTGTGGCAGCGGGATAAGGCCGTATTGGAATGGGCCGTTCCCGAAGCGGAGCGATTTTTAGAGAAGAAGTCCAGTCTGCTGGAAAAAGCGATGCTTTCCTTCCTTCTGGATTTGGAGAGCGGCGATATGGACAGAGGCAGTGAGGATTTGCTTGCCGTGTGCAAGAGTTATCCCAGAGATCAGAGACACGTGCTGGGGGTGCGTCCTTTCTGTACCCTGGCCCACGGGCTATACTGTCTGGCTCAGATTCTGCTGCCGGAGGATGTTTTCGGGAATCTTAACATGCCGAAATACAAGAACTTTATTTCTGAATTCGCCCGGTGGCGGCGGGAACATTCTGATCCTGATCTGTCCCTTTGGTTTCGTTATCCGGAGGATATGGCGATGATCAATGGGATCTATGAAGCACCGCCTGCCCGGCTGGTTTTATGGTAGCCACACCTTGACTCCGTTCATGTCAGGCCAAAAGAGCGGCAGGACTGGTCAGCGCATGGGGTAAAGTGGGTTGACAACTATGTGGACGAGCTTTGGGACATGGGGGTTGGCAGAGAAGCGTTTTGATTCCAGGAATTTATAGTGACAAAAGGCATCAGTCAGATACGGCTGGTGCTTTTTATATGGAGAGAGGGAGTTGTGTGTGGAAATATGATGTGGGAAGCTTATATGGACTTTTTTAATGAGTCTGTGATGGGATGCATGCAGGCGTTGGCCGGATTTTACTTTCTGACCGGATTTCTGAAGAAGAAAGTAAAAGTGGGTTACTATCTGCTGTTTGCCCTGTGCTGGCTGTTTGCGATGCAGGTGACACCGGGCGGCAGCATGGCTGAGTTTGCAGTCTATATCCTGCTGCTTTCCCTGGGCGGGATTTTCTTATGTCACGCAGAACGTGTGTCGGTTATCCTGTATTCGTCACTGACAATTGTGATTATGCAGCTCAGTTTTGGTATTGTTAATGCCTTGCTGGGCATTTTATATCCGTTGATGCAGCCGTTTGACCAACGCCTCATCGGCATTGTGTTTATGGCAGCGGGGTATTTGGCTTTGCCTGTGGCGGCTTTTTGCTATCGGACTCTCTGCCGGCATTTTTCCTGTTATGCAACGGAAAAAAGGCAGTATGTGCTGATGGTTTTAACGCCGGTGCTGATGCTATTTCTAATGGGGGAATATAGTAAGTCTGTCATCAGTGCGTATGCAGATGTGGGCAACGGATATGTATATGCCGGTCAGGTACTGGTGATACAGCTTCTGGGCATGGCGAGTCTGTTCTGTATGCTGTTTGCTTATAAAAAGCTGCAGGAAAATTTCCGCCTGAATACGGAACTTTCCCTGCTTGCATGGGAAGAACATTTCCTGAACCAATATGTGCAGGAGGCGAAAGCACGCTATGAAAAAACAAAGTCCTTCCGTCACGACATCAAAAATCATATGACAGTGTTAAAGGAACTTCTGTGCAGCGGAAATGCGGAGCAGGCATCGGATTATCTCGGCGATATGAAAGAGAGGATGGAAGAGATGTTTTTTCCATGCAATACCAATCATCCGGTCGTCGATATTCTGCTGGGAAATAAGCTGGGGATAGCCGCAAGTATGGGCATGGAAACAGACTGCTCCCTGCTTTTGCCGTATCCCTGCACGGTGCGGGATATTGATTTCTGTATTATCCTGTCAAATGCTCTGGACAATGCCATCCATGCCTGTGTCAAAATGGAAGCCGGGGAAGAGAAATATATCCATGTGAAAGGACGGATACAGGGGGACTTTATCCTGCTGGAAATTGAGAACAGTTATCAGGGGTCTGAGCTGCCCGTCCGGGGAACCGGACTGGCCAATATCAAAGCAGTGACCGAAAAGTATCATGGCGCGGTGCATGTAACGGCCGGGGACAGAAAATTCCTTCTCAGTGTACTGCTCATTATTCCGCGGTAGGCGTTTTATAAAATCCCGTTACCCCATCCATCCGTGCGTACATATTCTCAAACAGCAGGTCGGTCACTGTCAGCGCTGCCATCGCTTCCACCACGACGACTGCGCGGGGCACGATAACCGGGTCATGGCGCCCGCCGATCTGCAGCATCCTGTTTGTTCCGTCCCTGTTTACGGTTTCCTGAGAACGGAATATGGAAGGGGTGGGCTTAATATGGGCGCGCAGCAGAACCTGAGAACCGTCGCTCATGCCGCCCAGAATTCCTCCGGCATGATTTGTTTTTTTCGTTACCTTTTCTCCTGCCATGACAAAAGCGTCATTATTCTCAGAACCTCTGGCTCTGGCTGCCAAAAATCCGTCCCCGATCTCAAATGCCTTGACTGCTCCGACAGACAGAATGGCTTTTCCCAGACAGGCATCGAGCTTGTCAAAAACCGTTTCTCCGATACCGGCCGGCAGTCCGTCGATCCGACATTCTATGACACCGCCGATGGAATCCTTTTCCTGCATACAGCGTTTCAGATATGCCTCCGCTTCCCGGTCGGCCGTATAATCCGGCATACCGGTGGCGGTTTGCAGAGAGGCTTCCCGGTCAAAGCGCTCGTCGGATATACTTATGGGGCCGATGGATCGGGTATAGGCCCAGAGATCAATCCCCAGCGTCTTCAGAATTTTGGATGCGATGGCGCCTGCGGCCACCCGACCGATGGTCTCCCGGCCGGAAGAACGTCCGCCGCCCCGATAGTCCCTGAACCCGTATTTCCGGTCAAAGGTGTAGTCAGCGTGTCCGGGCCGGTAACAGGATGCGATCTGGCTGTAATCCGCGGATTTCTGGGCGGTATTTTCCACCATCAGGGAGATGGGCGTTCCCGTTGTACGCCCTTCAAACACACCTGACAGGATTCGTACCTGATCTGCTTCTTTGCGTGGCGTAGAGATCGCGGTCTGTCCGGGCCGGCGCCGGTTCAGCCAGGTCTGAATATCTTCTTCGTCCAGGGCCAGTCCTGCCGGGCATCCGTCTATAACCGCACCAAGCGCCGGCCCGTGAGATTCTCCCCATGTAGTGATCCTGAAACATTTTCCGTAAATTGAACCTGCCATTTTCTCCTCCTGCTTTTTCGTGATGTAATCGTCAAATGTATTCCTTATGATACTATGATGGGGGTTGGAAAGTCAAGAAGAGAGGGAGAGACAAATTCTTTCCCAAAAGGGATTGAGAACTGTCCCTGATCTATGGTAAGATAGATAAATATGAGACAGACCGGGGCGGGGAATTGGAATGGAGCAGTTTACAAAGGAAAAAACGGACAGCAGAGCTGTTCCTCAGAAAGAAAAGCGGCAATGGGGCGGCGGGGGATTGCGCCCCATGTCGGCAGTGCTCAGGCTTTGCGGCAGAGTGGCAGATTATTTCGGTGCGCATGAAAAGAAATCTGCTTCTCTGCCTGCTGTGCTGCTTTTTTTTGTACTGAGCAGCAGTTTTTCGTTTCCGCTTTTTTCGGATGCCCCGCAGGCCCTGCAGGCAGACAGTGAGAGTCCGGACAAGGAAGCGGATTTCTTCGAAGACGGGGAGGAAACGAAGACCGCTTCTGCATGGGAGATAACAGTGGAAGAGGCCGGTCTGCTGGATGATGCCGATGTGATGGACGGTTATGAGGATGCGGAACTGGAGCATGTAGGCGATGTGGACAAATACACATTGGATGAAATCCTGGAAGAGACGGGCAAGACTGCAGAGCAGACGGTGCCTGCGGCAGATGTTTCCACGGAAGATGCGGTATTTGACAGAGATGACTGGCGCCTGCTGCTGATTAACAAGCAGCACCCCATTCCGGAAGATTATACGTTCGAACTGGGGACAATCAAAGGGTCCATGAAGTGTGACAAGCGGATTATAGACGATCTGCTGGCCATGCTGCAGGCGGCCAGGGACGACGGCATCAATCTGGTGATCTGCTCCCCCTATCGTGACCTGAACCGGCAGAAGGTGCTGTTTGCCCGTAAGGTGAAAGCGTATATGGACAAAGGGATGAGTTATATTGATGCCTATAAGATTTCTTCTCAGGCAGTCACGGTTCCGGGAGCCAGTGAACATCAGATCGGATTGGCCCTGGATATTGTGTGCACTACCTATTATATGCTGAATGAAGGATTCAGTGAGACGGAGGCGGGCAAGTGGCTGCAGGCACACAGCTATGAATATGGCTTTACACTTCGCTATCCGCGGGGAAAAGAGTACATAACAGGAATCGAATATGAGCCGTGGCATTTCAGATATGTGGGAAAAGAAGCGGCGGCAGTGATGAAAGAGAAAGGAATCTGTCTGGAAGAATTTCTTGACAGTCTGTAAAAGAAGATGAAAAAAGCAGAGTATCGGCTTCTTGCAAGAGAAGGACGGGCGAAACGGGGACAGCTGTATACGGTACATGGCGTGATCGAGACGCCGGTTTTTATGAATGTGGGAACCGTGGCCGCCATTAAAGGCGCCGTTTCCACGCAGGATTTGGAGGACATCGGCACACTGGTGGAGCTCTCCAATACGTATCATCTGCATGTGCGGCCGGGAGATCAGCTGATCAGAAAAATGGGAGGTCTGCATAAGTTTATGTCCTGGAACCGGCCCATTCTGACCGACTCGGGGGGATTCCAGGTGTTTTCCCTGGCAGGGCTGCGCAGGATCAGGGAAGAAGGGGTCTGCTTCCATTCCCATGTCGACGGCAGAAAGATCTTTATGGGACCGGAGGAGAGCATGCAGATCCAGTCCAATCTGGCTTCGACGATAGCCATGGCTTTTGATGAGTGTCCGTCAAGCCGGGCAGACCGGACTTATGTGCAGGCTTCCGTGGATCGCACATACAGATGGCTTGTGCGCTGTCAGAAGGAGATGGCACGTCTCAATGATCAGGAGGCTACGCTCAATCGGCAGCAGCTTTTGTTCGGTATCAATCAGGGGGCGGTCTTTGCCGATATCCGCAAAGAACATGCCGACAGGATCACACAGCTTGAACTGGACGGCTATGCCATCGGCGGGCTGGCAGTGGGAGAGACACATGAGGAGATGTATCATATCCTGGAAGAGACAGTGCCCCATCTGCCGGCGGACCGTCCTACCTATCTGATGGGTGTGGGCACACCGGCCAATATTCTGGAAGGTGTCGAGCGGGGGGTGGATTTTTTTGACTGTGTCTACCCTTCCAGAAACGGGCGCCATGGACATGTCTATACCAATCTGGGCAAATTAAATCTGTTTAATGCGAAGTATGAGGCAGATGACCGTCCCATAGAAGAAGGCTGCGATTGCCCTGCCTGCCGCAGATATACCAGAGCCTATATCAGGCATCTGCTGAAGGCGAAAGAAATGCTGGGCATGCGTCTTTGTGTACTGCATAATCTTACCTTTTACAATACTATGATGGCGGAAATACGGACAGCGCTTGAGGAAGGGCGTTTTGCTGCCTATAAAAAGGAAAAACTGGAAGGCATGGAGCGGGGAGCGGAAAACGGGGCCTGAATATGGCAGGCCTGCTCCTGCAATTATTACGATTCACAATTTATACAGAAAAGACTTGCTGAAATGTCCTTTTTTAGGTATGATATTCGTTAGGTTGTATTTCAGACGGTATCCGCGGCGCGGATACCAAAACTATAAGACAGCATTTTTCGGTGATCTGCCCCGCGGCAGCAGCCGGATTGCAGGCAAGCCGCCTGGCTTTCTGCCCGCGGTAACGAAAAATGCATCAGTGTAAATCAGGAGGAAGATTATGGGTATCTTATTGACGGCGCAGGGTGTTGAGGGTTCAGGCACGATTTTGATCATTTATGTGGTTCTGATCGCGGCATTCCTTTATTTTATGATGATACGCCCTCAGAAAAAAGAGCAGAAAAGGGTGGGCGCCATGCTGTCTTCGCTGGAGATCGGCGACAGTATCCTGACAACCAGCGGCTTTTATGGGATTGTAATTGATATTACGGATGACACAGTGATCGTGGAATTTGGGAATAACAAAAACTGCCGTATTCCCATGCAGAAAACAGCGATTGCCCAGGTTGAAAAGGCTTTTGAAAAATAAATGCAGGGAGGGACGCTTTCCTGATAGGACGGATATTGAATGCCCTGTGTGGTCTGACAAACATACCATATGGGGCATTATCCATGGTATGCCGGGTCATGGCTGCGGCAGAAATCATCTATAATGCAGAGTTATCACATGCATAACTATTATGCATTGTTAAGAATCCGGCGTATATGATAAACTGATAATGGCACATGCAGTCTGCGCCTTTGCGGGCAGAGTATCAGAATAGGATATGGGAGAGTGAGAATATGCATTTGAATATTGTTTGTATACCGGGAGACGGTATCGGGCCGGAAATTGTGACACAGGCGAAGGCGGTGCTGGACAGGGCTGCGGCGCTCTACGGACATGAGATTACCTATAAGGATATTCTGATGGGGGGCGCATCCATTGATGTGCACGGTGTCCCGCTGACGCAGGAGGCGATTGCGGACGCGAAGGCCGCGGACGCGGTGCTGATGGGTTCCATCGGCGGGGATACTACCAGATCACCGTGGTATAAACTACCTCCGGAGAAGCGGCCGGAAGCGGGACTTTTGGGAATCCGCAAAGCACTGAATCTGTTTGCCAACCTGCGTCCTGCCATATTATATGAAGAACTGGCCGATGCCTGTCCCCTGCGCGGGGAAGTACGCAGGGGCGGCTTTGATATGATGATCATGCGTGAACTGACGGGCGGCCTTTATTTTGGGGAACGAAAAAGCTATCAGGAGAACGGGCTGCGCCATGCGGTAGATACGCTTATTTATAATGAAGCGGAGATTCGACGGATTGCCGTCAAGGGATTTGAGATTGCCCGCAAGAGAAAGAAAAAAGTGACGAGCGTGGACAAGGCCAATGTGCTGGATTCTTCCAGACTCTGGAGAGCGGTCGTGGAAGAAGTGGCCGCGGATTATCCGGACGTGACACTGGAGCATATGCTTGTGGACAATTGCGCCATGCAGCTTGTGAAAGATCCGGCGCAGTTTGATGTCATTCTGACGGAAAATATGTTCGGTGATATTCTTTCCGATGAGGCCAGTATGGTAACCGGTTCAATCGGTATGCTGGCGTCCGCCAGCTTAAATGACACCAAATTCGGCCTCTACGAGCCCAGCCACGGTTCCGCGCCGGATATTGCGGGTCAGGACATCGCCAACCCCATTGCGACAATCCTCTCCGCCTCCATGATGCTCCGCTACAGCTTTGACCTGGACGCGGAGGCCGATGCCATCGACCGGGCGGTAAAGGAAGTGCTCAAAGAGGGTTGGCGTACCGCAGATATCATGTCCCCCGGCTGCCGACAGACCGGCTGCCGCGAAATGGGCCGCCTGATCGCAGAACATATCACACAAAAATAAAAAACGGAAATCCTTCCCCGGGAAAGGGCAGCAGAAGGAACGCAGCGGAACTATAAATAGGAGAAACAAGCGTATGAGAAGTGATTCAGTTAAAAAAGGGGTACAGCAGGCGCCTCACCGAAGCCTGTTTAATGCACTTGGTTATACACAGGAAGAGCGGGAGCGCCCGCTGATCGGTATTGTCAGTTCCTATAATGAGATCGTTCCGGGGCATATGAACCTGGATAAGATCGTGGAGGCGGTGAAGATGGGGGTGGCCATGGCAGGCGGTACGCCTGTGGTATTTCCGGCCATCGCGGTATGTGACGGGATTGCCATGGGACATATTGGCATGAAGTATTCCCTTGTCACCAGAGATCTGATCGCGGACAGTACGGAATGCATGGCAATGGCACATGGTTTTGACGGACTGGTGTGTGTGCCAAACTGTGATAAAAATGTGCCGGGCCTTCTGATGGCGGCGGCACGGATCAATATCCCCACTATTTTTGTTTCCGGCGGCCCCATGCTGGCAGGCCGTGTGAAGGGGGAAAAGAGAAGCCTTTCTTCCATGTTTGAAGCGGTGGGCAGTGTGGCAGCGGGGACGATGACCATGGAAGATCTGTCGGAATTTGAGGAAAAGGTATGCCCTACTTGTGGCTCCTGTTCCGGCATGTATACGGCCAATTCCATGAACTGCCTGACAGAAGCCCTCGGCATGGGCCTTGGGGGCAACGGCACCATCCCCGCCGTTTACTCCGAGAGGATCCGTCTGGCAAAGCATGCGGGCATGCAGATCATGAAACTGGTGGAGCAGGATATAAAGCCCCGGGATATTATGACGGAAAAGGCGTTTCTCAATGCGCTGACGGTCGATATGGCACTGGGATGCTCGACCAATTCCATGCTGCATCTTCCTGCCATTGCCCATGAAGCCGGCGTGGAGCTGAATCTGGACATTGCCAACGAACTGTCTGCCAAAACCCCGAATCTGTGTCATCTGGCGCCGGCAGGCCCCACCTATATGGAAGATCTCAATGAGGCCGGGGGCGTGTATGCCGTGATGAATGAACTGACGAAAAAGGACCTGTTATATACCGACCTGCCGACCGTGACCGGCAGAACCGTCGGAGAAAATATCAGCGGGTGTGTGAACAAAGATCCGGAAGTGATCCGTCCCGTGGAACATCCCTATTCCGAGACAGGCGGGATTGCCGTACTGAAAGGCAATCTGGCGCCGGACTCCGGCGTGGTGAAGCGCTCTGCGGTGGTGCCGGAAATGATGGTGCATGAAGGCCCGGCCAGAGTCTTTGACTGTGAAGAAGATGCCATCGAGGCCATAACAGGCGGCAGGATCAAGGCCGGTGATGTGGTCGTGATCCGCTATGAAGGGCCAAAGGGCGGCCCGGGGATGCGCGAAATGCTCAACCCCACTTCCGCCATCGCCGGTATGGGCCTTGGCTCCTCCGTAGCGCTGATTACGGACGGACGATTTTCCGGCGCTTCCAGAGGCGCTTCCATCGGTCATGTTTCGCCTGAGGCGGCAGTGGGCGGCCCTATTGCACTGGTGGAAGAGGGGGATATCATCAGCATTAATATTCCGGGCAACCGGCTGGACGTAAAGGTTTCGGAAGAAGAAATGGCAGAGAGGAAGAAGAAATGGCAGCCAAGAGAGCCGAAGGTAACGACCGGCTATCTGGCGCGATACCGGGAACTGGTAACAAGCGGCAATCGTGGCGCCATACTGGAAATCTGAGCAGGGCGCCACACCGACAACTGACGACCGACACCGCAGAAAAACAAAACAGGAGGGAATCTCATGCAGCTTACAGGCGCGCAGATCGTAATACAGTGTTTATTGGAACAGGGCGTGGATACCGTATTCGGTTATCCCGGCGGCACGATTTTAAATATCTATGACGCCCTTTATCAGCAGAAGGAAATCAGACATATCCTGACATCTCATGAGCAGGGCGCTGCCCATGCGGCGGACGGCTATGCGAGAGCCACGGGAAAAGTAGGCGTATGTATGGCAACCAGTGGCCCCGGTGCCACCAATCTGGTGACAGGCATTGCCACTGCCTATATGGACAGTGTTCCCATGGTGGCCATTACTGCCAATGTGAACCTGCCGCTTCTGGGAAAAGATACCTTCCAGGAAGTGGATATTGCGGGTGTCACAATGCCCATTACAAAACACGGCTATATCGTAAAGGATATTTCCATTCTTGCAGACACCATCCGCAAGGCATTTGGTATTGCCAGATCAGGACGTCCCGGCCCGGTGCTGGTGGATATCACGAAGGATGTGACGGCGGCGGTTTATGAATATACAAAAGTGCCGCCGTGCGAGCTCCCTTCTTCCGCGAAGTACACACAGGAGGATATCGAGGCGGCTCTGACGCTGATCAGAGAGGCGAAGCGTCCTTATATCTATCTGGGCGGCGGCGCCATCATCTCGGGGGCCTGTGAGGAAGTACGGGAGTTTGCCCGCAGAATCGATGCTCCTGTGTGCGATACCCTGATGGGAAAAGGTGCGTTTGACGGCAGAGATGAAATGTATACCGGTATGATCGGCATGCACGGAACCAAGACTTCCAATCTGGGAGTCAGTGAATGTGACCTGCTTATCGCTCTGGGGGCAAGATTTTCTGACAGAGTCGTGGGCAATGCCAAAAGATTTGCTTCCGGCGCCAGAGTGCTCCATATAGATATCGACGCTGCCGAAATCAATAAAAATATAAAAACGGATACGTCCATCGTGGGAGATCTGAAAGAGGTATTGACTCTGCTGAACAAAAAGATTGACCAGATGAGTCATCCAAAATGGCATGCGCATATACTGGAACTGAAGGAACAATTTCCGCTCAAATATGAGAAAAGTGAACTTTCCTGTCCTTATATCATAGAAGAGATTGATCGGATCACAAAAGGCGATGCCATCATTACCACAGATGTGGGACAGCATCAGATGTGGGCCGCGCAATATTATAAATATACACAGCCGAGAAGTTTTCTGTCCTCGGGCGGCCTGGGAACCATGGGATATGGCCTGGGTGCCTGCATTGGTGCAAAGACGGGGTGTCCGGAGAAGATATGCATCAACATTGCAGGTGACGGCTGTTTTCGCATGAATCTGAATGAGCTGGCCACTGCCAGCAGGTACAATATCCCCATCATTCAGGTTGTGATAAATAATCATGTGCTGGGCATGGTGCGCCAGTGGCAGACACTGTTTTACGGACAGCGCTATTCCCAGACCGTACTGGAAGACAAAGTCGATTTCTGCAAAGTTTCCGAAGGGCTGGGATGCCTTGCGATCCGCGTGACGAAAAAAGAAGAGGTGGCCCCTGCCCTGGAGAAAGCAATCCGCGCAGACGGTCCGGTAGTGATCGAATGTGTGATCCCCAAAGACGATAAGGTATTTCCCATGGTATCCCCCGGCGGCGCCATCAGTGAAGCTTTTGACGGCGACGACCTGGCAGCCCGCCGCGTATAGAAAAAGACAAAGGAGAACAGAGAGCATGGCATCCCGGAAAGAATATGTGGAGTTTGTTCTGGAACAGTTATCGGAAGCAGGAGATGTTTCCAGCCGGGCGATGATGGGCGAATATGTCATCTATTATCGCGGCAAAGTGGTGGGCGGCATTTACGACGACCGCTTCCTTGTAAAACCCGTGGAGGCGGCAGTTTCTCTGATGCCGGAGGCGGAATATGAGATTCCTTACCAGGGGGCCAAAGAGATGCTGCTCGTGGTTAACCTGGAGGATAGATCCTTTTTAAAGAAGCTGATGGAATCGATGTACGAGCAGCTTCCGGAGCCGAAGAAGAAAAAGAAAAAGCAGGCGTAGAAGCGGCCAGGACGGAAATGAAAAAGATTGACGTTTCCATGCAATCACGTTACAATAAAACCTGTAGGTTTTTTATAATATGATCTTGAGGAGGAAGATTCATGTCCAGAGTTTATAATTTTTCTGCAGGCCCGGCGGTACTGCCTGAAGAAGTTTTGAGAGAAGCCGCAGAGGAGATGCTTGACTACAGGGGAACGGGAATGTCAGTCATGGAAATGAGTCACCGTTCCAAAGCGTATGATACGATCATCAAAGAGGCGGAAGCGGATCTGCGGGAACTGATGAACATCCCTGACAATTATAAGGTGCTTTTTTTGCAGGGCGGTGCCAGTCAGCAGTTTGCCATGATTCCCATGAACCTGATGAAACATAAAGTGGCGGATTATATCGTGACAGGACAGTGGGCCAAAAAGGCATACCAGGAAGCGTGCCTGTATGGTAAGGCAAACAAAATTGCGTCCAGTGAGGATAAGACCTTTTCCTACATTCCCGATTGCTCCGACCTGCCCATATCCGAGGACGCGGACTATGTCTACATATGTGAAAACAATACGATTTACGGCACGAAGTTCAAAGAGCTGCCCAACACAAAAGGCAAGACACTGGTGGCAGATGTGTCATCCTGTTTTCTGTCTGAGCCGGTGGATGTGACAAAATATGGCGTGATCTACGGCGGCGTACAGAAAAATATCGGCCCGGCAGGTGTGGTTATCGTGATCATCCGCGAAGATCTGATTACCGAAGATGTATTGCCCGGTACGCCGACGATGCTGAAATACAAGACCCATGCGGATGCGGATTCCCTCTACAATACACCGCCGGCCTACGGTATCTATATCTGCGGCAAAGTCTTCAAATGGCTGAAGAAAATGGGCGGTCTGTCTGTGATGAAAGAGCGCAACGAAGAGAAGGCAAAGCTTCTGTACGATTTTCTGGATGAAAGCCGGCTGTTTCAGGGGACGGTGGAAAAGAAAGACCGGTCCTTGATGAATGTGCCTTTTGTGACCGGAGATACCGATCTGGATGCGAAATTTGTAAAAGAAGCCAAAGAAGCAGGACTGGAAAATCTGAAAGGGCACAGAAGTGTGGGCGGTATGCGCGCCAGCATTTATAATGCCATGCCGCTTTCCGGCGTGCAGGCTCTTGTGGAGTTTATGAAAAAATTTGAGAAGGAGAATCTGTAATGTTTCAGTACTATTGTATGAATCCCATTGCCAAGGTGGGACTGGATGGATTCCGTGATAATTTTAAAGAGACTGAAGAAGCAGCGCAGGCGGACGGTATTTTAGTCAGAAGCGCCGCCATGCATGACATGGAGTTTTCAGACAGACTTCTTGCGGTGGCGAGAGCAGGGGCCGGTGTAAATAATATTCCGCTGGAGAGGTGCTCCGAAAAAGGAATTGTGGTGTTTAATACGCCGGGTGCCAATGCCAATGGCGTAAAAGAACTGGTTATCGCAGGTATGCTGCTGGCTTCCCGTGATGTCGTGGGCGGTATCGAATGGGTCAAATCGCAGGCGGACAATGAGGATGTGGGCAAGGCTGCGGAAAAAGAAAAGAAGAAATTTGCAGGTACGGAAATTGAAAATAAAAAGCTTGGCATCATCGGTCTGGGCGCCATCGGTGTCAGAGTGGCCAATGTGGCAAAGCATCTGGGAATGGAAGTGTACGGCTATGATCCCTATGTTTCCGTAGATGCGGCCTGGAACCTGAGCCGGGATGTGAAGCATGTGCTGAACGTGGATGAGATTTATACGGAGTGTGATATCATTACCATCCATGTACCGCTGATGGATGCCACGAAAGGCATGATTGATGAAGCGGCTCTGTCTAAAATGAAGGACGGCGTGATTCTGTTAAACTTTGCCAGAGATTTGCTGGTGGACGAGAAAGCGGTGCTGGCCGCCATTGCTTCCGGCAAAATAAGGAAATATGTGTCCGATTTCGCCAATGCGACTACGGCAGGGCAGGAAGGCTGTATCGTCATCCCGCACCTGGGAGCGTCCACGGAAGAATCGGAAGACAATTGTGCCCGGATGGCCGTCAAAGAGATGATGGAATATCTCGAAAACGGGAATATCAGAAACAGTGTGAACTATCCAAACTGCGATATGGGTGTGTGTGACAAAGCGGGCCGCATTGCCATTTTCCATAAAAATGTTACCAATATGATTGCAAAATTCACCGCTGCGCTGGGCGGCAACGGCATCAACATTTCCGATCTGACCAATAAGTCAAGAAAAGAAGTGGCTTATACGATGATTGATGTGGAATCTCCGGTAACAGAAGAGATTATAGAAACACTGGAAAAGATAGACGGCGTGTTCCGGGTGCGTGTCGTAAAATAGAGAGACGCAGGCATGTCCGCCTCACCTGTAATCCGGGGCAGTCAAAGACCCTCAGGCAAGCTGACGGAGCATTAAACTTGCAATGCAGCAGGCCTGAGGGTCTTTAAACCTTGCGGCGGCCATCTGTCTCATTGGCCGTGGAAATAAAAAATATTCTGCCCTGTCAGTGAGATCGGTAAGTATCTTCTGGGGACATGTCAAAATCCAGATAGTCTTTGTTACACTGCTTTGCTTTCTCCACGGAAAATTCACTGGCCAGATCCATATATTCAATGAAGATATCTTCCAGAGGCCGTCCCTGCTCCGATGCGATCCTCTCCATCATCGGTCTGAGTTTTTCCAGCTGGACGGAAATGGGGGTTTTCTGAGGGTCAATATCCGCCATGACCTGCTCCGCATAGAGGTTGATGCGCGCCAGCATGGCTTCCTGTTCTTTTGTCATTTCGGATCATTCCTTTCCTGTTTCCTGCATTTTTTTGAAAAGATCATTTTTGTCCCGATATTCCACATATCACAGAGATTGTCTGCTCTGTTACGTTTTATTATTGTAGCATCAATTATTTTTTCTGTCAAAAACGAATTGTATTCGGACGACGGATTTGATAAAATGGAAAAAGACCTGATTGGCTCAGATTACATAAAAGATTGTGAGGATAAAAGATGGCAGATATCAGACCTTTTCGTGCAGTCCGCCCCCGGGCAGGACTGGAAGAAAAAATTGCCGCCCTTCCCTATGATGTGTACAGCCGCGGGGAGGCACGCAGGGAAACGCAGATAAATCCGTTAAGCTTCCTGCGGATCGACCGCCCGGAGACACAGTTTCCCGCAGATATGGATATGTATGATCCGCAAGTCTATGAGAAGGCAAGGGAGATGCTTCTGGAAATGATGGAGGCAGGGCAGTTGATGCAGGAGGAAGAGCCAGGCTATTACATATATGAACTGACTATGGAGGGACGCACGCAGACGGGGATAGCGGCCTGCGCCAGTGTGGATGATTACCAGAGCCAGGTCATTAAGAAGCATGAGAATACAAGAGCGGAAAAGGAAGAGGACCGTATCCGCCATGTGGATGTGTGCAGTGCCCAGACCGGTCCCATCTTTCTGGCATATCGTTCCCGGGAAGAGATCAACGCGCAGGTGGAGCGGGCGAAGGAAGAGGCGGCCCTGTATGATTTTATTTCGCCTGACGATATTCGCCACAGAGTATGGCGGATTCTGGATCGGGAGAGCATCCGCATGATCGGTGAGGCATTTGGCAGGGTGCGGGAGATTTATATTGCAGACGGGCATCATCGGTGTGCTTCCGCAGTGAAGGTGGCGCAAAAAAGAAGGGAGAAGTATCCTGAGTATACCGGCCGCGAGGAATTCAATTATTTCCTGTCGGTACTGTTTCCGGATGATCAGCTGATGATTATGGCTTACAATCGTCTGGTGAGGGATTTGAACGGTTACAGCGAAGCGGGTTTCCTGGAAAAAGTTTCGGAGCGTTTCCGTGTGGAAAATCTGGGCGCGCAGGCGACGGCGCCCTGCAAAAAGGGAGAGATTACCATGTATCTGGGACATACCTGGTACAAACTGACCACATTGGTCGATGCGGGCGGGAATGACCCGGTGGGACAACTGGACGTCTCCATTTTGCAGAAGGAGCTGCTGACGCCCATACTTGGTATCGGTGATCCCCGGACGGACGAGAGGATTGATTTTGCAGGCGGTATCCGGGGGCTGACGGAGCTGGAGAGGAGAGTGGGCACGGATTGCAGGGTGGCTTTTGCCATGTATCCCACTTCGATTTCGGAACTGTTTGCGGTATCCGATGCAGGGCTTTTAATGCCGCCCAAGTCCACCTGGTTTGAACCAAAACTGCGCAGCGGCCTTCTGATCCACCGGATTGAAGAATAGGACATAGAGAGGAAGATAAAAATGAATGACAAATTGTATAAACTGATGAACTGGCGGGATATTGAAGAAATCGTGTATTCGGAAAGTGATGATCCCCACAGGCTGCTGGGAGCGCACCGGGCGGGCAGCAAACTGCTGATCCAGGCTTTTTTCCCGGATGCCAAGTCCGTGACGGTCCGCAGTGCGGACGGTTCTAAGGCTTATCCCATGGAATGCGCTGACAGCGCGGGATTTTATGCGGTGCTTGTTCCGGAAAAGGCGGATTTTTCCTACGAATACCTTGTCAATGACGGTACAAAGGAAGTAAGAAAGAAAGAAGTGTACCGGTATGATCCCATCATAACCAGAAAAGATACCGAAAAGTTCCATGCAGGGGTACATTATACCATTTATCAGGTTCTGGGTGCCCATACCATGACCGTGGACGGTGTGGCCGGCACACATTTTGCCGTCTGGGCGCCTGAAGCGATCCGTGTCAGTGTGGTCGGCGATTTTAACAATTGGGACGGACGGACACATCAGATGCGCAGATTGTGGGATTCCGGAATCTTTGAACTGTTTCTGCCGGATGTCGGCAGCGGGGAAAACTATAAGTTTGAGATCAAGGCCAAAGGCGGTCTTACTTATCTGAAGGCGGATCCGTATGCTTTTCGGGCGGAACTCAGACCTGGGACAGCTTCGGTGACAGCGGATATTTCCGGCTTTGCCTGGGAGGATGACGCCTGGATCAGAGAACGCGGAAAAAAACAGGAGAAAGACGCGCCCATCAGTATCTATGAACTGTATCTTGGCTCCTTTAAACGGGCAGATGCAGGCAGGAAAGATGAGGACAATGAAAAGAACCAGCAGGAAGATGGCGGCGAAGAGGTGCTCCCTTACCTGAATTACCGTCAGCTGGCGCCCGAGATTATATCCTATGTCAGGCAGATGGGATATACACATATAGAACTGATGCCGGTGATGGAACATCCGTTTGACGCATCCTGGGGGTATCAGATCATCGGTTATTATGCGCCCACATCCAGATACGGTTCACCGGAAGACTTTATGTATTTTATGAATGAGATGCACAAGGCGGGAATCGGTGTGATTCTGGATTGGGTGCCGGCGCATTTTCCGAGAGACACTTACGGGCTTTCCAATTTTGACGGCACCTGTCTGTATGAGCATCTGGATCCCAGACAGGGTTCCCACCCGGACTGGGGGACACTGATTTATAATTACGGCCGGCCGGAAGTTTCCAACTACCTGATTGCCAATGCACTGTTCTGGATCGAACAGTACCATGCGGACGGTATCCGTATCGACGCAGTCGCTTCCATGCTCTATCTGGACTATGGCAAACGGGACGGCCAGTGGGTTGCCAATATTTACGGAGGCAATGAAAATCTGGAAGCCATGGAATTTCTGAAACATTTAAATTCCGCCATTGAAAAAAGAGGAAACGGCGCCGTCAGCATTGCGGAGGAATCCACTGCCTGGCCCAAGGTGACCGGCTCCATGGAGGACGGCGGTCTGGGCTTCTCCTATAAATGGAATATGGGCTGGATGAATGACTATCTGGAATATATCAAATACGATCCCTATTTCCGTTCCCATCATCACGGAGAACTGACATTCAGTATGATCTATGCTTACAGTGAGAAATTCATGCTGGAATTCTCCCATGATGAAGTGGTTCATGGCAAAGCATCCCTGCTGGGCAAGATGCCGGGAGAGCGAAGAGATAAATTTGCCAACCTGCGCCTTACCCTCGCCCATATGATGATGCATCCGGGCAAGAAACTGTTGTTTATGGGGCAGGATATCGGAGAATTTGACGAATGGAATGAAAACAGGGAAGTGGAGTGGGATCTTCTGCAGTATGAAGACCATCAGGGAGTCAACCGGCTGATGCAGGATCTGAACCACTTTTACCGGGAGCATCCGGCGCTGTATGAACTGGATACGGAAAGCGAGGGCTTTGAGTGGATCAATAATATCTCGGCCAATGAGAGCATGCTTGTATTTCTGCGGAAAGGCCGGAAAGAGAATGAGATACTGCTGATCGTGGAGAATTTTGCCAATGCCGAATGGGATGCACATAAGATCGGCGTGCCCTTTGCCGGTAAATTCAAGGAAATATTCAATACGGATGCAGAAATCTATGGCGGTAGCGGCCGCATAAATCCCAGGGTCAAGACGGCCAAGGCAAGCGAATGCGATCACCGGGAATATTCCATTACCGTGCGCTGTGCTCCGCTGTCTGTGGCAGTCTTTTCCTGCACGGAAGATAAAACGGTTTCCATTGCCAAAGCGGCCGGCGTTAGAGGAGCTGTGAGCGGGAAAAAAACTGCCGCAGGCCGGACGGCAGGGAGTAAAAAAACGAAGACAGCGGGAAGCGAAAAATCCCAGGCAGCCGGGAAGGCATTAAAAACCGGGAAAAAGACAGTCTCTGCAGCCGGTAAAGCTTCCGTGAAAAATACTAAAAAAGAGAAATAGGAAAAGTGATGCGGCCAGGTTTTGCTGCCCGCATCATCCGGGAGGTTTGGTATGTTGATTTGTTTATTGGAACAGGGGACAGATCCTAATCTGTCAGAAGCAGATATCGGTCTGATCAGCAGATTTTTGCAGGAACTGCCTGAGAAGGCGCTGGGTCTGGGGATTCGCGTGATACTGGCGGCGGTCGTCTTTTTTCTCGGACTGCAGATGATCGGACTGCTGCGCAGACTGGTGTCAAAATCCCTGTCCCGGACAAATGCGGACAAAGGTGTGGCACAGTTTTTGGATTCTCTGATCCGCATAGGTCTGACTGCTCTTTTGGTGCTGATGATTGCCATCAGCTTTGGCCTGGATGCTGCCAGTGTCATGGCCATGCTTGGCTCTGTTGGTGTGGCTTTTGCCCTGGCTTTGCAGGGAAGTCTTTCCAATTGTGCGGGAGGTGTGCTTATCCTGCTTCAGAAGCCTTTTGTGGTAGGGGATTATATCATAGAAGGCAGCAAAGGGCAGGAAGGAACCGTTATTGAGATCCAGCTTTTTTATACAAAGCTGCGCACGGCGGATGATGTTATCATTACCCTGCCAAACGGCTCTCTGGCCAATAATAATATTACGAACTATACTGCCGTTGCAACAAGACGCATGGACGTGACGATAGGAATTTCCTATGAGGCGGATGTAAAGCAGGCAAAAGAAGTATTGACGGGGGTCCTGGACGGAGAACCGAGGGTGCTTGCAGAGCTGGACAAGAAGGTATTTGTCAAAGAACTGGCGGACAGCGCCGTTGTCCTTGATGTACGCTGCTGGTTTAAAAATGAAGACTACTGGGACGGCCGTGCGGCTGTTCTGGAAGCGTGCAAGCTGGCGCTGGATGAAAACAAAATTTCCATCCCGTATCCGCAGATGGATGTGCATATGAAAAAAGAGGGGTAGTATAGGATGGGAACCCAAAGATCTATGCGTAGGAAAGTCGCTTAGGCGTCACAAAACAGAAACAAAAAAACCTTTGCATCTGCTCTGTATGTGCAGTGCAAAGGTTTTGATAACAGCCGAAAAAGGGACTCGAACCCTCGACCCCTTCATTACGAGTGAAGTGCTCTACCAGCTGAGCTATTTCGGCCTGTTTCGCTGACGTATGTTATTATAAAGGGTAACGGAAGATTTTGCAAGCACAATTTGCATTTTTTCATAAAAATCAAAAAAGTCAAAATATACGAGGAGGAAAATCAAAATGAAAAAGAAACTGATCTCTCTGGCAGCGGCGGTTATGCTCTTTGTCTGTGCCGGTATGACGGTTTGCGCGGAGCCTGTGGCGATGGAGGACGGGACTGTGTTTGACGCGGAATATTATGCGGAAAACAATCCTGATGTCGTGGCGGTCCTTGGCGCGGATGCGGCAGTTCTGTACCAGCATTATCTTCTGTGCGGCAGGGCGGAAGGACGTGCGCCGTCCACACCGGATATCAGCAGCATGGACTATAATCACCAGGTCATGGAGCTTTGTAACGGGCAGCGCAAAGCGGCAGGCGTAGGGGAGCTGACGTACGATGATTCTCTGGGCAGTGTGGCCGATATCCGGGCAAAGGAACTGGTGATCGCATTTTCCCATGTAAGGCCGGACGGCTCCAGTGCGCTGGATATGGTTCCTTTTGACGGCGGGACACGCTATAAAGGAGAGAATATCGCATGCGGCTTTGGCACCCCGCAGCGTGTGGTGGAAGGCTGGATGAACAGCGAAGGGCACAGAAAAAATATTCTGAGCGGCAATTATTCCCGGATCGGTGTGGGATATTATGTGGACGAGACCGGATATCCTTACTGGGTACAGATCTTTGCCGGATAAACGAAGAAAGGGCATGAACGGAACAGGGAGGTGCTTTCATGGCAATGTTACATACGATATATTTCAGCGGAAAGGGGACGACCAGAGCCTGTGCAGAATACATCGGGCAGTTGCTGGATCGGGAAATACAAACCTATGATTGGCTGCGTCAGCCCTGTGATAAGGAGCAGGAGATGATGGAGGATGATGTTTTGTTGTTTTCCATGCCGGTATATGGCGGCTTTATCCCGTATATCTGCGCCGGAATGGCCAGACATTTGAAAGGGAATCATACACCGGCCATTCTGGCGGCGGTTTATGGGAACCGTCACTACGATTATGCCCTGCAGCAGATGAAAGATATTCTGACCGCGCAGGGGTTTGTGGTGATTGCCGCGGGGGCATTTCTGGCACAGCATTCCATCTTCCCGTCCGTTGCCTCAGGCCGCCCTGATGAGAGGGATAAGGCGGTGATGACAGAATTTGCGGCAGCGTGCAGAGAACTGCTGCAGGGATGGAAGGAAAGACGGTTTGAAGAAATCCGCCTTCCGGGCAGTCAGGCGTATGACGCGGCTTCTTTTCAGGGTGTGCCGTTTCATCCGGATGCCGATAAGACATGCACGGGCTGCGGCGCCTGTGTGAGCGTATGTCCCATGCGGGCCATTGACGCTGCCAGTCCTGCAAAAACGGATCCGGCAAAGTGCATTTCCTGCGGCGCCTGTATCGCCGCCTGTCCGGCGGGGGCAAGAGGGTATCACGGAGCGGCATACAAGGCGGCAGGTCTTATATTTGCAAAAAAATGTTCCGCTTACAGAGTAGCGGAGCTGTACTATGTAAAAGAACTGCAAGTTTAAAAATTTCTTGTCATTTCCTCTCTTTTTTGCTATAATTAAATCGTAAGTAGTAAGTGATAAGTAGTAAGTAAAAATAATCCGTCAGAGGCGGAGATACAGGGGAGGGAATGATATGAGAAAAGAGCATACTTTATCTTCACAGTTTGCCATCATAGGTCTGGATGGGCAGCCCGCTTTGCAGTATTGCGCGGCAAAGGCGGCGGTTGTGCGGGGAATTGCGGCAGCGGCTTTTCTGGATAAGATTTTGTTTTGGCAGAAAGAGGCGTGGGCAGGAGAAACATTTTCGGCAGAACTGACAACAGCACTTGAGAGAGTCCGGAAACTGAAGAAAAAAGAGGCACAGCGTCTGGAAAAGGATATGGTGGCCGGGCTTGTGGCGGACGGCGCGATGGAGATCATACCTGATCTGCTCGGCTGTGATATGGATTATGTCACGGCCGGTGTGGAAATAAAAGCATACCGCAGTGATGCCGGGCTATATTTGTCTGTCACGGAAGGTCTGCGGGGAGAAATCCTGGACGACGGGCCGGTGACCATAGAATGTGTCTGCCTTTTGTGGCTGATCCGGGAAAGCGGATGTATCCATGAGATTTTTTCCGTGCGTGAACAGGAGCAGATCCAGGAGAAGATAACCACGATGACGGCCTCGGCCGGGCGCTTTGACGGGGACCCTGTCAGTATGGCGTCGGCCGCATACGCGGAGATGGCAGATATTATCTGGAAACAGGAATTCCATAAAGGGCTGGAACTGATGGTAACATCTTTCCTGAAAGGGAAACGCAGTCTGTTTCGCAATCCTTACCTGGCAGGAATCAATCTGCTCTTTCCCTTTCTGGAACGGAGAGCGGCGATTTTTGTTGATTTTGTGGTTCTGGGAACGGATGTGGCAGGGAGACGCGGGGCGATGGAAGCATACCTGTCAGAAAAAGGGCATTACGTGGAGGAAGTAAAAAGCGGGTCAGAGACATTGCTGCGGATCGACAATATGTACTACCGCATCTGGCCCAAAACAGTAGTAGTCAACCGGATCCCCATACAGGGCGCCAGTCTGCTGCCGGTTTACCGGTGATCCGGCTGAACGGTGATAACAGTCGGCAACGTGCCATATGTGTGCATATCGTTTCTAAACGTCCACGTTTGTAACGATACAAACATGGACGTTTGAAAGAAAGAAAGTGATAAAAAATGTCAAGGCGCAGAACGATGGAAACAATCCTTGCTTCCGAATATATAACAATCGGTGAACTGGCAATGCTGACCGGATGCCGTTACAGTACATTGAAATTTTATACGGAAGAAGGCATGCTTTCCTATGAACAGGCAGAGCAGAATCTGACCAGAAGGTACAGACGAAAGAAGAGTGTGGAACGGGTGGAATGGATATGCGCGCAGCGTCGGGAAGGCAGAAGTGTGCAGGAAATTAAGCGCCTGCTCTGTGACAGTCCAGGTTGACTTTTGCTGTCAGACTGCTATAATCAGACAGGTTCTATCTTATAACAGACGGGAGAGACAAAAGATGCTGTCATTTGAAAGCGATTATACAACGGGAGCCCATCCCGCCATATTGCGGCGTCTGATGGAGACAAACAGGGAATCGCTGCCGGGATACGGCAGTGACTCCTACTGTGAACAGGCGAAATATAAAATCCGGGAGGCATGCGGATGCCCACAGGCGGAGGTCTTTTTTATGACAGGAGGCACCCAGACCAATGCCGTGGTGATCGCCTCCATGCTGCGTGAATATGAAGGGGTGATCGCGGCGCAGACCGGTCATGTAAGTATCCACGAGGCGGGCGCCATCGAGAATACGGGGCATAAAGTATTGGAACTTCCTCAGAAAGAGGGCAGGATAGAAGCCTCCGTGCTGGAGCAGTATCTGACCCGCTTTGCGCAGGATGAAAATCATGAACATATGGTATTTCCGGGCATGGTATCTCTCTCTCATCCGACGGAATACGGGACACTGTATACAAAAAAGGAACTGGAACAGATCTCGGCGGTCTGTAAACAATACCGGATCCCTTTGTATCTGGATGGTGCCCGTCTGGGATATGGCCTGATGAGTCGGAAAAGTGATATGACACTCGCCGATATCGCCCGGCTCTGTGATGTGTTTTATATCGGAGGGACAAAGGTGGGGGCCTTGTGCGGTGAGGCGGTCGTATTTACGGCTCATAATATGCCGCCGCATTTTCTGACGATGGCAAAGCGCCGGGGTGCCCTGCTGGCAAAAGGGAGACTGCTGGGAATCCAGTTTGACACACTGTTTACCGACAATCTGTATTTTGAGATCAGCAGACATGCCATTTTGATGGCAGAGCGGCTGAAAGAACTGTTTACGGAAAAGGGATACCGGTTTTATCTGCAATCACCCACGAACCAGCAGTTTGTCATACTGGAAAATCGAAAGATGGAGGCGCTGCAAAAGCAGGTGGCATTCAGCTTCTGGGAACAATTTGATGAAGCGCATACAGTTGTGCGTTTTGCCACCAGCTGGTCCACTTCCGGGGAAGATATCGCGGAATTGTCAAAGCTGTTGTAAGAAAAGCAGATATAGAGGGGAGATTGCAATATGAGGGGAAAAAAGAGGGCGGCGATAAGTAAATGGACAATTCATTCCATTGTCTGTATCATGGCGGTCTTTCTGTTGTCCGCGGGACTGCTCACCGCATGCGGGCGGCAGGAAGATCCCGGAGAGGCGGATGCGCTGGATGATATCTCTGAGGAGACGGCGGAGCTGTCTGCCGATACAGACAACGGACGTGAAGAAACCGGCGATGAAAAAGACGTGGCAGACCTGCCCGGAGGACAGGAGACGGAGGGAGAAAAGGCAGATACGGAAAAACTGCAGGAAAAATTCGGTGAGGGCTGTATCGCCGGACAGACGTTTGAGGTGGAACTGAGCGAATACCCGCGGGCCGTATTTTTTGTCCCTTTTGCACCTGTGTCTGACGGTGAGGATTTCCGGATGCAGATTATGCTGGATGGGGAAGTTCTGACAAAGATCGACGGCTATGTTCCACAAGCGCTGGCGGGAGAGACGTTCACCAGTCTGGATGCCGTTTCTTTTTATGATGTCAATTTTGACGGCAATACGGACATCGTCTTGATCGAGACGTATGGCACTGCCAGTTTCGCGGCGGTTTATTATGGTTATGGGGAATTGGGCTCTGGCTATTTTACGATACAGGAAGAATTGTCGGACAATCTGAGCGGCCAGGTGGAAGCGCTTTCTGTCTCAGGGATACGCGGCTTTTTATCAGACGGGAAAAAGAACGGGGAATTCGCCGGTTATCAGGAGGCCTATCGGGCTGTGGCGAGACTTTGCAGTCTGGAAAGGGACGATCAGACCTTTGCTCTGCTCTATGTTGATGATGATGAAATACCGGAGCTGGCAGCCGGGCTGACCGGATATTATGTCGATCTGTATACCTTTCATGACGGTTGTCTGTATTTACTGATGGATGACTGGGGCTATGGCGCCATGGGTAATCATGGGTATGAATATGCGCCCCGACAGAACAGCATACGAAATTACAACGCGGACTATGCCGGCGCCATCATGTATACGACATATATGCAGATCAGTGAAAGGTATACCCTGGATACGGTTGTGTCCATCGAGACGTTCAATTTTGATGACGTGAACGGAAACGGCGTGCCGGATGAGGAGGAAGAGGACTCCATGGGCTTATACAGTGTGGACAGGATTGACGGCAGAGACGTCACCAGGGAGGAGGCCGCTTCGTATGACAGAGGCGATTATGAAGCTGTCGTCGGCGAAATGAACCTGGCGGAGCTGGAGGCAGCACTTGAGAGGTGATGAGATATGGGCACAGACAGGTTAAAAAAGAAGCTGGAGGAACAGCGCGGAGTGTATCATGCCCTGAGAAAGGGGGATACCAATCTGGTCTGCTACAAAGAATACAGGGACGGACGATGAAAAAACGATCGCCTGGCTTTTCGGGGAAGAAGTCAGTGCCAGAGAGCGCAATTCCTTTCAGGGGATCGGGAGCACACTGGGGATTCTGACATGGCTGCTGAAAAAGTATGACAGGGATCATAAGTATGAGGCGTTCTTTCAGCGGGCCAAGAACGCCAACTTTGACTGTGCCTGCGGCTATGACCCGGAAGGGACCGTAGATGACGACTTTGAGAATCACACGCTGTTGGACTGTATTTACTTATGTCAGGATCTGGATTATAAAGATGTCATGGACGCTCTGGTGCATGAGTGGAAACAGGAAATCGAAGATTCCTGCGGCTTTAATCCTTCCAGTCGCCGTATGCTGATTGGTTTCCATTCCTTTCTTGGCAGAGAGGCGGAAAACGAGAGATTGTATCAGGAACAGCTGAGCGAAACCGCGGCGTCAGACGCGGCCGGCGCGCGCGATATTATTGGCGGATACAGAGATTTGATCCGTTGTTATCTGCGTTTGGGGCATTACGTAAAAGCGTACTGCTGTTGCGTCATGGTTATGAAAAATCCGGGCTATGAACAGATCAGGACACTGCGTCTGGCAGGGGATATTCTGGAAGGGTGTTTTGAAGTGGTCGCTCATGCTCCGAACCGGGCGTCTGACTTATGGGAACTGGCAAACAGGGAGCTGCAAAGGGGCGGATTTTGCCGGTATGGCAATCTGTATACAAAAGGGATTGCCGCGGCAAGAGCTGTCGGGGACTGCTGCGTTCCGGCGCTGGAGCGGGAATACCGGGAATGGAGGAAGGCCTGCGGCTTATCTTTGGGGGACTGAGAAGGAGAGGCATATGAGATCAGTGTTATCTGAACATACAAAAAATGAGAAAATAAACAGTGTGATCTATGATATGTCACCGTCGCCTGATTTCCGGCATGATATTGTTGACGGTAATATCAGCAGGATAATTGGAAATGGCCTGAAAAACAGTCTGTGCCTCATATTTATGGAAAATCTGGACTACAGATATCATTCGGATATCAATGATGATTACGTATGTCCCGATATTATGGTAATATGTGACCGGAAATATCTGAAAGGCGGATCATACAGTGGTACGCCGAAATTTATTGTGGAAACATTGAGTCCGTCCACGGCAAAAAGAGATCGGTCAGAGAAAAAAGATATTTATGAAAATGCCGGTGTGGAAGAATATTGGATCGTATCTGCGCAGGGAAAATCAGTTGAAATCTATTATCTTGTGCAAGGCAGATACATTCTGGAGCAGAGCTATATCCTTCAGGATGATGAAGAAGAGGAGCATTACAATGCGGAAACTCTTATCAGCCTGCGGGCATTTCCCCATATTAAAATGACATTGCGGGAAATTTTTGCAGGAATCGACTGAACATGGCGGTACGGCTTGCCGCAATATCAGGACGGGCTGCAGTAACTGACAAAAAAGGCTTGAAACATATGTTCGTATATGATACAATCTCGTTATGAAAAAAAATGACATACTCCTTGCAGGAGCCGTGCTTGGCGCCGCCTTTCTTTTTTTGCTCATGCAAAAGGCCGGTGAGATATCATCATCTGCCGGCATGGTCACTGTCTGGCAGGGCAGAGAACAGGTTGGCGTCTATCCGCTTTCTGAGGACAGGCGGGAAGTCTTTGTCTCCCCTTCCGGCGGCAGGAATATACTTGTGATCGAGGACGGGGAAGCCTATATGGAGGATGCGGACTGTCCGGACGGGCTGTGTGTGAAGCAGGGGCGGATTTCGCTTGCGGGACAGACACTGACATGTCTGCCTCATCGTCTACAGATCCGGATAGAGGATGTTCCGGGGACGGGGCCGGACGCTGTGACGGGATAAATTTGCGGCATTGCAAAGACATGGCTGAGAGCCGGGGAGGAAAGGAACTGCGCAGGGCATGACAGAGAAAGAGAAAAAAGGCATCCGCGCACGCACAAGAGCGTCAGAGGCGGCTTATCTGGGGATGATGTTGGCGTTCGCACTGATACTGGGATATGCGGAGTCATTGATTCCCCTTGTATTTGCTGTTCCGGGAATGAAGCTGGGACTGCCCAATCTGGCAGTCCTTCTGCTTCTTTTCCGCTCCGGGCCGAAAGAGGCATTTCTCGTCAATGTGCTGCGCATTATGTTAAGCGGTTTTTTGTTCGGCAGTCTTTCCAGTATTCTGTACAGCCTGGCAGGAGGTGTGCTGAGCTTTTCGGTGATGCTGCTCGGTAAGAAAACAGGGCGCTTCGGTGTATGCGGCATCAGTATTGCGGGCGGGGTAATGCACAATGTGGGACAGCTCGCCATAGCGGCAGTTGTGGTAGAGAGCGGAGGGCTTTTTTATTATCTGCCCCCGCTTCTGGCGGCGGGCGCCGTGACAGGCCTGTTAAACGGTATTGTGGCGGAGCAGATACAAAAGCGTGTCCAGGGACATCTCCCTGAGAAATAACAGGATGGGACAGACACTATGATTGCATATGTAAAAGGTACATTGGAAGAGATCACGGAGGGCAATGCCGTGGTGGAAGTAGGCGGTATCGGATATAACATCAGGATATCGGCGGGGACGATGAACCGGCTTCCCCGTCTCCATCAGCCGGTCACACTGTATACCTATACGGCGGTGCGGGAAGATGCTTTCTGGCTGTACGGGTTTCTGACCAGAGAGGAGCTGGAAGTGTTCCGGCTGCTGATCACGGTTAACAGTGTGGGACCCAAAGGGGCTCTTGGCATTTTATCCGTGATGAGTGTGTCGGAACTGCGGTTTGCCATTCTGGCGGGAGATGTAAAGCTGCTGTCACGGGCGCCGGGAATCGGCAGGAAAACGGCCGAACGGCTGATCCTTGACTTGCGGGACCGGATACCTGCGGACGAGGCTGCAGGGAGCGTATCCCTGCCCGGGGCTTCTCTGCCGGGAACCGGGGGAGGCGGCGCGAAGGGAGAAGCGGTGGAAGCGCTGGTAGCGCTGGGATATGGCTCCGGGGATGCCTGGAAGGCAGTGAATGCGCTTACCGACATGGAAGAAGCGGATGTGGAGACGATCTTAAAAGCAGCCCTTAAGCAGATGGTATCATTTTAACAGAGAAAATACCGTGCCGGACGGAGCGAATGGGCATCACGGAGCGGCGGCATGTGTATGAGCACGTGCTATGAAAGAAGCGGCAGTGGAGACAGGCAGGGAGAAGATGGAACGCAGAGTGATAGAGACTGGTCTGATGGAAGAGGACGTCAGGCTGGAAGGGAGTCTGAGACCTCAGTATCTGAAAGATTATATCGGACAGGAAAAGGCAAAAGAGAGTCTGAAAATATATATCGAAGCGGCCAGACAGAGAAATGACGCACTGGACCATGTGTTATTTTATGGGCCGCCCGGTCTGGGAAAAACGACGCTGGCAGGCATCATCGCCAATGAGATGGGTGTCCATATGAAGATAACGAGCGGACCGGCGATAGAAAAGCCGGGAGAGATGGCGGCTATTCTCAACAATCTTCAGGAAGGGGATCTGTTGTTTGTGGATGAGATCCACCGCCTGAACAGACAGGTGGAGGAAGTGTTGTATCCGGCTATGGAGGATTATGTGATCGACATTATGATCGGTAAGGGGGCCTCCGCCCGTTCGATCCGGCTGGATCTGCCCAGATTCACACTGGTGGGAGCCACTACCAGAGCCGGACTTTTGACGGCGCCGCTGCGGGACCGGTTCGGCGTCATCCACCGGCTGGAATTTTATACGGTCGAAGAGCTCTGTCAGATCATTCTTCATTCGGCCAGAGTGCTGGAAGTGGAGATTGAAAAAAAAGGGGCCATGGAGCTGGCCAGAAGGAGCCGGGGGACACCGCGTATCGCCAACCGTATCCTCAGGCGGGTACGGGATTTTGCCCAGGTACGCTTTGACGGTATCATTACCGAGACAGTAGCCGATACGGCACTCGATCTGCTGGATGTGGACAGGCTGGGGCTGGATTATGTGGACCGCAGGCTGCTGTGTACGATGATAGAGAAATTTAACGGCGGTCCGGTAGGGCTGGATACACTGGCGGCCGCCATCGGAGAGGATGCGGGAACGATAGAAGACGTCTATGAACCCTATCTGATCCAGAACGGTCTCATAAACCGCACACCCAGAGGGCGCATGGTAACCGACCTGGCCTGCCGCCATTTGGGACTTGAAATTCCCCTGTAATACAGGTATAATGGACTATACGCTAGGGGATCGTTTGGAAATACGGTTATCTTACAGATAAGGGGTATGGAGATGGCAGCAAAAACGGATACGGAAGTGATTATCGGCGGGAAGGTCTTTACTCTGAGCGGATATGAAAGTGAAGAGTATCTTCAGAAGGTGGCTTCCTATATTAATAATAAAATAGCGGAGTATAATAAGGCCGACCAGTTCCGGCGCCAGTCGCTGGATATCCAGAATGTGCTGCTGCAGCTCAATATCGCGGACGATTATTTCAAGGCCAAGAAACAGATCAGTATTCTGGAAGAGGATATCGAGAGCAAGGAAAAAGAGATTTACGATCTGAAGCATGAACTGATCGCGTCCCAGATGAAGATGGAGAGCACCGAGAAAAACATGAAAGCTCTGAAAAAAGAGCTGAACGAGAATGCGAAAAAGATCGTCCGTATGGAGACAGAGTTAAAAGGACAAAAAAAGGCATGAACAAAGTCGAGCTGTTGGCGCCGGCAGGCAGCCTGGAAGGTTTTCAGGGGGCTGTTCATGCGGGAGCGGATGCCGTTTATATTGGTGGAAGAAAATATGGAGCCAGAGCATATGCAGGGTTTCCCCCGGAAGAGATATGCCTGGCTATTCGTTATGCACATTTATATGGAAGAAAAGTGTATCTGACCGTCAATACGCTGGTACGGGAGTCCGAGATGGAAGAACTTCCGGATTTTATCCGCCCTTTTTATGAAGAAGGGCTGGACGGGGTTATCGTACAGGATATGGGAGTCCTTTCCCTGGTGCGGGAAGCGTTTCCCCTCCTTCCCCTTCATGCCAGTACCCAGATGAATATTACGGGCGCGGACGGGGCAGAATTTCTGCTGGCCCACGGAGTTTCGCGGGTGGTGCCTGCCAGAGAGCTGTCCCTGCCGGAGCTGCGTGCGATCAAAGAGACAGGGATCGAAGTGGAGGCCTTTGTCCATGGCGCCATGTGTTACTGCTATTCCGGACAGTGTCTGTTTAGCAGTATGCTGGGCGCAAGGAGCGGGAACCGGGGCAGGTGTGCCCAGTCATGCCGGCTGCCCTATCAGGTGCTGGATGAACAGGGAAAAGAAAAATGGCCGGATGGCGGCTGTCCTCCGTACCCGCTCAGCCTCAAAGATATGTGTACCCTGTCATTTCTGCCGGAGATTCTGCAGAGTGGGATTGATTCTCTGAAAATAGAAGGACGGATGAAAAAACCGGAATATACTGCCGGTGTTACCGCCCTCTACCGCCAATATATCGACAGATACTATGAAAAGCCTGCGGAGGAATACAGAGTTTCGCAGGAAGACAGGGAAAGACTGCGCAGACTGTATATTCGCAGCGAAATACAGGAAGGCTATTATCACAGGCATAACGGCAGAGCGATGATCACGCCTGGCAAGCCGGGATATCTCGGCGCAGATCCGGCATATCTGAAGGAAATACGGAGAAACTATATCGAATCGGCCCCTGCAATTGATGTGGACGGAGAGGTTATTCTAAAGAAAGGCAAGCCTGCTGTCTGCCGTTTTTGGAAGAGGGAAAACGGGCAGAGCGGAGAGTTGCTCATCAGCCGGGAAGGCCAGATGGTTATGACGGCGCAAAGGCAGCCGCTGACAGAGGAGGCTGTGAAAAAGCAGATGACAAAGTGCGGCAATACGCCGTTTGCCATCCGCAGACTGGATGTCACTATGGAGGCGAATTGTTTTCTTCCCGTCAGGGCACTCAATGATCTGCGCCGTGATACCCTGGGGGCACTGGAGAGGAAGATGACGGATAGCGGCCGCCGTAGCAGCCATAGGGAAGAAGATGGGGGATCGAAAGAGACTGCCACGGGGACGGCGCCGGAACAGGGAGGGATCCCTTACAGTGCCATCCAGTTTGAGACATGGGAGCAGATGGAAGCCCTGTATGACAGTACATTTCCTGACCGGCTTTATGTAAGCGGTGATCTTTTGTCCAAAGAGAGCGAAAGCAGAAGGTCCCCGCAGCTTGAGGCATGGAAACAGAAAAAGAAGGGCAGGGAACTGTTTCTTATGATGCCCCGCGTAATCCGCCGTCGGGACGAGCCATATCTGTCCGCACTGAAAAAAATTCTTTTTGCCGGTGATACGATATGGGATGGGGTGCTGTTTCACAATGTGGAGAGTTTGCGCTTTCTCGAAAAAAACGGATATCAAAAAAAGAAAATGGCGGATGCCGGTCTGTATGTGTGGAATCAGAGAGCCAGACGGTTCTGGCAGGAGCTTGGAGTGGGGACGACAGCGCCGCTGGAATGTAACAGTGAGGATCTTGGCAGACTGGGCCTTTCAGGAATGGAAATGGTTGTATATGGACGCAGTCCTTTGATGGTAACGGCAAACTGTTTCTATCAGACCGCGGGCCGGTGTCTGAGGAAGGAAAGGCAGGGCGGCGCGGAGAGCGGAAGGCTTTTGCTGCGCGACCGGTATCATACGGATTTCCCGGTGCGGGCTGTGTGCAGCCACTGCTATAATGAGATTTATAACAGTGTGCCCCTGTCCCTGCATGAATATGGCAGATCAGTGGCGGCTGCTGCGGTGGCCGGCATCCGCCTTATATTTACCACGGAGGGGCCGGCGGAGATCCGGCAGGTTCTGGATTGTTTCCGGGATTTCACCACAGCGCCCGGTCGCCGGAGAACCGTGCCGTTTCCCTGTACAAAAGGCCATTATAAAAGAGGAGCGGAATAGTCCGGCAGGCATATGGAACAATATATTACAGAGTTTTCCAAATATTTCATCACACTGTTTGCTTCCTTTTACACCTTTGAATGTTTTGCCGTGTTCCGGTATCATACGGAGGAAGAGAGGAGCGGCATCTATATCCGGCAGTACGTTTTTATGTTTCTTGTACATGTGAGCTGCTTTCTGCCCATCTATGTGAAAGAGGGCAAGGTGGAATACATTTTCTTTTTTATCTTCCAGCAGATCGCCATGTATGCCACAATCGTATTGTTTCATATGATTTATCCGCGGGCGAACCGGCTGGTAATCAATAACATGTGTTTTTTGACAGCCGTGGGACTCTCGGTACTGACAAGGCTTTCCTATCAACGCGCCGTGCGCCAGTTTGTGATTGCTGTTGCCGCGTCCGTAGCCGCGCTTATCATACCGGAATTAATAACACGTGTGAGGAACTGGCGGAATCTCACCTGGCTGTATGCCGGAGTGGGAATTGCGGCACTGGGAGCCGTGCTGGTGCTCGGGGCGGTGACACATGGTGCCAGACTCTCTTTTTCCGTCCTGGGGATCACCTTCCAGCCCTCTGAGCTGATCAAGATTGTGTTTGCCTTTCTGATTGCGTCCATTCTCTGCCGGCCTTATTCCTTCTGGAATGTAGCATTGTCTGCGGCAGTGGCAGGGGCGCATGTAATGATACTGGTGCTTTCAAAAGACCTGGGCAGTGCGCTGATCTATTTTGTGACTTATGTGGTGATGGTCTATGTGGCAACGGCCAAAAAGCGCTATCTTCTGGCAGGTATATTCGGCGGCAGCGCGGCGGCATATCTGTCCTGGCGGATATTTACCCATGTACAGGTGCGGGTACAGGCATGGCTGGATCCGTGGAGCGTGATCGACAAAGAGGGATATCAGATTACCCAGTCGTTGTTTGCCATTGGCTGCGGAGGACTCTTCGGCCTGGGCCTGGGGCAGGGCAGCCCGTCCTCCATCCCCTTTGTGACAACCGATTTTATCTTTTCGGCCATAGCGGAAGAGATGGGAATCTTATTTTCCTTATGTCTGATCCTGATTTATATCAGCTGTTTCATGGTGTTTATGCGGATTGCCCTTTCTCTGAAAGATGAATTTTTCCGGCTGACGGTGGTGGGACTGGGGATTACTTATCTGTTCCAGATTTTTCTTACGATCGGAGGCGGTATCAAATTTATTCCGCTCACCGGCGTGACACTGCCGTTTATCAGCTATGGCGGGAGCAGCGTACTCAGCACGATCGTGATGTTTTCAGTGATTCAGGGCCTGTATCTGGCAGGAGGTAAGAGAAATGCCGCGGGAAAGAACGACAGAACAGAATCGCCGGACGGACAGAAAAAAAGCCGCCGCCGAAGTGATAAAGAAGCGTAACAGAGAGATCATGCAGGTAACGGTTTTCTTTGTGGCGCTTTTCCTTGTGATGATGGGATATTTTACTTTTTATGCGCTGACACATGAAGAAGAACTGATGAATAACAGCTATAATAACCGCCAGCAGATACTTAGCGCCAAAAACAGGAGGGGCAGCATCTGTGCCAGAGACGGGGAAGTGCTGGCCATGACGCAGGAAGACGCCGCGGGCAGTGAAAAGCGGATCTATCCGTATGACAATCTTTTTGCCCATGTGGTGGGATATGCGGATAAAGGAAGGGCCGGACTGGAAGCCCAGGCCAATTATTATCTGATCAGATCCAGTATCCCGGTGACAGATAAATTCAAAGACGGAAGCAGCGGTGCGAAAAATCCGGGAGATAATGTGTATACCACGCTGGATGTCGGACTGCAGCAGGCTGCCGACCGGGCACTCGGCGTCTATAAAGGGACAATTATTGCCATGGATCCGACCAGCGGTGAGATATTGGCCATGGTGTCGAGGCCCGATTTTGATCCCAACCGGATTGCGGAGCAGTGGGATGATATCCTGCAGGATGAAGAGAACGGGACACTGCTGAACCGGGCCACTCAGGGGCTGTATCCGCCCGGCTCCACGTTTAAGATTATCACAGCCCTGGAATATATCAGAGAACATCCTGACAGCTGGCAGAATTATCGTTATCAATGCAGCGGCAGCCTGCGGGAAGGAGAGGATGTGATCAATTGTTACCATGGGGCGAAGCATGGAAGTGTGGATCTGGAAAAATCTTTTGCCAAATCCTGCAATACTTCCTTCGCCAGTATGGGAATGGAATTTGACAGGGAAAAATTCCAGGAGACGTTAAGCAGCCTTCTGTTCAATCAGGAACTTCCGCTTGACTGTCTGTATAATCAGAGCAAACTGGAAATTCTGGAGGATGACGGACGGGGTGAGATGATGCAGAATGCCATTGGCCAGGGGCGCACACAGATGACGCCCATCCATCTGGCCATGATCACGTCGGCCGTGGCCAATGACGGGGTACTGATGAAGCCTTACCTGATCGAACGGGTGGAGAGTGCGCAGGGGGCGGTCATCAAGAGATTCGCCGCGGAGGAGTATGGGGAACTGATAAGCGGCGAGGAAGCCGCCGTGCTGAAAGAATATATGACGGCAGTCGTGGAGGAGGGAACAGGGAGCAAACTGTCCGGCCTGTCATATACGGCGGCAGGCAAGACCGGGTCCGCGGAGTATGGGACGAAAAAAGGAGAGAGCCATGCCTGGTTTACCGGATTTGCGCCGGTGGAGGACCCGGCACTGGTGGTAACGGTAATCATCGAGGGCGCCGGATCCGGCGGGGATTACGCCGTACCGGTGGCACGCAGGGTATTTGACGCTTACCTGGCCGGAGAGACGGAATAAAAGAATTGCTTAATGGGACAAGATAGGATATACTGTTATAGATAGTCAGACTGACACACCAGAGCAGGAGGAATTGCACATGATTGAAGCAACGAGCTGTGGCGGTGTGGTTATATTCCGGGGGAAGATTCTGCTTTTGTATAAGAATTACAAAAATAAATACGAAGGCTGGGTTTTGCCCAAGGGAACTGTAGAACCGGGAGAAGAGTTTAAAGATACCGCACTGCGGGAGGTGCTGGAAGAATCCGGGGCCAGAGCATCCGTCATTAAATATGTGGGAAAGAGCGATTATACCTTCAATGTGCCGGATGATACGGTGGAAAAAGAAGTGCACTGGTATCTGATGATGGCTGACAGCTATTACAGCAAACCACAACGCGAAGAATATTTTGAGGATTCAGGATATTATAAGTTTCATGAAGCATATCATCTGTTACGATTTGCCAATGAGAAGCAGATATTGGAAAAGGCTTATCATGAGTATCTGGAGCTGAAGAAGAACAATTTATGGGGAAACCGGAAATATTATTAAGGCGCGCAAACAGAATGAGATTTTACAGAGAACTGTATGTGGGGGATTCCATACACCATGCCGGTCGGGTCAAATGGAAGCTGCGGCATCATGCGGGACAGCTGCGGGTTTTTGTCATTGTGCTGGCGGGAGGATGTGATCAGCTGGAGATTATCCACTGTGCCATCCTTAAGCAGAAGTACTACCGGCGCCGTCCGCTTTTCGTGGTGGGAATCGCGGGCGGCTATACGGAAGCCCTTTTACTCGTTCAGAAGATGGTCTCCGATATTTACGGAAAGACAGGCGGCTGTGAACTAAAGCAATATTTTTTGAAGGATTGGAACGGACAGACCAAAACCAGTGCCGACAGGTGACTGGCTGACTGTCCGTCATGTGAGTTTCGGTGAGAGCGCAGAGGAATTTATGCTGTATATACTTGGAATGACTGGAAAATGGATCGGGATCATACTGCTTTGTATCCTGATACTGCTGGCGGCACTGCTGTTGGCGGTACTGTTTGTTCCCATCCGTTATCATCTGTCTGCGGTCAGGGAAGAAAACGGCCCGCCGCAGGGAAAAGTAAGAGTGTACTGGCTGTTTTCACTGGTGTCGGCGTCTGCCGCCTGGGAGGGCGGATTGAAGTATGGGCTGCGGCTATGCGGATTCCCTGTCTATGGGAATCTGAAAAGCGGCAAAGGGAAAGCCGGGGCCGGGAAAAAAGCGGCCGGGAAAGAACGGCGCAGGAGCCGGAAGAAAAAGCATCCCCCAAAGACATCGACACCGGAAGAAGAAACAGAAAAAAAAGTGACAGTGGATTCGCCGGTGCAGGAGCGGCGCCCGGAAGAGGCATCCGGATACAGGCAAAAGGACGACCCGCTGCAGCCGGGCAGAGAGACAAACGGGGATACGGCAGAAGCCGCGGCGCCGCAGCCGCGAGGCGAAGCGGAGACGGTGTCCGGGCCGGAAGATACTGACAGAAAAAAAGAAAAGGAAAAGCGCAAAAAGCCCGGGTTCAGAGTGCGATTGTCGGAATTTTGGCAGAAAATACTGTCCTTTTTGCGTATGCTGGGCAGACTGATTGCGAACCTGTTGGCGCTGCCTGAACGGCTGCGGAAAAAGGCGGAGGATCTGAAAGAAAAAGCGGATCGGTATGTAACGTTTTTGCAGAGCGAAGAGTTTGTGCAGGCAGTGGCCGTATGCAAAAAACAGCTGTTATTTCTGGTAAGGAGCATAAAACCCCGAAAAATACGGGCGGATATCCGCTTTGGATTTTCAGATCCGGCGACGACAGGGCAGATTCTTGCGTTTGTGGGAATGATATATCCGCTGCTTGGAAAAACTGTTATTCTGAGGCCGGATTTTGAAGAGGCGCTCTGCTGCGGAAAGATCACGGTGAAAGGCAGAATTTTCCTGTTTGATCTGCTCAGAATCGCATGGATATTGTATTTCAATAAAAATATAAAACGATTGATCCGTATGTGGAAGAAGGAGGAAGCATTGCATGATGGACAATAATTTTTCAGGAGTTGTGGATTCTCTGCTGAAAGGCATGGACAGTGTATTATCCACCAAGACCGTAGTGGGGGAAGCCACGAAAATCGGAGATACCATTATTCTGCCTCTGGTGGATGTGACGTTTGGTGTGGGCGCAGGCGCCTCCAAGGGCGATAAAAAGAATGGCGGTATGGGTGGTATGTCCGGAAAGATGACACCGTCCGCCGTGCTGGTGATCAAAAACGGCCAGACAAAACTGGTCAATGTGAAGAATCAGGATACGGTAACAAAGATCCTGGATATGATACCGGATCTCGTGGAGCGTTTTACCACGAAAAAAGAAGATATGCCTGCGGACGCGGAAGCGGTGGAGATCGCCTTTCCGGAGGAAAAAGAGTAACCATCAGCCCGGGAACGTCATAAGATAACTGATAAGAAGCAGTGAAATGAATGTCTGTTATGAAAAAGCTGATTGGATTTGCGTCAATCTGTATCGCTGTCGGGATGCTGCTGATGCTTCTGCTCGGCAGCCGCTTTACCGGCCTTGTATTAATGGGTGTCTTTGCGTTGATGGGCTATGTGGCCGTATTTTGTGAATGAGACGTAATGTGGCAATTGCAGGAGTTGAGGGTTTTGCGTACAATGAGGGAAAGGGAAACCATGGAGTCCGGGCATCTGGAAGCGCCCGGCAGACAGTTAGAGGAAGTGCAGGAGAAGGAAGAAAAGGAGAAACAGGAAGAGGGGCTGCGGACCCTGGAGGGGAAAGAATCGCAGGAAGCATGGGCTGCACTGGAGCGGGAGAGGGAGCTGCTGACAAAGCAGCAGGAACGGCTCAGGCAGGAGCGGGAGCGGTTTTATGAAGAGATGCGGGAAATGCAGACCCGGATGGACAACGAAAGAAGGCGGATGGAAGAAGCCGGTAAGACTCTGAAAAAGGACGAGCTCTTTTTTCAGCAGAAAATGGAAATTTTAAAGGGAGGCTTCGCGCAGTTGGCTCAGGACCGCAAGGCGCTGGAGAGGGATAAGATACTGCTGGAAGCAAAGCTGGAAGAGCGGCGCAGCAGTCAGTGCGGCGCAGGGTATGACGGGGTGCGGCTTTTTTTCAGTGGTGTCAGCAATCCGCTCACACTGAAGAAACGTCATCGGGATCTGGTCAAGATATTCCATCCGGACAACCTCTGCGGCGATACGAAACTGCTGCAGCAGATTAACCGCATGTATGAAACGATGCTGGAAGAAGTGGGATGGAAAAAAAAGGCATAAGGGAAATCCCCTTATGCTCTTTCTACTTTGTTGGACTTTAAACATCCGGTACAAATGTGCATTCTCTTCACTGTGCCGTTTATGTTGCATTTTACTCGCTTGATGTTGGATTTCCAAATACGATTGGAACGTCTATGAGAATGGCTTACATTGTTTCCAAAATGAACGCCTTTGCCACAAATTTCACATTTAGCCATCTTTGCACCTCCTATGCGATATAGTCTGTTGTACCATCTTACGGATGAGCGATGGGAAACGCTCACAACATTGAAATTTTAGCATATTTGGTATTGAAATGCAAGTATAAATATCTTAAAATTATGGAAAGAATGAACTTAGGAGGTTGATGCCCCATGAAAAGGACTTCGATGAATACCCGGATGGGAACAATTCTGATTGATAATGAAGTGATTGCCCAGTATGCGGGCTCGGTGGCGGTGGAATGCTTCGGCATCGTGGGAATGGCGTCCGTCAATGTCAAAGACGGCATTGTAAAGCTGCTGAAAAAAGACAGCATCACACACGGAATCGCCGTGACCGTCGGCGCGGATCACAGGCTGACGCTGGATTTCCATGTGATCGTATCCTATGGCGTGAGTATACTGACGGTAGCGGACAACCTGACAGACAGTGTCAGATACAAGGTGGAAGAATTTACAGGACTTGAGATAGAAAAAATTAATATCTATGTGGAAGGAGTCCGGGTAATTGACTGATAAGGAGGAAATGCCAGTGGTTTGTAATGAGATCGGAGCCGGGATGATCGCGAAGATGTTTCTGGCCGGCGCCCGCAGTCTGGAGGCAAAAAAAGAATGGATCAATGAACTGAATGTGTTCCCGGTGCCGGACGGAGATACCGGTACGAATATGACAATGACCGTCCTTTCGGCAGCCCGGGAAGTGGCGGCTCTGAAAGACCCTGATATGAAGGAGCTTTCAAGAGCGATTGCTTCCGGCTCGCTCAGGGGGGCACGGGGAAATTCAGGCGTGATCCTGTCGCAGCTCTTCAGGGGCTTTACCAAAGGAATCGAAGGATATACGAGGATAACGGTGCCGGTATTTGCGGATGCCTTTACCAAGGCGGTGGAGACGGCCTATAAAGCGGTTATGAAACCAAAGGAAGGGACGATTCTTACCGTGGCCCGCAGCGGCGCCGAGCGGGCGGCACAGCTCAGCGAAGAGGGCGAAGAAAATCTGGAAGTTTTTTTCCGGGAGATTTTGGAGCATATGGAGTATACGCTCAATCAGACACCGGAAATCCTGCCGGTACTGGCGCAGGCAGGTGTGGTTGATTCGGGCGGGCAGGGGCTGCTGGAGGTATTGAAGGGCGCTGTTGACGCTTTTCTGGGCAAAGAGACGGATTACGCGCCGATTCTGCCTGTCTCTGCGAATGACCGGGAAGAAATGCCCGCTGTCGCGGAAACCGCGGAAATACGGTTTGGTTACTGCACGGAATTTATTATCATGACAGAGCGGCCGGTAGAGAGAAGAAGGGAAGAGGCTCTGAAGACGTATCTGGAATCCATAGGGGATTCTCTTATCGTCGTGGCGGATGAAGAGGTCATTAAGGTACATGTACATACCAATGACCCGGGTCTGGCTATTCAGAAAGCGCTGACATACGGCCAGCTTTCCCATATGAAAATAGATAATATGCGTCTGGAGCATCAGGAAAAGCTGTTTAGGCAGGCGGAAAAGCCGCCGGAGGAAAAGCCGCACAAGGCGATGGGCTTTGTCGCCGTATGCGCAGGGGAAGGCCTGTGCCGGATCTTTCGTGAACTGGGCGCCGATGAGATCATAGAAGGCGGACAGACAATGAACCCGAGCACGGAAGATATGCTGCAGGCCATCCGGGCGGTTGCGGCAGACACGGTTTTTATCCTCCCCAACAATAAAAATGTGGTGATGGCGGCGCAGCAGGCCAGGGATATGACCGATGACAAAAAGGTGATCGTGATGCCCTGTCACAGCGTACCCCAGGGTATCACTGCCATCGTCAGCTATGTACCGGAGCTGTCCGCGGAGGAGAATGAAAGTTCCATGCTGGAAGAAATCGGCCATGTGAAAACCGGACAGATCACCTATGCGGTCAGAGATACTTCCGTAAACGGCAGAGAGATCCGCCAGGGAGACTACATGGGGATCGACGATACGGGAATTGTGGCTGTCAGCAGTCATCTGGAGCGGGCAGTGCTGGAAACCGTGGGGGTGATGGCAGATGACGGGACGGAACTGCTCAGTATCTATTACGGAAAGGAAGTAAAAGCGGAGGACGCTGAGGCGGTAAAAGAGAAGATAGAGAGGAAATATCCGAAGCTGGATATCGAACTTCAGGACGGCGGTCAGCCTGTCTACTATTATCTGCTCTCCGCAGAGTAGGATGTTTTTTTCGGCGGTTTTGCGGACCTTCGCCCTGTCAGGTACGTATTTTGGTCAGGACATAGCCGAACCTGATCCATCTGTTGAAGGCGGCTTCCTCTTCCCTGTCTATGATGATCGGTCTGCCCAGATTGTTGACCGGTTCCAGTACCCAGGGAGAGGAGGCGGCCAGTCTGCGGACGTAGACGCGGCCCGTGTCCTTATTCAGAAAGATTCCGGTATCGCCCTCGTGGATCGCCTTTTTGCAGATCAGAAGGATGTCGCCATAATGATAGGCCGGATGGAGATGATCGGATGTGATCTGTATACCGCAGTAAAGATCGTCTCCGAATTTTTTGCGGTAGGAAGCGGCATTGATTTTATAGAAATGAGAAGAATCATACAGCATGCCGTCTTCCATACTGCCTGTGGGTACAAAGACGGTAATATAATCGTCCGTATCTGTATGATCCTCGGAAAAGTCGATTTCGAAATCAAGGATACCTCTGACAAAATTTTGCTGCCGGGGAGACATGCTTTTCCATTTCTGGAGAAGCCGGGTATCCTCTTCATACTGATCAATCAGTTCCAGAATTGCCTTCCCCGTCATGGCCTGCAAAAGTTGTGCCGTATACAGATCAATTTTTGTCGTTGAGCCGGAGATGATTTTCTTATAACCGGACAATGACATTTCCAGCTTCTTTGCCATCTGCGCCTGTGTCAGTCCGCGCTTTAATCTCTCCTTTTCCATATTCAGCGTAAAATTCTTTGCAATCTCCTGCTTTGATAACATGACAGTACCTCTACAAATGGTCACTTTCGGAACCATTTTTTATCTTTGGAAACGGATCAGGAAAGGCTTTTGGCCATGACAGTAACTCCTTTTCCGGTATATAATTCGAATTATAACACACGCGTAATAATATTGAAATAAAAATGTAAGATAGAAGGGCGGGATATCTATGAAAAGGGAATTTGTGGAGCATGTGTTAATATCAATGGGAATGCCCGTGAAGCTGAAGGGCTTTAAGTATATTGCAGAAGCGGTGCTGCTTCTGGATACACCCGAGTGGCAGGAACCTAAATGGACGGCTCTGTATTACAAGATCGCCAGATTATACGGAGATACGGAATCACGGGTGGAACGGGCCATCCGCAATGCGTTTACCACAACCCGTACCCGGGTTACCAACTATGAACTGATTGATCATTACATTGGATTTACCAATTGTCAGAATTCCAACTCTATTACCTTTCTACACCGAAACATCAAAGAAGAATTTTTGAAAAAGCAGCAAGAAGAAAAAACGGAATTTATATGGGACGAAGAACAGGAGATACAGTTTGCAGAGGTAACACTGGAACAACTTCAGTCTTTCAACGAAGTAACCGCAGATATGATCAAAGAGATCGTGCGCAAGACATTGAAGGAGATGCTATTTGAACTCGCATAACAGTAATTGAAACGACGGATGACAAAGCAGGGAGCATGTCAGCCGTCGTTTTTGATATTCCTCTATGTATATCAGCGGATCAGGATGTCATCCAGTCCGGCCGTATCGGCGATGGGGTTGTCTTCACAGAGAACGAATTCCAGCGCGGGAAGCTCAGTGAGCGGTGTCAGGTCAACGACGTAATTGTCGGTGATGTCCAGCAGTCTTAACCCGGTCAGACCATACTCGGAAAGAAATGTCAGGTCGGTCAGTTCATTTCCCTTCAGATATAGAGTATCCAGTCCGGGGAAGTTTTCAAACATATCGGTATGCTGGGACAGGGTCAGTTTCTGCTCATCCTGCAGCCAGCCCCGTCCGCCCGCGTCAGTGAGCTGATAAAGGGTAACATTGTCCATATCCAGCACCCTCAGATTTTCATTTGGAGAAAGAGATTCCGTATTCAGCCCGATGTTGCAGTCAGCCATATAGAGCTCCTCAAGAGTGGGAATGGAGAGGAGTGCGGCTGCGTCTGCATAGACGGTGCTGCCTGTGATATCCAGTCCCAGCAGACCCGGAATGCGTGTGACAGGTTCCAGATTGACGTGATAGCCGGACATATCATACAGATCAAGATAGATCAGATTGTGCAGGGAATCCAGAAACGTCAGATCTTCGCAGTTACAGTCATCCAGAGACAGATAAGACACATTGCCCGCGTCGCGCACGGCGCTTATGTCACCGGCCCCTTTTATGCCCAGATATTCCAGATTCTGCAGTCCGGCAAAAGAAGGAAGGGTGTTTTCATAGGAAACAGTCAGCTGTAGCTGTGTCAGGTTCGTCAGTTTTTCCAGTGTGCTTAAATCACTGATTTTCCAGGTATCTTCAAGGCTTAATTCTGTCAGGGAATCCGCACACGATTCCAGCGCGTGAATGGACATCAGTTCATCCGTATCAGAAAGATAGAGTGCGGACAGCATGGGCATATTTTCCACGAAACCGATATCCTTCAAAGAGGAAGACTCGATGGAAAGATGCTGCAGTGCGCCCAGGTCGTAAAGCGGACTGAAATCCGAGACACGGTCGCAGTCGGCAAGGGAAAGCCCTTCCAGGCCGGGCACGGACGAGAGTGCGCTGATATCCTGCATATCCGAACAGTCTGCCGCAAAGAAGATCAGATTGGGGAAATTTTCGATGCCGTCGCAGGAGTTCATGAAAATAGTGGAGTTGATCTGGATATAGGAGATATTTTGCGGATCAGGCACCGCATCATACAGTTCGCTCAGTGTCATATCGGAAGAGATGCAGGCCAGAGAGTCCATACCTTTTAAGTCGCCCGGATTCAGATGTCCGTATTCCAGAGCCAGCCAGGAAACGTTTTTGAAACAGGAGAGATCCGCCAGATCCATGTACAGGTCTTCATTGAGAAAATAATTTATGGTCGTACCGTCATCCAGACAGCAGGAAATACATTTACGGTTATCATCGTCATAGTACAGATCCAGTTCTGTAATCTGGTTCAGATGCGCCATTGTGATCTCGGAAAAATCCACATCAAAAATCTGAGAAACCAGTACCTGAAATGACTCTGACTGGGGAAGCGCATCCTCTTCCATGACGGCGCTTTCATATTCTGACGCAGTGCTTTCCGTGGGAGCGGCGACAGTGGAAGCATCCACATCTTCGCCGGACAGGCTTGAGACATGGAAGAGGGCCACGGCGACGACAAAGACAAAGACAATGCCAAATGTGACCCAACCGATGATGGCGGAAACATTTGCCTTGTTATTATGGCGGGAAGCGGATACCGTGATGCCGCGCGGCGGCTGATAAGGAATCTGCCCTCCTGCATAGGTCTGCTGATTTGTGACAGGCCCCGGCTGCATCGCGGGCTGCTGCCACTGGGGCGTGGAATCCACAGATATGGGAGATGTGGCATCTTTATCTATGATCTGATAATAACCGCAGTTCTGACAGATCATACGGCCGTCCTGCTCTCTCATGCGTGTGGAACAGATGGGACATTTTTCAAGTTTCATACGTATCTTGTTCCTTTCCTGTAATAGTGGATATCGCTTTCTCTCCGTACACGGCGTACTGCCAGGGGATTGAGGTATACCCTTGTAATGATTATTTTAACATAAATAAGGATAAAGGGGAATTGTGATTTATGGCAGGAAGGGGTAAAATAATCTGAGACAGGGGAGGTGCGGCGATGAAGAGCAGGAAAAACAAAATCTGTTATCTATTGCCGGTCCTGCTTATTCTGGCTGTGGCCCTGGGACTGTCGCCGGTGACGGAATGGGTTCGCAGAGAAAAGGGTGAGCGGGAGGGAATTGTGATTGACATAGAGGATAACAGTGAGTATGCCGGGAATCCGGATTATGAGTTGTATGGTTATACCCGCTATATCCGGGACGGAGAGCTGCTGCTTCGGGCGGAGCGGTATGACGGCGACGGGTGGCAGCAGGAATGGATGCAGTGGGTTTACGACGAAGCGGGGCGGACGGCAGAGGAACGCTTTTGCGACGGCCCGGGGCGTGAGTGGGAAACGGGTAAAGAGAAACAATATGAATATGATGAACAGGGAGACCTTGTGCATGAATGGGAGTACGAAAACGGTATCCTGAATGAGGAGAGCTTTTACCGGCCGCTGGAGGAAGGATTTGCAGGCGTCACTTATACTTACGAAGTGTCCGGAAAAGAAGGAAACAACCCCTTGTGGCAGATCGCTTCCTACGAGTCCTATGTGTGCAATACACAAGGGGACGTCCTCTATTGTCTGCGCTATGACAAAGATGGGGAACTGACCTCATCCATGCGTGCGTACTATGATGAGAGGGGACGGCTGCTCGGATGGAAGGAAGGCAGCAGGGAGGATGCGAGATGGCGGGTATACAGTGCCGACTGGCAGGAGGAGGGTGGCACGGTTGCCAATACCGTAACCTGTTTCGGGAGGACGGTGTATGCGGAAACCTATGTTCGCGATCCGGCTACGGATGCACTGCTTCTGACGGCACATACGCCGGGGAGCGAGACGGGAGAGGACTCGGGCATCTACCGGGCGGCGTATGACAAAAGCCAGCTTTTATGGGAGATGAGCTGCCTTGGAGAAAGACTGGACTGCTTTCGGTCTCTTTGTTATGACCAGGCCGGAGCACTCAGTCACGAACTGGCATGTGTGGCGTATGATGACGGATTTGACTGTGTGCTGCGCCGTTATGAATATGACAGCGAGGGAAGACTGCTGGGAATGTATGATTATGAGAGTCGCGTCGTATATGGAGCGATGGGCATGGACGGCGGCAACGGATATGCAGTGCTTGCCGCGGAAACATTCGGAAAATGGCCGCTTGCGATCCTGATCTATGATCCGGACGGTGAGGTAAGGGAACGTCTGTCGTTTGATGAATCCGGCATGTTTACTGAGGAAAAGAAAGCTGGCGGAAGTATGAAGGAGTGGGAGGGAGAACCAAAACATGGCAATGATAGGAATCGATCTGGGAACGACAAATTCACTGGCGGCACTCTGGCGGGGCGGCCGGGTTGAGCTGATCCCCAATTCATTTGGGGAATATCTGACGCCGTCGGTGGTCGGTATCGGACAGGGCGGAGAGATCCATGTGGGCCGGGTGGCGGCGGAGATGCTTATCACCAGTCCGGCACATGCCTTTGCAGAATTCAAGCGCAATATGGGGACAGACTGTAAATATGGAAAGGATGGGGCCTATACGGCAGAAGATCTTTCTTCTTTCGTACTGCGCAGGCTGAAGGAGGATGCGGAGGCCTATCTGGGAGAGCCGGTCACGGAAGCGGTGATCAGCGTCCCGGCCTATTTCAATGACGATAAACGATGCGCCACAAAAAATGCGGGGAAGCTGGCCGGGCTCCATGTAGAGCGTCTGATTAATGAGCCTTCCGCCGTAGCCCTGAAGCATCATATGGGAAACGAAGAGGCGGAAACGTTTATTATCTTTGACTTTGGCGGCGGCACGCTGGATGTTTCGCTTGTCGACGCGTTTGACAATATGGTGGAAATCCAGGCGGTGGCAGGAGATAATCACCTTGGCGGCAAAGATTTCAATGAGCTGATTGCCGCTGAGTTTTACAGAGAAAATAAGATTATGGAGCATCTGCTGACGGAGGAAGAGCGGGGAATCGTCATCAAAGAGGCAGAAGCGCTCAAACGCCAGCTTACGGATACTGACAGTGCCAGACGGACAGTCATACTTGGCGGCAGAGAATATACAATGCGGATGACAAACCAGCATCTGATCCATACGGGCGCAGAACTGTTTCGCAGGATGGCGGTTCCCATCAGACAGGTAATCAGTGACAGCGGGCTGGAGGTGGGAGATATCGACAAGATTATCCTGGCCGGCGGTTCCTGCCGGATGCCCGTGGTGGCCCGTTATCTGAGAACTCTGTTGGATATCCCGGTGGTGGCGGATGAAAATCCCGATGAGAGCATCGCCATGGGAGTCGGTATCGCGGCTGCCATCAAGGAGCGTGAGGGAGATGTCAGGGATATGATCCTGGCGGATATCTGCCCCTTTTCCCTGGGAGTCGCTGTTTATGACGGGAGTTTTTCCCCGATTATACAGAGAAATGATACCCTGCCCTGCAGCCGGACAGAATATTATGTGACGGTCAGCGACAACCAGACGGCTATGAAGTTTCCTGTCTATCAGGGGGATAATCTGATTGCCAGAGAAAACCTGCTGCTTGGAACGATGGAGATCACCGGCCTTCCCCGGGCGCCGAAAGGAACCGTGGGCGCCTCCGTCACCTTTCTGTATGATATCAATGGTATTCTTGATATCCGTATTGACAGCGGCAGACAGAAGCTGCACAAGGTAATCATGAACAAACGGATGGGCTTAAGCGAACAGGCGCTGGAGAAACGGCTGGAAGAACTGCGGCAGATGACCCTCAGTCCCATGGAGGATGAGAAAAATCTGTACCTGATTGAAAAGGCGCAGCGACTGTACCGGGAATGCAGCCCCGGCGTGAGAAGCTATCTTGTGTCGGCGCTGATGCATTTCCGCGAAGTGCTGGAAAACGGGCAGGGACGGGAAATCAGGGAAGCCTATGTACAGTTTTCCGTTTATCTGGACGCGATAGAGAAAAACAAGTTTCATTTCAGCGGCTTTGACGAATCCTTTTTTGAAGACGACAGGGAAGATGAGATGGACTGACCGGCAGGAGAAGGGAAGAATCTATGGATATATGGAACGTGCTGGGGATTGCGCGGACGACGGATATCCGGCAGATCAAAGGAGCCTACGCCCGGCAGGCCAGACAATATCATCCCGAGGATCACCCGGAGCAGTTTCGCCTGCTGCAGAAGGCTTACAAAGCGGCGCTGCAGTATGCCAGAAACGGCGGGCGCACGGGGACGGCACACATACAGTCCGGGGACCTGGGGAGAGAGCCGGAGGCCCATACGCAGCCGATGGACTGCCGGACAGAGCCGGAGGCCCGTATGCAGCCTGCGGATCGGCGCCCGGAGCCGGAATCCGGGCAGTCGCCTGTTGTTCTGCCAAGGGACGTGCCCTCCGCTGCGTCATCGTCTGCGCCGGCCGGAGCCGGAACGGGCGAAGAACGGGAGTTTGATTTTTCCGGGATTGATGCAGACGGGGAAAAAAACAGTTTCTTTGTGCAGTTTCATCTGATTGTCTGCAATCCGTGTCTGATCAATAACCGGATTGCCTGGAATCTGTTTCTGAACAGGCCAAAGTGCCAAAAACTGTTTCAGGAGCCTGCCTTCAGGGAAGAATTTGTCAGAACTCTCTGTGGTCTGCATGGATTTCGCAGAGATACCCTCCTTTTGTTTGAACAATATCTGAAACAGTTTCACCAGGAACAGGAGGGACAACGCGGCAGACGCAGGGAAACGGATCTGCCCTGTTTTTTAAAGATGAAATGGCTCCATACCCGGATGGCCGCATTTGACAGCGAAAGATTTAAGGGAAAAGAAGGTATGGCGTTCCAGAATATGGTCATGGCCCGTTTTCGCCGTCAGGAACGCATGATTGATCTGGGGCGCCGCAGGGATGTGGAAGATTATATGCAGGTTTACTTCGCATTTGCCGCTTCCAATGAAGAAAAACTGTACCGCCTTTACCGGAAAAGGAAATATGCCCGCCTGCGAAGCGTCGTTTTGTGCCTGCTGATCCTTTCGCTTTCCTTTACCGCTATTTTGGGCGGCGGACTTTTGCAGGGCAGGGCGGCCCGGAGGGCAGAGGAGGCCTATCGGGAGGAGATCCGTTCTCAGCAGGAAAAACAGGCGCCTGCGATCAGAACAAGGGCCGAGAAAGAGATAGACAGGATACTGGAGAAGTATTGATCACATGGCGCCCGAACATCAGGTTGTAATTTTATCTTCGTTTTGTTAGAATATGTTAAGGTTATTGTCAGAGCATGTTCTGATGGGAGAGTACAGATGGAATCAAATTCGCAAATCCGCGTATTAAAAGGCGTCGGTGAGAAGACGGCCGCTCTGTTTGAAAAAATTGGCATAGGGAATATAGAGGATTTGCTGCGGCATTATCCCCTGGCCTATGATACGTTTTCTGCCGCTGTTGCGATGGACAGGCTGCAGGCCGGTGTGCTGTGTGCGGTGCGCGGACGGCTGTCCGGGGGGATTGCCATGAGGCGGGTACGCTCTCTTACGATCTCCGTCTGCCGGGTCAGCGACGGGACGGAGACGGTTTCCCTCACTTTTTTTAATATGCCGTATCTGAAAAACAGGATAAAGCCGGGAGAAGACTATATTTTCCGCGGTGTGGCGCAGGGCGGGCCGGGGAAATGGAAGATGGAACAGCCTGCGGTCTGTACGCCTTCCGCTTATGAAGAACTGCTTGATACCCTGCAGCCCCGGTATTCTCTGACAAAGGGACTGACCAATCATATGGTGACAAAGGCAATGCGGCAGGCTCTTTCCCTTTGCAGCGGGCCGGGGGAGTATTTACCGGAGGATATCCGGGCATGCTATGATCTGATGGAATACCGGGAGGCACTGGAAGGCATTCATTTTCCCGCGCACAGAGACATGCTGCAAAAGGCGAGGAACCGGCTGGTATTTGATGAATTTTTTCTGTTTATACTGCGATTGCGGTGGTGCCGGGAGCATGAACAGGCGGCGGAGAACAGATGGCCCATGGCGGACAGGCCGGAGAGCGAGCGGCTGATCCGGGAGCTGCCGTATCCTCTGACGGGTGCGCAGAGACGGGTCTGGGACGAGATCAAAGCGGACCTTGCGGGAAAGACGGTGATGAACCGGCTTATACAGGGGGATGTGGGGTGCGGCAAAACGATATTGGCAGTGCTGGCCTTGCTGCAGACAGTGGCCTGTGGCTGGCAGGGTGCGCTGATGGCGCCGACGGAAGTGCTGGCAAGGCAGCATTTTGAATCCCTGTGCGAGCTGACAAAGGCGCATGACCTGCCCTTTGTCCCCCTGCTTTTGACCGGTTCCATGTCAGCCAGGGGAAAAAAAGAATGCTACCGACAGATTGAGTCAGGAGAGGCCAATGTGGTGATCGGTACGCATGCGCTCATTCAGGAAAAGGCAGTGTATCGGAATCTGGCGCTTGTGGTGACGGACGAGCAGCACCGTTTCGGTGTGCGTCAGCGGGAAGCACTGGCCGGAAAGGGGACAGATACCCATGTGCTTGTCATGAGCGCCACGCCCATCCCCAGGACGCTGGCCCTTATTCTCTACGGGGATCTCCACATCTCACTCGTGGATGAGATGCCGGCCCGGCGTCTGCCGATCAAAAACTGTGTGGTGGATATCTCTTACCGGGAAAAAGCGTACCGCTTTATCGGAAAGGAGATCGAAAACGGCAGACAGGCCTATATTATCTGCCCCATGGTAGAGGAGGGGGAGATGGAAGGGCTGGAGAATGTAGTGGCCTACAGTGAAAAACTAAAGGGTATCTTTCCTGCGCAGGTACGGATTGCCGCTCTTCACGGCAGGATGAAAGCTGCGGAAAAAAACAGGATTATGGAGGCGTTTGGCCGGGGAGAGATTGATATTCTTGTCTCCACAACCGTGGTGGAGGTAGGAATCAATGTCCCCAATGCTTCGGTGATGATGGTGGAAAATGCGGAACGTTTCGGTCTGGCGCAGCTCCATCAGCTCCGCGGAAGGGTGGGAAGGGGCAGTGAGCAGTCCTACTGTATTTTTGTCAGCACGTCCGGGCAGACGCATACGATGGAGCGGCTGTCGGTTCTGCGCAGATCCAATGACGGGTTTCTGATTGCGGAAGAGGATCTGCGGCTGCGGGGGCCGGGCGACATGTTTGGGATCAGACAGAGCGGCAGTCTGGAATTCAGGCTGGCGGATATTTATCAGGATGCAAAGATATTACGGCAGGCAGACCGGGCAGTGGAAGATCTTCTGAGGAAGAAAGGCGGCATGACGGGAGATCTGGGGCTGTCTCTTCCCTATATGGTTGACTTTGCAGGCATCTGAACGTAAAATAAATGAGGAAAATAGTCGGAAAGGAAAGAGACGTGACTGCGATTGTAACAGACTCTAACAGCGGGATTACACAGGAAGAAGCCAGAGAACTGGGGGTATTTGTACTGCCCATGCCTTTTATGATAGAGGATGTCATTTATTATGAGGGGAAAGACCTGACGCAGGAGACATTTTATAAAAGGATGGAAGCAGGAGAGCGGATCAGCACCTCTCAGCCCACGCCGGAGGAAGTGACAAGGCTGTGGGAGGAAGTGCTGAAGGAGCATGAACAGCTGGTCTATATACCCATGTCCAGCGGGCTTTCCGGTTCCTGTCAGACGGCACAGCTTCTGGCAGGGGATTATGAGGGCAGAGTTTTTGTGACGGATAATCAGCGGATTTCCGTTACCCAGAGGCAGAGTGTGAAGGACGCGCTTTTGCTGGTACGGGAGGGGATGGATGCCGGACGGATCAGGGATACACTGGAAGAGGACCGGTTTCATTCCAGTATCTATATTATGCTGGAAACGCTGACTTATCTGAAGCGGGGCGGACGTATCACACCTGCGGCGGCGGCACTGGGAAATATCCTGCGCCTGAAACCGGTACTGCAGATTCAGGGAGAAAAGCTGGACGCATTTGCCAAAGCGAGAACACTGGCGCAGGGCAAAAGCATTATGACAAATGCGGTAAAAAACGACATTGCCCGGCGGTTTGGCGGCAAAGAGGCAGGTGTGCGGCTGTTTATTGCCCACAGTCATAATGAGGCCGGGGCGCAGGCTTTTCGAGAGGAACTCAGATCGGAATTTCCGGGCAGCGAGATTGAGATTCAGTGCCTGTCGCTGAGTATCGGCTGTCATCTGGGGCCGGGTTCTCTGGCGCTGGCCTGTACGCAGAATCTTCGCTAGGATATGAAAAACGTGGGTAACCGGGACATGCCGGATTCTTATGTATACAGGGATGGCAAAAAGCTGCGCTGCGGCTATACGACCGGTGCCTGTGCGGCTGCAGCAGCCGGAGCCGCCGCGCAGACACTGCTGACAGGGGACATGCCGGCCCGGACCGTTCTGCATCTGCCGGGCGGGCAGACGCTTGCCCTGGCGACGGAGCTGATTTCGGAAAGCACAGGGCGGGTTTCCTGCGGAGTGCGTAAGGACGGCGGCGACGACCGGGACGTCACGCACGGTGCGCTGATCATTGCACAGGTGGAAAAGGAGCGGACACCGGGGATCACGATCACCGGCGGGCCGGGAGTCGGGCGGGTAACGGCGCCGGGGCTGGATCAGCCGCCGGGCAGTTATGCCATCAACCGGGTTCCCAGACAGATGATCCGGGAAGCGGTGGAAGCCGCGGCCGCAGCCTGCGGATATGAAGGAGGATTTCTGGTGACGCTCCTGGTGCCGGAGGGGGAAGCGCTGGCGGCAAAGACCTTCAATCCTTCTCTGGGAATCGAAGGGGGCATTTCCATTCTGGGGACGAGCGGCATCGTGGAACCGATGAGTGAGCGGGCACTGGTAGATACAATCCGGCTGGAAATGCAGATGCAGGCAGCCCGCGGAAGACGCTATTGTATCCTTTGTCCGGGAAATTATGGGATGGATTATCTTAGCGGCGTGATGGGGTTTGAGAAAGGCCATGCCATAAAATGCGGTAATTTCATCGGAGAAGCCATTGATATGGCGCCTGCCTGCCATATGAAGGGGCTGCTTCTGACAGGGCATCTGGGCAAACTGGTCAAGCTGGGGGCCGGGATGATGAATACCCACTCCCGATACGGGGACGGCAGGATGGAAATATTGTGTGCCTGTGCGCTGGAAGCGGGCGGAGACATTGCTCTGCTGAAAGGCATTATGGCCTGTGTGTCCACTGACGCTGCGGTGGCACTGCTGAAAAAGGCGCAGCTGGCGACACCGGTGATGGAGATCTTAATGAAAAAGATCGAATACCATCTGCAGCGGAGAGTATTGGAAGGGATCCGCATCGGTGCCGTGGTTTTTTCCAATGAATACGGACTGCTGGGGCAGACAACGGAGGCGGCGGCGCTGGCCGGCGAGATCCGGGAAGAGGGATGAAAGTGTTATGGTATATTTTGTAGGCGCAGGACCGGGGGCGGCGGATCTGATTACGCTGCGGGGGAAGGCTCTGCTGGAAAAAGCGGATATGGTTATCTATGCCGGATCACTGGTCAATCCGGCCCTTCTGGAATATACAAAGGATGGCTGCCATATTTACAACAGCGCGCGCATGACCCTTCCGGAGGTGCTGGATACTATAGAAGGGGGCAACGGCGCGGGGATGGACATTGTCAGGCTGCATACGGGCGATCCCTGTCTGTATGGCGCCATACAAGAGCAGATGGACGCGCTGAAAGAAAGAGAGATTCCCTATGAGGTTTGTCCGGGGGTCAGCAGCTTCTGCGGGGCGGCAGCCGCCCTGAAAACAGAGTATACCCTGCCCGGACTGACTCAGTCAGTCATTATTGCGAGAGCGGAGGGCAGGACGGCTGTCCCGGACAGAGAACGGCTTTCTGCATTGGCCGGTCACGGCGCGGCGATGGTTCTTTTTCTGAGCATGGGACTGACAGAGCAGGTCAGAGAAGAATTGCTTGCAGGCGCTTACCGGGAAGACACCCCCTGTGCCATCGTATACAAAGCCACCTGGGCGGAGGAAAAGATTGTCAGAGGAACCCTGGGGCGTCTGCCTCAGATGGCCCGGGAAAACGGCATTGACAGGACGGCGCTGATCCTTGTGGGTGATTTCCTGGAAGGCGAGTATGCGCTCTCCCGTCTGTATGCGCCGGATTTTTCCACAGCATTTCGCAGGGGAACCGGGCGATGATACAGGTCGGTATTGTGGCGTTCTCAGAAAAGGGCGGCAGGCTGGCACTTCGTCTGGTGGCGGCGCTCCGGGAACGGGGTTTTGCGCCGCAGGGCTATCTTTCCGGGCGGCATCAGGCGGAGGGGCTGGAGGCTTTTACGAGCCTGTCCTCTCTGACAGCACGGCTTTTTACGGAAAAGGATCTGCTGCTTTTCATTGGCGCCTGCGGTATCGCAGTACGGGCCATTGCGCCTTATATCAAAAGTAAGATGAAAGATCCGGGGGTGGCAGTGGCGGATGAGTGTGGCAGATATGTGATTTCACTGCTGTCCGGACATGTGGGTGGCGCCAATGACTTTACGATGTTAACGGCCGGGCTGTTGGGGGCAGAGCCGGTGATCACCACCGCCACGGACAGAAACGGTATGTTCGCCGTTGACAGCTGGGCGGCGTCGCAGCATCTGCGGATTATGGAACCTGCGACGATCGTTGCCATCTCTTCCCGGCTGCTTGCCGGAAAAGCCGTGGGAGTATGCAGTGATATTCCCATAACAGGCCCTCTTCCCCGGGGGCTGGTCTGGCAGGATGGAGAAGCGGAAGAGACAGGGCTCCGTGCGGGAATCGTGATTTCTTATGATGCGGAAGGGGCGCACAGCCGTTTCCCCATCGCCTGCCCGCTGGTGCCCATGGATCTGGTGGTCGGTATGGGATGCAGAAAAGGGACAGAGGCAAAAGCTCTGCGGCTCTTTTTGTGCCGGGTACTGGAGGAGAACGGCCTGCAGCTTCGGCGGGTGGGGCGGCTCTGCTCCATTCGGGCCAAAGAGGGGGAAGCGGGGCTGGTGCAGCTGGCCAGGGCACTTGGCGTAGCATTTGACACCTGGACGGCCGGCGAACTGATGCAGGCAGAGGGAAGCTTTGTCTCTTCTGCGTTCGTACAGTCGCAGATGGGCGTGGATAATGTATGCGAACGGAGTGCCGCTCTGGGGAGCGGAGGCGGACGCAGGCTGGTGGCAAAGCAGCGGGAAAACGGAATGACACTGGCCGTTTATCAGAGAGAGATAAAGCCGGTGTTCCGGGCGCCATAGCGGACGGGATGAGAGGCAGGGATATGGGACTTTATATTGTGGGAATGGGGCCGGGAAAGCCGGAGGGTATGACGGCAGAAGCGCAGACGGTGCTGACTGACTGCGAAGTCATAGCCGGGTATACGGTCTATACACAGCTTCTGAAGGAGCGGTTTCCCGAAAAAGAATATATCAGCACACCCATGAGGCAGGAGATCATCCGCTGCCGCCGTGCGTTAGAGGAGGCGGCCCGGGGGCGCAAGACGGCTCTTGTCTGTAGCGGCGACGCGGGTATCTACGGAATGGCGGGACTGGTGCTGGAGCTGGCGGAGGAAATGGAGCAGGCGCCGGATATCAGGATCATTCCCGGCGTGACTGCCGCCAGCAGTGCCGCGGCACTGCTCGGGGCACCGCTGGGGCATGATTTTGCCGTGATCAGTCTCAGCGATCTTCTGACAGATCAGGAGACGATCAAAAACCGTCTGCGGGCCGCCGCCATGGCAGACATGGCCGTCTGCCTGTATAATCCGTCCAGCAAAAAAAGAGCGGATTATCTGCGGATGGCCTGTGATATCATACTGACATACCGCAGCCCGCAGACCGTGTGCGGCTATGCCAGAAATATCGGACGGGATGGGGAAGAGACGAAAATACTTACGCTGGAAGAACTGCGCAGGGCGCAGACGGATATGTTTACAACTGTCTGTATCGGCAGTTCCCGGACCAGGGTAATCGGCGGACGGATGGTGACACCAAGGGGGTATGAGCGCAGGCCGGACGGTCCGCGGATGCGCGAAACGGACCGGGAAGCGGGAAAAGAGCCGCCTGCCTGTCTGCCTGGCACCGTTGTCCGGGCCGTAATCTTCGGCGGTACTACAGAGGGCAGGCTGCTGTATGAAAGATGCCATGAATTGGGAATTCCCGTTTCCGTTCATGTGGCGACGCAATATGGCCGCCAGGCTCTGTCAGGCGATGAGGAAAGTCTGAAATGGCAGGAGGAGAAGCCATGCTCCGCAATCCATACGGGCAGGCTGACCGCGCCGGAAATGGAAGAAGCCATAAAAAGTGCCGGCGCGGAACTGGTGTTTGACGCCACACATCCCTTTGCCAGGGAAGCCACGGCCAATATACGGAGTGCGTGCCGTGCCCTGGGGATTCCCTGTTACAGGATCAGCCGCAGGACCGCTCCAAAGGAAGACGTGCCGGAAGCGCTTTATTTTGACAGCATCAGGGAGGCGGTATCTTTTCTTGCCGACCGTGAGGGCAATATCCTGGCGGCTACCGGCAGCCGGGATCTGAAAGAATATACGGCGCTGGAAGATTTCCGCAGGCGTCTGTATGTGCGGGTGCTTCCCCTGCCGGGGACACTGGAAGACTGTATCGGTCTGGGAATTTGCGGACGGCATCTGACTGCCATGCAGGGACCTTTTTCCGAAGAGATGAATTATGGCTTCTTAAAGGAATTTGAAATCAGATGGCTGGTGACCAAGCAGTCCGGCAGTGTGGGCGGGTTTGAGGAAAAGCGCGGCGCTGCCAGGCGGGCGGGAACGCATCTGCTTGTTATCCGGAAAGAAGAAGAGACAGGCATCAGCCTGAAAGAAGCAATGGAGATGTTGGAGGAACTTACATGAGTAAACAAATCAGTATCGTGGGAATCGGCATGGGGAATCCGAATCTGCTGACCAAGGAGGCGCGATGTGCCCTGCTGGAAGCGGATCTGATCATCGGCGCCAAACGGATGAGGGGAACGCTGCCCAAAAACTGTAAGGGGCAGTATCGGGAGACATTTGAGGGAAAGGAGATCTTATCCATCATTGATGAGTGCGAGGGAGAGCACATCGCGATCTGTATGTCGGGGGACAGCGGCTTTTTCAGCGGAACCAAGGGGATTTTATCCCTGCTGGAAAAAAAGTATGAAGTCCATATCACGGCCGGTATTTCCAGTATTTCCTATCTGTCAGCCCGGAGCGGGATACCGTGGCAGGATGCCTGTATTGTCAGCCTGCACGGCAGGCAGGAAAACTGGATTCAGGCGGTGAAAAATCACGAAAAGACGTTTTTGCTTATGGGCGGGAGCCTGCGCAGTATTGTAGAAAAGCTGTGCCTGTGCGAAATGGAGGATTGTACGCTGACCATCGGTATCCGCCTGTCCTATCCGGATGAGCGTATCGTCACAGCCACTGCCGGAGAACTTCTGGAAAAAGAAGAACGTCTGGCCGAACTGGATCATTCCCTGAGTGTGCTGTTTATTATCAATGAACGTGCCTGCACCGCACCGTCCTTCGGTCTGGCGGACGATGAATTTATCAGAGGACAGGCGCCCATGACCAAAAGTGAAGTGCGGGCCGTAACCATCAGCAGGCTCCACCTGAAAGAGAGCGCCATTGTCTATGATATCGGCGCAGGCACGGGTTCTGTCTCCGTGGAAATGGCGGCACAGGCCTGGCGCGGCAATGTCTATGCCATCGAAAGCAGTTCCCGGGCGCTGGAACTGCTGAGAGCCAATAAGGAAAAATTTATGGCCGAAAACCTGGAAATCGTGGAGGGCAGCGCGCCGGACGCTCTGGCGCCGCTTCCGGCGCCGGACGCTGTGTTTATCGGCGGGAGCAGGAGGGAAAAAGAGAACATCCTCAAGGCTGTGCTGGCCAAAAATGCCAGGGTACATATCGTGATGAATCTGATCTCGCTGGAATCGCTGGGTGAGATGCTGGAGCTGGTAAAGAAATATCATCTGGAAAACCTGGAGATCACCCAGGTCACGGCAGTGCGGGGGCGGGAGATCGCCGGGCAGCATCTGATGGACGGACAGAATCCGGTATTTATCGTATCCATGGACGGCAGCGGCTTCTGACGGCTGACAACTGAGTACTGACTACTGACAAAAGGAGCGGCATATGATATGGGGACAGTGACCGGAAAACGGCTGATGATTGCGGGCACAGGCAGCGGCTGTGGGAAGACAACGGCGGTATGCGCTATCTTATACGGACTGAAAAAACAGGGGTTTGCCGTGGAAGCGTGGAAAAGCGGTCCCGACTATATTGATCCCATGTTTCACCGCAGAGTGCTGGGAAGCACGTCCGGAAATCTGGATCTGTACTTTTCGGGTGCGGACGGTGTGCGGCGGCTGTTGGCGCAGCGGATCGACAAAGCGGATATCGGCATCGTGGAAGGGGCCATGGGATACTATGACGGCATCGGCATGACAGGCCGGGCAGGCTGCCATGAGCTGGCAGAAGCGGCCGGGCTTCCTGTCGTTCTCGTTGTCAGTCCGCAGGGAATGGGAAATTCCGTGGGGGCGCTGCTGCAGGGATTTTTGCAGTACAGGCAGCCCAGCCATATTGCGGGCGTTTTATTTAACCGCGTGTCGGCATCCAGGTATGAACAGCTTCGTCCGCTGGCGGAGAAGCTGGGGCTGCGGGCAGTGGGGTATCTTCCGGTGCAGGAAGCGTTTGCGCCGGGGAGCCGTCATCTGGGACTGATTACGGCGGATGAGATAGAAAATTTTCAGGGCCGGCTGGCGCAGTTTTATCAGATCATAAAGGATACCATAGACTGGCGGGCGCTGACTGATCTGGCAGACAGTGCGCCACCCGTTACGTATGCGGACGCCCCATCGGCCCCGTCAGACGGTATGGAGTCTTTGCGTATCGGGGTTGCGCAGGATGAGGCGTTCTGTTTTGTCTATGAAGATAACCTGCGCTGGCTTCGGCGTAAGGGCTGCCAACTGGTCCCTTTTAGCCCGCTGCGGGATCAGAGACTGCCGGCGAATCTGGACGGCATGATATTGTGCGGCGGATACCCGGAGCTGTATGCCGGAAAGCTGTCGGCAAACAAAGAAATGCGAAAGGAGATCAGAGAGGCATTTTTCTCAGGTCTTCCCTGTATTGCGGAATGCGGGGGCTTTCTGTATCTGCAGAAAAGTCTGACAGACGGACAGGGGTGTGTGCATGAGATGGCAGGGGTATTCCCCGGACACGCCTTTGGCAGAGGGGGGCTGGAAAGATTTGGTTATATCAGCCTGTCTGCAAACGGCGGACGTGTGTTCGGAGAAGCAGAGATGCCACTACGGGCCCATGAATTTCATTATTATGACTGTGACAGGCCGGGCAGTGCCTTTTTGGCTCAAAAAGCTTCGGGCACCGGACAGTGGCTGACAGGAGAAGCCGGGGATCATTTTTATGCCGGGTTTCCGCATATTTATTTTGAAAGCAATGAAACATTCGCGGAAGGCTTTCTTGCCAGAGCCCGGTATTATCGCGAACGGCACGGATATGTATCCGTGTCCCATGAGCCATATACGAAGCTGGGCCGGGAGGCGGATCAATCGGCCAGGGAGGCGGCGCAGACGCAGTGGGATGCGGTGGCAAAACCGCTGCGGGGGCTGGGTCGGCTGGAAGATATGATTGTCAGGATTGCGGGCATTCAGGGAAATCACGATATTGCGATCAGCAAACGGGCCGTACTGGTATTTTGTGCTGACAACGGCATCACCGCGCAGGGCGTGACGCAGACAGACAGCCATGTGACGGCATTGGTAGCCGGTAATATCGCGGAAGGCACGGCCAGTGTCAGCCGGATGTGTGCGCAGAGCGGCACGGATGTCTATGCCATTGACATAGGGATCAGAGACAGCGTATGCGCACCCTCCATGCTCTCACGCCGGATCGCGGCCGGGACACGGGATTTTTCACAGGAACCGGCCATGAGCCGCGAACAGGCTGTGCGGGCCATCGAGACGGGCATTGATCTTGTGAAGGAATACAGAGAACGGGGATATACCATACTGGCTACCGGGGAAATGGGCATCGGCAATACGACCACAGCCAGTGCGATGGCGGCTGCGCTGCTTCCTCTGTCACCGGAGCAGGCGGCAGGCCGGGGAGCGGGGCTTTCTGACGAAGGGCTGGCGCGCAAGCGGGCGGTAATCGAAGATGCACTGCGCCGCTATCGCCTGCGGGAAAGGAATCCGCTGGAGGTGCTCTCTCATGTGGGCGGCTTTGATATCGCAGGTATGACAGGTGCTTTTATCGGCGGCTGTATGTATGGTGTGCCGATCGTGATCGACGGTATGATCTCGGCGGTGGCTGCGCTGACAGCCTCTCTGCTCTGCGAGCGGGCCGTGGGCTGTATGCTGGCATCGCACAGGAGCCGGGAACCCGCGATGGCGGTTGTGATGGAGCGCCTGGGCCTTGTGCCGGTCATAGACGGTGATCTGGCACTGGGGGAAGGCACCGGGGCGGCGCTTTTATTTCCCATGCTGGACATGGCCGAGCGTGTTTACAGAAATACGGAAACCTTTGAAAAAATGCAGATAGAGAGCTATCGGAAATATGACTGACAAAGTCACATTGTCACGGTTACGGAAGAAGGGGGCGGCATGCTGTACCTGATCACGGGAGCCAGCGGAAGCGGCAAATCGGAATATGCGGAAAGACTGGCCTGTGATCTGGCCCGGGAAGATAAGGTGCGCTATAAGCTGTATGTGGCGACCATGGAATCCCAGAGCAGACAGGCGAAAGAGCGGATTGCACGGCATAAAGCGCAGCGGGAGGGAAAAGGATTTGTGACCGTGGAATCTCTGTATGGACTTCCCTTTTCCGGTGCAGAAAAGGAATCTCCCTGGGGGAAGTATCCTCTCGCCGATTCCGTCATTTTGCTGGAATGCCTTTCTAATCTGCTGGCGAATCTGATGTTCTCCGGCGGGATGAACGGTGAGCAGGCGGCGGCACGGATTTTTTCACAAGCGCAGCGGGCCCGCCGTCTCTGCCGGCATCTCGTGATCGTCACGAACGAGATTTTTTCGGACGGCTTACAATATGCCAGGGAGACACAAGACTATGTCAGGGCGCTGGGGATGACAAACCGTCTGCTGGCAGGAGAGGCGGACGGTTTTTGGGAAGTGGTGTATTCCGTTCCACTCTGCCTGAAAGGAGATAAACTATGGCAGTTCTGAAAAGTCTGTGTCTGGCTTTTTCCATGTATTCCAGGATTCCCATGCCGCGCGTGGACTGGGAAGAGAAAAATATGCGATATGTGCTCTGCTTTTTTCCCTGGGTGGGACTCGTGGTGGGAGGCGGGATGTACGGCCTGTGGCTGCTGCGGTCATGGCTGGGAGTATTTATTCCCTTTCCGGTTTTTGTCCTGACCGGAACCGTATTGCCCGTTCTGATTACCGGCGGGATTCATATGGATGGTTTTATGGATACGATGGATGCCCTCTGTTCCAATCAGGGCAGAGAGAGAAAGCTGGAAATACTCAAAGACCCGCATACCGGCGCCTTTGCCTGCATTTTTCTTGTGTGTGAAATGACACTTTACGGCGCGGCGCTGTATCTCCTTATGGAGGAACGACAGGTACTCTTTCTGGGAATCGGTTTTTTTCTGTCCAGGACACTGAGCGCTTTTGCACTGCTGACAGTAACAAATGCCCGCGGCTCTGGTATGGCCAGCACTTTTTCCCGGGGCGCACGCAAAAAGACTGTCCTGGCCGTGCTGATGTTATGGCTGTTTCTGGCAGCAGGGACGGCATATTTTCTGTATGGCATGTATGGCATCCTCTGCGTGGCGCTCAGTCTGCTCGTATTTTTTTATTATGAGTGGATGGCGTACAGACGCTTCGGCGGCCTGACGGGTGATCTGGCGGGCTGGTTTGTCGTAGTATATGAGCTCGTGTTTGTGTGGATGAGCGGAATTATGGGGTATGTATGGAACTTATAATCGGCGGCTGCTTTCAGGGAAAGCTGGATTATGCAAAACAGAGATGCAAAGAGGCAGGGATTTGTGTCCGGGAAGAGGAGATACTGGACGGCGGAAAAATGCCGGCAGAGGAATACAGGGAACGAACTGGCGCCCCGGTACGGATCCTCAACCATCTGCATCTTGTGGTAAGGCAATATGTGGAGACAGGAAAAGAGCAGGAAATCATTCCCCTGCTGGATCGGTTGCTTATGAAATATCCGGATATGCTGATTGTATGTGACGAGGTGGGACTGGGGCTGGTGCCTGTGGGAGAGACGCAGCAGGAATACCGGGAGGCAGTGGGGCGCACCCTTTGCCATCTGGCGCGGCAGGCCGTGCACATGGTGCGCATCACCGCCGGTATCCCGCTTGTGATCAGGTGAGCAGATGCCGGACGGCTTCCCAGTCGATCGTGGGCAGGTTTTTCTGCGTCACGGCTGACGTGGCTTTCTTTTTGGCAGAGATCTTTGCCATATTTATCATAAGCGAACCCAGTGCACAGACAACGGCGATGCCCATAATGATCGGGATGACCGGAAATCCGAAATCAACCTGTTCGACAATGGTATAGACATAGCAGAGGGCGCTGACAATGATACCGACCACAATCGAGATAATGGGCGTGCTGTACATGTTTTTCTGCATACCGGAGACTGCCCAGGACTGCGGCTTCTTGCAGTGCGGGCAGGTATCCTTAAAGTCAGCGGAATAAATATGCTTCTGTGTGGCATTGTCATGAATCTGCCGGACCTGCCGGATCAGATTTTCATGGGCTTTTTTCTCCAGCTTTTCGATTTCAGGCTGCGTCAGGACATTGTAATTACTGTTCTTTTCTGCCGCCGGCCCTGTGATGACGGCACGCAGTAAGCCGCTGTCCTGCATACAGTGTTCACAGCGAAAAGAATAAGGTACTTCCGCGCTCTCTTTGCGCGCATGTTTGTAATAGGAACTCATTTACTATTTCCCCTCCTTATGTAGTTATGGATATGTATCATGCTTATTATAAAATAGCACAATCAAAGGAGGAGTGCAAGATTGGAGGACACAATGGAATTGATCTGGATCAGGCATGGAATGACCGAGGGAAACACAAGACAGCGGTATATCGGCGGCAGAACGGATGAGGGATTGTGCCCGGCAGGGCGGGAAGCGCTGCGGGAAAATGTAGCTGCGGGGCTGTATCCCCGGGCGGATCTGGTTTACGTCAGTCCGATGCAGCGCTGTCTGGAGACGGCGCAGATTGTGTATCCCGATGTGCCGAAGCGGATCGTGGAAGGCTTTCGGGAATGTGATTTCGGTCTGTTTGAGAATAAAAATGACGAAGAACTGGCGGCGGAGTCCTTTTATCAGAACTGGCGGGCTAAGAGAGAGACGGCGTCCTTTCCCGGAGGAGAGCATCCGGAAGATTTTAAACGGCGGTGCAGGGAGACGCTGCTTTCTCTGACAGCCCGGGGAGAGATGCCGGAGAAAACCGCCTTTGTGGTGCATGGCGGAGTTATCATGGCCGTCTTATCCGGGCTGGATGAAAACAGGGGCGCTTTTTATGATTATTATACCTGCAATGGAGAAGGGTATATATGCAGGGCAGAACAAAAAGGCGGCGAACTGTTGCTGCGGGACTGCAGAAGATTTGGCCCACACACACAAAGTGGCCAGGGCAATCACAGCGAAACGGGGGAGGGAGTAACCGTATGAATATTGTTTATGCTATGGGAATCGGTTTTATTCTGGACTGTTTTCTGGGAGATCCTCACAGTCTGCCGCATCCGGTGCGCTGGATGGGCAGACTGATTTCTTTTCTGACGCATCATCTGCACGGAGGGCAGGAGGAAGAAAGGACAGCCTGCCGGCAGGGCGGCGGAGCGTATAAGAAAAATCCGCGGGCGGAATTTTGGAGGGGCGCCCTGATGGTTGTCATCGTTCTGGCAGTAACGGGAGGGGCAGTCTGTCTGCTGCGGTATCTCATGTATGGTCTGTCTGCTGCGGCAGGGATCATAACGGACGGTATTCTGTTCTATTATGCCATCGCTCCTAAAAGCCTGTACCTTGAGAGTATGGCGGTCTGCCGGGCACTGGCATCCCCCGGAAAAGAGGCGGAAAGCGGCCCTGATCTGGGAGAAGCGCGCAGACGGCTTTCCATGATTGTGGGACGGGATACGGAGAGGCTGACCGAAGCGGGAATCATACGGGCTGCGGTGGAAACTGTGGCGGAAAATACTTCGGACGGAGTAACGGCACCGATGCTGTATATGGCAGCAGGCGGACCGGTACTCTGTTTTTTATATAAAGCGGTGAACACCATGGATTCCATGGTGGGATACCATAATGAAACCTTTGAATATTTCGGCAGGGCGGCAGCCAGGACGGACGATATATGGAATTATATACCGGCCAGACTGACCGCGTTTGTCATGCTGCTCACCGTATTTTTTCCGGCGCCTGCCGGAGGCGGGATGCTGAGAGGGACGGACCGGCGGGCAAAGCGAAGCAGGAAGCCGTATTGCCAGAAAGGTTTGCAGTGTACTGCTTCCGGGAATGAGACAAAGAAAACTGAAAAAATAAAAAATATTCTAAAAAAAGCAAAAAGTATATACAATTTTGACGCCAAAAATTGTATGAATAATTCCGATAATTCGAGAAACATAGTAAGAAGACAGAAAAAATATGCAGGGCAGAATATAAAACAGGTGTTATTTATTTACAGACGGGACAGAGGGAAACATAAAAGTCCCAATTCCGCCCAGACGGAAAGTGTCTGTGCCGGTATCCTGGGCATCAGACTGGCGGGGGATGCCAGTTACTTTGGCAGGACGGTGCAGAAGCCTTATATTGGTGATGATCTGCGCCCGCCCTGCCGACAGGATATCTTGTGGGCCAATGCGCTGATGTATGAAACCGCGCTGATCATGATGGCACTGCTTGCGATATGCCGCCTGTTGGTGGTAAACTGGTAACAGGATATTTTATCGCAGAAGCGACGTTTCACATTCGCAGCTGCTTTTAGGAACAATATACAGGAAGGGAGTCTTTTATGAAAAAGCAATACAGACCGGCAGAGATTGAGGCAGAGAGTTTCCGCATCATTGCAGAAGAAATCAAAGGGATGGGACGGGAGCTGCCTTTGGAGACAGCGCCTGTGGTGATGCGTACCATCCATACGACCGCGGATTTTTCTTATCTGGACAGTCTGTATTTTTCCGATCATATAATGGAAACGGCCAGGAAGGCACTAAGGCTTGGGCTCCACGTGGTAACGGATACCAATATGGCGCTGGCGGGCATCAGCAGGCAGACGCTCCGGACTCTGGGCGGCGACGCATTCTGTCTTATGGCAGATGAGGAGGTGGCCAGGGAGGCGGCAGAGCGGCAGGTGACAAGAGCCATTGTCAGTATGGAAAAGACGGCCCTGATGGGCGGGGCGCTGATCTATGTGATCGGAAATGCCCCCACCGCCCTCATCCGTGTGGTGGAACTGGCGCGGGAAGGCCGGATACGGCCGGCATTTGTCATCGGTGCGCCGGTGGGCTTTGTCAATGTGGAAGAAGCAAAGGAGCTGCTGATCGCTTCCGGCATCCCCTGTATCGTCCCCCGCGGACGCAAAGGGGGCAGCAATGTGGCGGCGGCGATTCTAAATGCCCTTCTCTATGAGACGGCAGAGCGCCCCGGGCGGAACTGAAAAACAGCATCCCCCGTACGATGCCCGGACAGTGAAACGGATGCTCGGCCAGGCGGTTCACTGTCCCCGGCAGTGGGTATCGGAAGGGGGGATGCGGAACTGAAAACAGGGAGGCAGACAGCAATGAAAGCAGACGGACAAGAAGTGGAGAGCAGGGTGCAGCGGCACGGCGGCAACCGGTATGGACGGGAGATTTTGTTGGATTTTTCCGTCAATACCAATCCACTTGGCATGCCGGATGATATCAGGGCGGCATTAAAGAGCGCCCTGGAAACCCCCTCCTTCTGGGAGTGGTATCCCGATCCGGATTGTGGCAGGCTGCGGCAGTCGCTTTCCGTGTATCATGACATTGCAAGGGAGCAGATTGTCTGCGGCAATGGTGCGTCCGAACTGATTTTTGTCATCGTACGCAGTGTCCTGTCGGAGAAACGGGAAGAGAAAGGAGCGCGCTCCGGACTCCGCTGCCTGCTGCCGGTTCCCTCTTTTGGAGAATATGAGAGAGCACTGCTGGCAGCCGGCGCGGAGATCGTCTATGACAGACTAAAGGAGTGTGCGCACTTTGCCCCGACAGAAGAACTGGCAGACAGGATTACTGAGGAAACGGCGCTTTTATTTCTGTGCAGCCCGGGCAACCCGACAGGGGCTCTGATTCGCCCCGCACTGCTTTGGAAGATTCTGGAGCGGTGTGAGCGGACAGGGACTTATGTGCTGCTGGATACCTGCTTTCTGGAGCTGGCAGGCGAAGGCGGCGGGAGAGAGGCTTTTTTGGCGGCTCCGGCAGCGGAGGGCGGGACCTGTACATACAGGCAGATTCTGGAAACCTATCCGCATCTTATCCTTCTCAAAGCGTTTACCAAACTCTATGCCATGCCCGGACTGCGGCTGGGCTACTGCCTTTGCGGGACGGCAGGGGCAGCAGAGCGGATCAGGGAACAGCTTTCCTGCTGGAATGTTTCCGCAACGGCACAATATGCCGGATTGACTGCGCTGGACTCGGAAAAGAATGCTGACTATATCGGTCAATCAGTGCGGATGATACGGGAACAGAGAAAATTGCTGGAAAATGGACTGGCTGATCTGGGCATAAAAGCACTTCCTGGTCAGGCCAATTTTATCTGTTTTTACAGCAACAAATCGTTGTATCAACCGCTTCTGGAAAAGGGAATTCTGATCCGTGACTGTGGCAGTTTCCGGGGGATGGGAGAGGGCTGGTATCGTGTGGCGGTAAAAAAGCAGGAGGAAAATGAGAAATTACTCAGGGAAATGGGGATTATCCTAAAGAGGTGACAGGAATGAAAGGGAATATCATGATTCAGGGGACCATGTCCAATGTGGGCAAAAGTCTTTTCACCGCAGGTCTTCTGCGGGTACTGGTACAGGACGGATTTTCGGCAGCACCGTTCAAATCGCAGAATATGGCACTGAACTCCTATATTACGGCGGAAGGACTGGAAATGGGACGGGCACAGGTGATGCAGGCCGAGGCCGCGGGTATTTTTCCGGAAATCGCCATGAACCCGATTCTGTTAAAGCCCAATTCGGAAACCGGTTCGCAGGTCATTGTAAACGGAGAAGTGGCAGGCAATATGAAAGCGGAAGAATATTTTCGCAGAAAAAAAGAATATATTCCCCAGATTATGGAAGCCTACCATAAGCTGCAGCAAAAATATGGCATTATCGTCATAGAGGGCGCCGGCAGTCCGGCCGAGATCAATCTGAAAGAATCCGATATTGTCAATATGGGCCTGGCAGAGATGGTGGACGCACCTGTGCTTTTGCTCGGGGATATCGACAGAGGGGGCGTCTTTGCCCAGCTTTATGGCACTGTGGCTTTGTTGGAGGAAGCGGAGCGGCGGCGTGTCAAAGGATTTATTATGAATAAATTCCGGGGAGAGAAGCGTCTGCTGACACCGGGGATCGGGATGCTCTATGAAAGGTGCCGGATCCCGGTGGTCGGTGTGATTCCCTATACGCAGCTGGATATTGATGATGAAGACTCCATGGCGGAGCGCCTTCTCTCCGGCAGTCGGCCGGAACTGATTGATATCGCAGTGATCCGTCTGCCGCATATTTCCAACTTCACGGACTTTAATCCGCTGGAAAACATTGAAAATGTATCCCTGCGCTATATTTCCACCGTCCGGGAACTGGGAACTCCCGATCTGATCCTTCTGCCCGGCACAAAAAATACCATGCATGATCTGTACTGGATGCGGGAAAACGGGATTGAGAAAAAGATCAAACAGCTTGTCCACCAGGAAACAAGCCTGCTGATGGGTATCTGCGGCGGATTCCAGATGATGGGACATACCCTCTCTGACCCTCACTGTGTGGAATGGGAGGGAAAGATGCAGGGAATGGACATGCTGCCTTTGCAGACGGTTTTTGAAGAAATGAAAGTACGCAGCCGCGTATCGGGACAGATTCTGCCGGTCAGAAGTGGAGGCAATCAGATCTTCCAGGCACTTGCCGCCAGCACGTTTACCGGCTATGAGATCCATATGGGAAGGACGGAAAGTCTGGAGGATACGGGAAAACTTACAGAAATCACACATATGGATGATGGCACGGTGAAACAGGACGGCTATGTGTCAGGCAGCTGCATGGGCACCTATGTCCATGGTATTTTTGAATCCGGCACCTTCCGCAATAACCTGATCCAGCTTCTGTTTGACCGCAGGGGGCTGGTATGGAACGGAAAAAAACAGATGGATTATCTGAGCTATAAAAACAGACAGTATGACATGCTGGCCGATGTCGTGCGCGAACATACCGATCTCAAAGCCATTTATCACATGATTGGATTGTCATAACAAAATGCGGCCAACAAACATTTGACGAACCCACCGCAATGGTATATATTGTAAAAGATAATTTTGGGGTGAAAGAGGTTATGGCCATGGCAAAGAAAGAAACCTATGACGCTTCCAGCATCACTGTACTGGAGGGGCTGGATGCGGTACGGATGCGGCCCGGCATGTATATTGGCAGCGTATCCACAAAGGGTCTGAATCATCTGATCTATGAGATCGTAGACAATGCGGTGGACGAACATCTGGCCGGATATTGCAGCCGGATATGGGTGTCGCTCAATGCGGACGGTTCCGCCACCGTTTCCGATAACGGCCGGGGAATTCCGGTGGGGATGCATGAAAAGGGGATGAGCGCGGAGCGGCTTGTGTTTACCACACTGCATGCGGGCGGCAAGTTTGACGACAATGTATATAAGACGAGCGGCGGCCTGCATGGCGTGGGCTCCTCTGTTGTCAATGCCCTTTCCACGTGGTTGACCGTACAGGTCAAGCGAGACGGATATATCTATGAGGACAGTTACGAACGGGGAAATCCGGTGACAGAGCTGGAAGACGGCCTGCTCCCTGTCGTGGGAAAGACGAAAGAGAGCGGGACGAGCATTTCTTTTCTGCCTGACGATACGATTTTTGACAGGACACGTTTTAAAGAGGATGAGGTAAAGAGTCGTCTCCATGAGACTGCCTATCTGAACCCGCAGCTGACAATCGTCTTTGAAGACAGGCGGGGAGAGACCCCTGAGATACTGGAATTTCATGAGCCGGACGGCATCACCGGCTTTATCCGGGATATGAACCATTCGAAAGAGGCGGTTCATGATGTGATTTATTATCAGGGAGAGAGCGAAGGCATTTCAGTGGAGGCGGCCTTTCAGTATGTCAATGAGTTCCACGAAAATATTCTGGGATTCTGCAATAATATTTACAATGCGGAAGGCGGCGCTCATCTCACCGGGTTTAAGACAATATTCACTTCGGTGATCAACAGCTATGCCCGGGAATTAAATATTCTGAAGGAAAAGGATGTCAACTTTACCGGTGCCGATGTACGAAACGGCATGACAGCGGTCATCTCCATCAAGCATCCCGATCCGCGGTTTGAGGGGCAGACAAAGACCAAGCTGGATAATCAGGATGCGGCCAGAGCGGTGGCCAAGGTGACGGGCGATGAAATACAGCGATATTTTGACCGTAACCTGGAAGTGCTCAAAAACATCATCGGCTGTGCGGAAAAGGCGGCAAAGATTCGAAAAACGGAAGAGAAGGCAAAGACGAATATGCTGACGAAGCAGAAATTTTCCTTTGATTCCAACGGTAAGCTGGCGAACTGTGAAAGCCGTGATCCTGCCATATGCGAAATCTTTATCGTGGAGGGAGATTCCGCCGGCGGCAGTGCCAAGACGGCGCGCAACCGCATGTATCAGGCCATACTGCCGATCCGCGGGAAAATACTGAATGTGGAAAAGGCCAGTATCGACAAGATATTGGCAAACGCGGAGATCAAAACGATGATCAACGCTTTTGGCTGCGGTTTTTCGGAAGGCTACGGCAATGATTTTGATATTACGAAGCTGCGCTATGACAAGATCATCATCATGGCCGATGCCGATGTAGACGGCGCGCATATTTCCACGTTGCTGCTGACATTGTTTTACCGGTTTATGCCGGAGCTGATCTATGAAGGTCATGTATACATTGCCATGCCGCCGCTGTACAAGGCCATGCCGGCCAGGGGCGCTGAAGAATATCTGTATGATGACAAAGCGCTGGAACGTTACCGCAGGCGCCACAAAGGCCCTTTTACCCTGCAGCGGTATAAGGGATTGGGCGAGATGGATGCACAGCAGCTCTGGGAGACGACACTGAATCCGGAGACGAGGATGTTAAAACAGGTGGAGATTGAGGATGCCCGCATGGCTTCTGACGTGACGGGGATGCTGATGGGGACAGAGGTGCCGCCGAGGCGGGCTTTTATCTACCGTCATGCCACCGACGCGCAGCTTGACGTATAATTGCCGCGGGACTCTATGACAGCCCGGATGGGACACTGTCCCGGCTGCCGCGTAACAGGAGCCATTAACTATGGATGAGAGAATACTGAAAACCGAATATTCGGAAGTGATGCAGAAATCCTATATCGACTATGCCATGAGCGTAATCATAGCACGTGCTCTGCCGGACGTGCGGGACGGACTCAAACCGGTGCAGCGGCGGACTCTTTATGATATGTACGAGCTGGGTATCCGCTATGACAGGCCCTATCGGAAGAGCGCCCGTATTGTGGGCGATACCATGGGAAAATACCATCCTCACGGGGACAGTTCCATTTACGAAGCGCTGGTGGTAATGACGCAGGATTTCAAAAAAGGGCTGCCGCTGATCGACGGACACGGAAATTTCGGCAATATTGAGGGCGACGGCGCCGCGGCCATGCGTTATACGGAGGCGCGCCTGCAAAAGATTACCCAGGAAGCGTTTCTGGCCGATCTGGATAAGGACGTCGTGGACTTTATTCCCAATTTTGACGAGACGGAAAGAGAGCCGTCCGTTCTGCCGGTGCGGATTCCGAACCTGCTCATCAATGGTTCCGAAGGGATTGCCGTAGGCATGGCGACCAGCATTCCGCCCCATAATCTGGGAGAAGTGATTGATGCCGTCAAAGCCTACATGCGGGATCCTGCCATCGACACTGCCGGTCTGATGAAATATATCAAAGGGCCGGATTTTCCCACCGGGGGCATTGTGATCAACAAGTCGGATCTGAAGCAGATCTACGAGACCGGGTCCGGCAAAATCAGGATCAGAGGAAAGACAGAGACGGAAAAGGGCCGCGGGGGCAGGATCAACCTCGTGATCACGGAAATCCCCTATCCCATGATCGGCGCCGGCATTTCCAAATTTCTGTCCGATGTGGCCGCCCTCGCGGAAACGAAAAAGACTATGGACATCGTGGACATTTCCAATCAGTCCTCCAAGGAAGGCATCCGTATCGTCATAGAGCTGCGCAAAGATACCGATGTGGAAAACTTTAAAAACATGCTCTATAAAAAGACCCGTCTGGAAGACACCTTCGGCGTGAATATGCTGGCCATTGCCGACGGGCGTCCGGAGACGATGGGGCTTAAGCAGATCATTGCTGCCAGTGTGGATTTTCAGTTTGAAGTGACAAGACGCAAATATACGACACTGCTGGCAAAGGAACAGGAGAAAAAGGAGATTCAGGAGGGGCTGATCAAGGCCTGCAATGTGATTGACCTGATTATAGAGATACTGCGCGGCTCCAGAGACCGGGCCATGGCCAGAGACTGCCTGGTGGAGGGAAAGACAGACGGTATCCGGTTTCATTCCAAAGAGTCCAGGGTGATGGCAGGGCTGCTGCGTTTTACGGAAAAGCAGGCAAACGCCATTCTGGAAATGCGCCTGTACCGACTGATCGGACTGGAGCTGGAAGCTCTGGTAAAAGAACATGAAGAGACGCTTACCAATATCTATCGCTATGAGGACATTCTGGAACGCAGAGATTCCATGGCAACGGTCATCATCAATGAACTTGATGCCATCAAAAAAGCATATAAGAGAAACCGGCGTACGGTAGTGGAAGACGGCAAGGAAGCCGTATTTGAAGAAAAGAAGCCGCAGGAGATGGATATTGTCTTTCTCATGGATCGTTTCGGCTATGTAAAAGCCATTGATATGGGCACCTATGAGCGGAACAAAGAAGCGGCCGAGAGTGAAAACCGTTTCGTATTTTCCTGTAAAAATACCGGACGCCTCTGTTTCTTCACCGACTCGGGTTCCCTTCATACCGTCAAGGCTGCCGACATTCCTTTCGGCAAATTCCGGGACAAAGGGATACCGCTGGATAATGTGAGCAATTTTGATTCTTCTGCGGAACAGATCCTATACGCCACAAACCAGACAGAGTTAAATCTTTGCAGGGTAGTCTTTGTCACAGCCCTTTCCATGGTGAAGATCGTGGACGGCGGTGAATTTGACGTGGCCAAACGCACCGTGGCTGCCACCAAACTGCAGGACGGAGACAGTGTCGTCAGCGTTATGGCGCTCCGAGAGCAGCGCGAGGTGATATTGCAGAGCAACCACGGATATTTCCTGAAATTTTTGCTGGACGAGATACCGGTAAAGAAAAAGAGCGCGCTGGGCGTGCGGGGCATGAAGCTGGCCGATGACGACCAGGTGGAGCATGTCTACTATACCGGAGGCGATGGAGACACATCCATCCCCTACAAGAGCAAAACGCTGGAGCTGACAAAACTAAAAACCGGAAAACGGGATACAAAAGGCGTGAAAGTAAGAGCGTAATGTTAAGCCAGCAGCTTACCGCAGAGCGCCGGGATTGCTTAACGGACGGGGACGCGGCCGGGAAGCAATCCGAGACAGTGGCGCCGGAGGGAAGCTGCGGAACTAATTATAGAAGGGATACAAAGATATGAGAGTCATTGCGGGAACCGCCCGTCGTCTGCCGCTGAAAGCACCGCAGGGCATGGATGTCAGACCTACCACCGACCGGATCAAGGAAACTTTATTCAATATCTTGCAGAGCGATGTGGGAGGCAGCGTCTTTGTCGATCTGTTCAGCGGCAGCGGCGGCATTGGAATAGAAGCCCTCAGCCGGGGTGCAAAAAAAGCGTACTTTGTGGAACATGACAAACGGGCTGCCGGATTTATCCGGGAAAATCTGGCTTTTACCAGACTGGCTGAAAGGGCGGTCGTGTTACAGCAGGATGTTTTTTCCGCCCTGTACAGGATTGGGGAGGAAGCGGATCTGATCTTTATGGATCCACCGTACGGACAGGGGCTGGAGAAACAGGTGATGGAGAGACTGCGGGAAGCGGACTTTGTGACCGCGGATACCCGGATCATCATAGAAACCTCTCTGGATACGGATTTTTCCTGGCTGGAAAAATCAGGTTTCCTCCTCCTGCGGGAGAAACGCTATAAGACAAACAGACATATGTTTGTCAGGAGGGCATAACAGATGAAAAACGCCATTTATCCGGGCAGCTTTGACCCGGTTACTTACGGGCACCTGGATATTATCAGAAGAGCTGCGGCAATTTTTGATGAACTGATCATCAGTGTTTTAAATAATGTCAGAAAAACTCCATTGTTTTCTGTGGAGGAACGTGTTAGAATACTGGAAAACGCCACAAAAGACATCCCCAATGTGCGGGTGGAATCCTTCAGCGGCCTGCTCGTGGATTATGCCATGCGGCGGGATGTCCATGTCATCGTGAGAGGACTGCGGGCGATTACCGATTTTGAATATGAGTTACAGAATGCACAGACGAACAGACTGTTGTCAAAAGGAGAACTGGACACCATGTTTTTTACCACCAGTCTGGAATACGCCTATTTAAGTTCTACGACAGTCAGAGAAATTGCCAGCTTTGGCGGGGATATTTCCGGATGTGTGCCAGACTTCGTAGAAGAACTGATCTATAATAAGTTTGGAATCCATAAATGAAAGGTGCAGGCATGAGCAGTAAGATAGAGCAGTTGATAGATGAAATCGAACAGTATATTGACAGTTGTAAATATCAGGCACTGTCCAATACGAAGATCATTGTAAATAAAGAAGAGATTGATGAGCTTCTCCGTGAACTCCGTATGAAGACGCCTGATGAGATCAAACGATATCAGAAGATCATCAGCAACAAGGAAGCGATCTTAAAAGATGCCAAGGAGAAGGCGGAGGCGCTGATCAACGCTGCCACCGTACAGACAAACGAATTGATCAATGAACATGAAATCATGCAGCAGGCCTATGCACAGGCCAATGAAGTGGTGGAGATGGCTACCAGACAGGCTCAGGAGATCCTGGATAATGCCATGATAGAGGCCAATGGCGTCAAGGCGGCGGCCATGCAGTATACCGATGATATCCTGGGCAATCTGGAGACTCTGATTACCCAATTTATTGAAAATACATCCCAACAGTTTGACCGTTCCACCCACTCTCTGGAGGATTGCCTGAATATCGTCAAGTCAAACCGGATGGAACTCAACCCGGCTCCGGAAGAGCCGGAAAACCAGGAACAGGAACTGGCGGAAGAAGAGAGCATCCGCCTGATGTAAGATGCAGAGGAGACCCCAATGAAATTCAGAAAACGTTTTATGACCGGACTGGCAGCGGCTCTGCTTTTTGCCGCTGCGGTCCCTTTTCATACTCTGGCAGCTCCGGCAGATATAGGTGCCGGGACAGGGCAGGATATTGTTGTTGTCATTGATCCGGGACACGGCGGCAGCAATATCGGCGGACAGATTCCGGGTGTGGATGAAAAAAATGCCACCCTTGTCACTGCGCTGGCCATGAAAGAAGAACTGGAAAAATATGAAGGAATTACCGTATATCTGACCCGCTACGGGGATCAGGAGCTGAGCCTTGCAGAGCGTCCACGGCTCGCGAAAGCGGTGGATGCGGATTTCTTTTTCAGTATTCACTATAACAAAGCCGTGCCGAACCGTCTGTACGGCGCGGAAGTGTGGATCCCCTCTCTGGGTGAGAACTATGCAAAAGGATACGCCTGCGGCGATCTGATTCTGAATGAGCTCTGTGATACATACGGACTTTACCGGAGAGGAATCAAGACAAAGCTGAATGATAAGGGGACTGATTATTACGGCGTGATCAAAAATGCCACCGCTCTGGGCATCCCTTCCATGATTATCGAACACTGCCATATTGACAACGAAGTGGATATGCCATTCTTTAACAGCCCGGAGAAACTGGTGCTTCTGGGACGCCTGGATGCCACAGGCGTGGCCAAATATTTCGGCCTGAAGTCAGAAGCGCTGGGCGTGGATTATTCCGCGGTGCCAAAGACGATGGTAGCGCCTCCCACATCCCCGGTATCCCAGGATCTGACTCCTCCTGAGACGGCCGCTATCCTTTCCGCCTCCCGGGCAGACGGCAAAATTACCGCCACATTGCAGGGAAGCGATGCGCAGAGCAGTATTCTTTATTATGACTACAGCCTGGACGGCGGACTGACCTGGTCAATCCTTCAGAAATGGGAAAGTGCCGGTGCGACCCATACCGTGACGATTCCTGCGGACGGTCCTTCTCTTACCGTGCGCATCTACAACCAGTATGACCTTGCTTCCCAGAGCGGGACAGTGATGTTATAAAATAGCAGGCAGGGGCCATATTCCAAACAGGAAAAGAAAGAGACAGCGAAAGGGAACATGAATGGATGTAATCGAAATTTTCAGCTTCAGCATTTGCCTGATTGTCGCACTGATCATGGCCGCAATCGGCGTGGCGCAGATCAGAAGCAAGACACCGGTAGGATTCTACTCAGGGGAAAAGCCTTTGGAGGAAAGGGAACTGTCGGATGTGCCTATGTGGAATAAAAAACATGGCCTGATGTGGATCAGCTACGGAATTATCATCCTTGTTTCTTATTTCGGCGGATTCCTGATCGGTATGGCGACGGTGTGGTGTGTGATTCCCGTCGTGGGAGGGACGATCCTTCCTGTCTTTGTCATGATCTGGTATCATCACCATCTGATCAGGCTGTATAAAATCTGACCGGATCAGAAGTCCGTCATAAAACCTTTGCTTTCCGTTACGAAAGAGCAATGTCCGGCATACACTTTTGTCGGCGGCATACCGATATAAAAGATAGAAAAATTTACCTGAATCATGGAGGATAACGGTATGGGACTTGCAATCGGTATGAGACCCCCCGGCCCCAGGAAAGTCACGCTGAAAAACCCGGACGGATCTGTGGCAGCGACAGTCAGCTTTCATACGCCGGAAAAGAAAAAGGTCAAACGGCTTAACTATAATTTCAAGGAAATATCAGGACAGATTCTCCGGGCCAAGACCTGCATGAGCGCCAAGCAGGTGGCAGTGCGTGCCCGCAGCAAGGCAGCCATACTCCGCAGACAGTTAAAATGCGGTGTATATGACGACCAGGAACTGGAAAGTGCGATCCTGCATGCAGAGCAGATGGTCCGCATTGCCAAGAAGCGGATGCGGCATCTGGAAGAAGAGGAGCGGGCCGGAAAGGAAAAGGGAGAGACGATCTGTGAAGCAGAGCTGGAAGGAAAAGAGGAAGAAACCACTCTGGGCGATATGATTATGCCCGAAGATCTGGGACTGAGCGGTGAGAAGGTAAAAGAACTGATGCAGGAACTGCAGGATCTTCTGGAAGAGATGGAGAGCCAGGACGGACTTTCAGACCTTTATGGAATCACCGCGGGAGCAGATATTGATCCCGCAGACCTGGAGCTGATGAAGAAGAAGCACCGGGCCGATGAACTGCGGGAGATTGCCGAGGCGGATATGAAATATCTCAAAGCCTTTTTCACCAAGCTTGAGCGTGACAGACGGGAGGTGTCCAGCGGTGTATCGCTGAATCTCTCCGGGGTGGAGATGCCTGTGCCGGTGGCAGCAGAAGAACCTGTTATCATAGAGGGCGGCAGTTTTGACGTGATGGCATGAGACTGCTCTGCTGCGTGTCATCACTCCTTCAAAACCGCCCCGGGGACCTGTACATGAGCATCAGGTTAAAATAAATCATTGTCAACATGCTCTGCATTATTTTATGTAAAAGATAAGAAGTCATGGACAGATCGGTGTCTCCGACCATGGCATAGGTCTGCGCAATGCAGGACAGGCCGCCGAACGGAAGCAATGTGAGAATCAGAAGCGGATGTCCCGTCCCGGTCATGGTGATCCCGCCGGTGATCTCCAGCAGGAGGCAGACGGGTGCCTGCATCGTCCGCCAGGAAGCGGGCAGATGATCAAAGCAGAGCCTTGGCAGGATATTGAGCAGATTAAAAAATACCATATAACCTCCCAGCTTTGTAATGCTGCGGATACCGGATGAAACGGCGGTATCCAGGGCAGCCGCGAAGGTGGGGGGTTTTTTTGTGTGTCGGGGCGTCTCCCGGCTTGTGATCTGCCGGCCATAGACGATATACCGCAGAAACAGACCATAACAAAGCGGGATCCCATACATTCCTGTCAGATAAACCCAGACCGGTATATCGACCGGGAGGAAGGCCAGAACAAAGCCGGTGAAAAAGACAGGACCGATATTGTTACAGAAAGCAAGCAGAAATTCTGCCTCCGATTTGCTGATCTGCCCAAGGCGGTACATATCCCCGGCGATTTTGGAACCCATGGGAAAACCGCATAAAAAGCCGATGACAATGCCGTACAGGCAATGGTTGCCAACCCGGAACAGGGGATAGAGCAGCGGGCGGAAAAAAGAAGCAAACCGGTCTGATATCTGCAGAAGGATCATCATGCCCGACAATACCATAAAGGGAAAAAGTGTGGGTATCATTTTGCGAAACCAGGCATCCAGCCCCATAAAAGCGTAGGAAAGCGCTGTTTCCGGATAGCAGAGGATGGCGGCGGTCATACAGACAAAGAAAAAAAGCAAACCTGATTTTTTTATAAATTTTTGCAAGATTTTCACCCAGAAAAGAAAAAATGTTGTATACTCATAAATATGTGCCGGGAGGTGGATTCATGCGTCTTGACAAATATCTGACAAAGGCCGGTATGGGAAGCCGCAGTCAGGTAAAAGAATACATTCGCGGAGGGCTGGTGACCGTGGAGGGAAAGACAGAGACCGATTGTGGACGTCACATTGAGGAGACGGCATGTGTGGTCACCTGCCGCGGACAGACTGTGGGATATCAGAAAACGGCCTATTACATGCTCAATAAGCCGGGCGGCTTTGTCTGTGCCACAAAGGATGAGAAGGATCGCACTGTGATGGAACTGTTGGCGGATACGGGCAGAGACGATCTGTTTCCGGTGGGACGGCTGGACAAGGATACGGAAGGCCTGCTGCTTATCACCAACGACGGAGAGCTGGCGCACCGACTGCTGTCTCCTGCCAGACATGTGCCCAAGCAATATCTGGCGGTGTTGTCCGGGGAGCCCTCGCCGCAGCAGACGGCCATGCTGGAACATGGTGTGGATATCGGTGAGGGAACGCTGACCGCACCCGCAGTATTTGCCTGGAAGGACAGGCAGCGGCTGGAAGCGCTGCTCACCGTGACAGAAGGTAAATATCATCAGGTGAAACGCATGTTTGCGGCGGTGGGCTGCCGGGTACTGGCGTTGCGCCGGCTTTCGATGGGGACACTGCTGCTGGATGAGCGTCTGGCCCCCGGAGCTTACCGGTGCCTTCTGGATACGGAAGTGGACAGTCTGCTTGCGGTAACCGGCCTGAAGGAACCGGCGCCGGGACACAAAGAGGAGAGAGAACATGCTGCGGAATAAAAAAGCCGTAATTTTTGATATGGACGGATCCCTTGTGGATTCCATGTGGGTATGGAAAGAGATTGATATCGAATATCTGGGGCGATTCGGCCTGGAAATTCCTGACGATCTGCAGCACTGCATCGGCGGGATGAGTTTTACGGAAACAGCGGTTTATTTCAAAGAGCGGTTTTCGCTCGTTCGTTCCGTGGAGCAGATCAGAGACGACTGGAATCAGATGGCCTGGGACAAATACCGCACCAGAGTGATGCTCAAGCCCGGTGCCCGTCAGCTGCTTGATCACTGCCGGGAGCAGGGGATCAGGCTTGGCATTGCCACAAGCAATTCCCGGGAGATCGTGGATATGACGATGAAGGAGCGGGGCGTCGCCGGATATTTTTCCTGTATTATGACAGCCTGTGATGCCAGGAAGGGGAAACCGGCACCGGATATCTACCTTCTGACAGCCAGCCGGCTTGGGGTGTCGCCTTGTGAGTGTCTGGTATTTGAGGATATCGTGCCGGGTATTCTGGCGGGAAAGGCGGCGGGGATGGAAGTGTGCGCGGTGGACGATGTCTATTCTTCCTACCAGGAAGCGGAAAAACGCCGCCTGGCCCATTATTACATAAAAGACTTTACGGATATCAGAGAAGTCAGGGAACGCCTGCCATGACCGTTACCCCTGCCGGAACAGAAAATAAGGATGGGAGAGACAAAGTTGAACAACGGATTTTTGCCCGTGACAGCAAAAGAGATGAAGGCCCGGGGATGGGATGGCGTGGATTTTGTCTATGTATCCGGAGATGCCTATGTGGATCATCCCTCCTTTGGTCATGCGATCATTACCAGACTGCTGGAGGCGCATGGCTATCGGGTGGGGATGATCGCGCAGCCCGACTGGAAAGATCCGGAGAGTGTGGCAGTATTTGGCAGACCGGCGCTGGGCTTTCTTGTAAGCGCCGGCAATATGGATTCCATGGTCAATCACTACTATGTATCCGGCAGGCGGCGGGAGAGCGACGCCTACAGCCCCGGCGGACAGACGGGCAGACGGCCCGATCATGCGGCGGTGGTCTATGGCAATCTGATCCGCCGCAGATATGGAGACGTTCCGGTGATCCTGGGCGGTATAGAAGCCAGCCTGCGGCGGCTGGCACATTATGATTACTGGTCCGATACACTCAAGCGTTCCATTTTGCTGGATTCTCAGGCGGATCTGATTTCTTACGGCATGGGTGAGCGTTCCATTCTCGCCATAGCCGAAGCGCTCAAAAGCGGGCTGTCCGTGCGGGATCTTGTTTTTATCCCCGGAACCGTATACCGGACAAGGGACATATCCGGTATCTGCGAAAGTATTCTGCTGCCTTCCTTTGTGCAGATGCAAAGGGAAAAACGGGCGTATGCGGAGAGTTTTCTGATTCAGTACGAAAATACCGACCCGTATACCGGGCATACTTTGCTGGAAGAATATCCGGATGGTGTCTATGTGGTACAGAATCCGCCGTCCCTGCCCCTTACCATGCAGGAGATGGATGACATCTACGAATTTCCTTATATGCGCGCCTGCCATCCTTCCTATGAGAGCGCCGGCGGTGTTCCGGCGATCCGGGAGATCAGGTTTTCTCTGACAAGCTGCCGGGGATGTTTTGGCGGCTGCAGCTTCTGTGCGCTGACCTTTCATCAGGGAAGAATCATACAGGCCAGAAGCCATGATTCTCTGTGCCGGGAAGCGGAGATTATGATAAGGGATCCTGAATTCAAGGGGTATCTTCACGATGTGGGCGGTCCCACAGCCAATTTCCGTGCTCCGTCCTGTGAAAAGCAGCTCGTAACGGGCGTCTGCAAAAACAGACAGTGTCTGTACCCGTCCGTCTGTCCCGGCCTTACGGCGGATCACAGCGATTATCTGGCGCTGCTGCGGCGGCTGCGTGCACTGCCGGGTGTGAAAAAAGTCTTTATCCGCTCCGGGATACGCTTTGACTACCTGATGGCCGATGCGGATGACACTTTTTTCCGGGAACTGGTGGAGCATCATATCAGTGGTCAGCTCAAGGTGGCGCCGGAGCATATTGCAGATGTTGTCCTTGCACGAATGGGCAAGCCGCGGCACAAGGTATACGAAGCTTTTGCGGCCAAATACCAAAAGCTGAACGGTCAGCTGGGAAAAAAGCAGTTTCTCGTACCCTATCTTATGTCTTCGCATCCGGGTTCCACCCTGAAAGAGGCCATAGCGCTGGCGGAATATCTGCGGGATCAGAGGCAGTCGCCGGAGCAGGTACAGGATTTCTACCCCACGCCGTCCACGCTCTCCACGGTCATGTATTATACGGGCATTGATCCCAGAAACGGACAGCATGTGTATGTCTGCAAAAATCCTCATGAGAAAGCCATGCAGCGGGCACTGATCCAGTACCGGGATCCGAAAAACAGGGCGCTGGTACGGGAAGCTCTGACACTGGCGGGACGCAGAGATCTCATCGGTTTTGGCCCTGCCTGCCTGATCCGTCCCGGGAAAAACGAGCAGGGGCAGGAGCACAGGCCGGATGAGAAAAATACTCCGGACAAAAAGCGGAGGCATAAAAAGAAAAAAACAATCCGCAACATCCATAAAAAAAGAAAGCAAGGAGACAGTGTATGAATATCATCATCATTACCGGCGCATCCTCCGGACTTGGAGAAGAATTTGCGCGGCAGTTGGACAGGCTGTTTACTCATATGGATGAAATCTGGCTGATTGCCAGAAGAAAAGAACGGATGGAAGAGATAAGCAGAGGGCTTACCATGCGCTGCCGCCCGATCGGTCTTGATCTGACCGATCCCGGCGATATGGAGCGTCTGCACGGGATGCTTAAAGAAAAAGCACCGGTTATCCGCATGCTGATAAACTGTGCCGGATTCGGCCTGATGGGACCGGTATCCGATATTCCGCTGCAGGAGCAGAAAGAAATGATACGCTTAAACTGTGTGGCGCTGACGGAGATGACCCATATGTGCCTGCCTTATATGCGCAGGAACAGCCGCATCATCCAGATGGCGTCCAGCGCGGCCTTTCTGCCGCAGGAAAATTTTGCGGTATATGCGGCGACCAAAGCCTATGTACTGAGCTTCTCCCAGGCACTGAACCAGGAACTGAAAAAGCAGGGAATCCGGGTGACCAGCGTCTGTCCCGGACCAGTGGACACGGCGTTTTTTACGATTGCCGAAAAATACGGAAAGACACTGGCTGTCAAGAAGCTGACGATCGTGCCGCCGGACCGTGTGGTGAGGAAAGCCCTGCGGGATTGCCGCGCCGGAATCCCCCTTTCCGTCTGCAGTTTTCCCATACAGGCATTTCATGTATTGTGCAAACTGCTTCCCCACGAGCTGATATTTTGTATGATGAGACTGCTTCAGGCAAAAAAGGATCGATAGCGTTTATCTATCAGGAAAGGCGGAAAGACAATGACAAAAGGCTGTTATGGCTATCTGACCCGGCAGAAAAAGAAAGAGATCATAAAGACTGTTTTGTTTTTTGCCCTTTCACTATCTGTGTTTGCCATCGGCTATGCCACCACGGGAACGAAAAAAAACCTGCTGACGATTGTGGCCATGCTGGGGTTTCTTCCGGCGAGCAAGAGTATGGTCAGTATGATTATGTATCTGAAAGCCGGTGTCTGCTCACAGGTATGTTATGAGCGGCTGCAGAAGATAGACCATGGCGGAATGCACATGCTTTATGATCTGTATCTGACCAGTTACCGCAGCAACTTCCAGATCAGTGCCCTGGCCGTCAGAAACCAGTCCGTCTGCGGCTATACGGAAGATCAAAAATGTGACATGGCCGCGGGGGAAAAGCATCTGACAGAGATTCTCTGTCAGAACGGCTATCAGAATCTGACGGTGAAGCTGTTTGCCGATCCGGATACTTTTGCAGACAGGCTGGCACAGATGAGTGCCATGCCGGAAAAAATGGAAGAAAAAGAGGCGGCCATCAGAGAGATTATCATGGATATTTCCCTCTGACGGCTTCCGGGAAAGGACGGCCATGCGCCAGATAGAAATCACATCCGGACAGTCCGGGCAGCGCCTGGACAAATTTCTACGGAAATATATGAAAGAAGCGCCGGGCAGCTTTGTCTACAAGATGCTGCGGAAAAAAAATATCACACTGAATGACAAAAAAGCCGACGGCAGTGAAAAACTGCAGACCGGCGATATCCTGCGGCTGTTTCTGGCGGAAGATACGCTTGCCGGATTCGGAGCGGGCGGCGGTTCGGACAAAGATAAAGAACTTTTGGACAAAAGCTGGGCCGCATACCACAGATTCGGAAAGCTGCAGGTTTTGTACGAGGACAGCCATGTGCTCTTGCTCAACAAACCGGCAGGGATACTTTCCCAAAAGGCTTCTCCGCATGATCTGTCTCTGAATGAATGGCTCATTGGATACCTTCTGGCGAGAAAGAAAATGACAGAAGAGAGCCTGGTCACCTTTCACCCTTCCGTCTGCAACCGTCTGGACCGGAATACGAGCGGTATCGTGATCTGTGGCAAAAGCCTGTATGGCAGTCAGCAGATGACGCGTATGCTCAAAGACAGGACACTGCATAAGTACTATCTTCTCTATGTGGAAGGACGGATGGACGAAGGAGGGACCGTCCGCGGATATCTGTATAAGGATACGGCATCGAATACGGTATCGGTTTCCCGCACACCACTGCCGGGCAGTGCCGAAATTGTTACCGCATACCGGCCCCTTGCCGCGGGCAGGGAAGAGACACTGGTGGAGGCAGAGCTGATCACAGGCAAAACGCACCAGATCCGTGCCCACCTGGCATCGGTCGGGTTTCCCCTGACAGGAGATCAGAAATACGGAGATGCCGCGAAAAACCGGCGAAGAAAGGAGCAGTACGGTATTTCTCACCAGCTTCTCCATGCGTATCGCATCGTCTTTCCGCAGATGGAAGGAGAGCTCTCGGTGTTGTCCGGTATGGAGATCAAAGCGCCGGTACCGAAACTTTTTTCCCGTCTTGGCTGCCGGCTGCAGTAGAAGACGGCCGGACAGCACATGGTTTTACCTGCTGCGGACAGCTGACAGGAGACGGAGGCTTATCATGGCGACATGGAATTCCAGGGGCCTCAGGGGTTCCACACTGGAAGATCTGATCAACAGAACCAATGAAAAATACAGAGAAAACGGGCTGGCCCTGATCCAGAAAGTACCGACGCCCATTACCCCTATTAAGATTGACAAAGAAAGCCGTCATATCACACTGGCTTATTTTGATCAGAAAAGTACCGTGGATTATATCGGCGCCGTACAGGGGATACCGGTCTGCTTTGATGCCAAGGAATGTGCGGCAGATACCTTTGCTCTGCAAAATATCCATGAGCACCAGGTAACTTTTATGGAGGATTTTGAAAAGCAGGGCGGTATTGCTTTTTTTCTGATTTATTTTAAGGGACGCGATCTCTTTTATTATCTGCCGCTGGCCCATCTGATCGTGTTCTGGGAAAGAGCACGGCAGGGCGGCAGAAAGAGCTTCCGCTATGAAGAACTCAATCCGGCCTATGTGATTCCCAAAAAGCACGGCATCCTTGTTCCCTATCTGGATGTGCTGCAGATGGATTTGGATGACCGCTGACTGCTCCCGCCCCGCAGGCGGCCGGTTGGCCTGTGGTTTCTCATGCTCTGATTTTTAATATAAAGGAAGGCTTATCATGCAGAAATTAGTACATACACCGGAAGGTGTCCGGGACATTTATGGAGAAGAATACGCAAAAAAACTGGCTGTGCAGGAACAGATCCATGAGGTATTTCTCAGTTTTGGCTGCCAGGATATCCAGACACCGACCTTTGAGTTTTTTGATGTATTTTCCAGTAAGATCGGCACCAGGCCATCGAAAGACCTCTATAAATTTTTTGACAAGGAAGGCAATACCCTCGTCCTGAGGCCGGATTTCACCCCTTCGATCGCCCGCTGTGCCGCCAAGTATTTTATTGATGAGAGCAGGCCGATGCGCTTCTGTTATCAGGGCAATGCCTTCTGCAACACCTCACAGCTGCAGGGAAAATTAAAAGAAAGTACCCAGATGGGCAGCGAATTGATCGGCGATTGTTCGCCACAGGCTGACGCGGAGATGGCCGTCATGATGATAGAGTCGCTGAAAAGCGCGGGACTGACCAGATTCCAGGTCAGCATCGGGCAGGTGGAGTACTTTAAGGGCCTCTGCCGGGAAGCCGGGCTGTCGGAAGAGATGGAGCTGGAACTGCGGGAATATATATCTTCCAAAAATTACTTTGGCGCAGAGGATTTTCTGATCCGTGAAAAAGTGCCGGCTCATTTCCGTTCCATGCTGATCCGCTCGGCAGAGCTCCTGGGAGGTGTGGAGATTCTGAAAGAAGCAGGTGAGTCGGTCACAAATAAAAGGGCTCTGGCGGCGCTGGAGCGCCTGGAGCAGATCTGGCAGGCGCTTTGTGTCTATGGGGTGGAAAAATATGTCTCCTTTGATCTGGGGATGCTCAGCAAGTATCATTATTATACAGGTGTCATTCTGAAAGCGTATACCTATGGAACCGGAGACGCTATCGTAACCGGGGGACGCTATGACAGTCTGCTTGGATATTTCGGCAGGGAAAAACCGGCCATCGGTTTTATGATTGCCATAGATTCCCTGATGGAGGCTCTTTCCAGACAGCAGGTTCCCGTTCTGACAAGGCAGCAGACATCCACGATCACTTATAAGCCGGAAACCTTCGAGCAGGCAGTGGCGGAGGCCAGAAGGCGCCGGGAAGAAGGAGAATATGTGGAACTCATACCGGAGGTGCAAAGGCAATGAATGAGGAAAGACGTTATCTGACTTTCGCCCTGGGAAAGGGCCGACTGGCGCAGCAGACGATGGAACTGCTGGCAGGCGCCGGGATTACCTGTGAGGAGATGAAAGACCGGCATTCCAGAAAGCTGATTTTTGTCAATGAAGCGCTGGGACTGAAATTTTTTCTCTCCAAAAATCCGGATGTGCCTACCTATGTGGAATATGGTGCGGCGGATATCGGCGTGGTGGGCAGCGATGTCCTGCGGGAAGAAAATAAGAGAGTGTATGAAGTGCTGGATCTGGGTTTCGGCAGATGCCGTATGTGCGTCTGCGGGCCGGCAGAAGCCGGGGAACTGCTGCGGCATCATGAAAGGATACGGGTGGCCAGCAAATATCCCAATACGGCAAAGGACTACTTTTTTAATAAAAAGCATCAGACGGTGGATATCATCAAACTGAACGGCTCCGTGGAACTGGGCCCTATCGTACAGCTGTCCGATGTGATCGTGGATATTGTGGAAACCGGATCGACACTGCGGGAAAACGGGCTGGAAGTGCTGGAAGAGATCTGTCCTGTCTCTGCCCGGATGATCGTCAACCGGGTGAGTATGCAGATGGAAGCGGAGCGCATCAGGAAGATTATCACGATGGTACGGGAGCGCATTTCCTGAGAGCGTATGGGAGGAGATTATGAAAAAGATAACACTGACGGAGGAGACAAAACAGGGACTGCTGCAGGAACTGCTCAAACGCAGTCCGGAGAGCTATGGATCTTATGAAAGCATCGTGCAGGACATTACAAAGCGTGTCCGCAGAGAAGGAGATCAGGCGCTTTTTTCCTTTACAAAACAATTCGATCATTGTGAGATCAATGCTTCCAATATCCTTGTGGCAAAGGACGAGATCAGAGAAGCACTGGACGTCCTGGAACCGGACTTTCTGCAGGTGATGGAAGAAGCCGCTGCCAATATACGCGCCTTTCATCAGAAACAGCTGCGCAGCAGCTGGATTGACACAAAACAGGACGGCAGCATACTGGGGCAGCGTATCCTTCCCATTGCAAGGGCCGGTGTGTATGTCCCCGGCGGCAAAGCCGCATATCCTTCCAGCGTATTGATGAATGTCATTCCGGCCGAAGTGGCCGGTGTACCGGATATTATCATGACGACTCCGCCCGGGGCAGACGGAAAAATCAACCCTGCCACATTGGCCGCTGCACATATCGCGGGCGTGGATCGGATCTATAAGGCCGGCGGCGCGCAGGCCATTGCCGCCATGGCTTTCGGTACTGAGAGTATCCCCAGAGTGGATAAGATCACCGGGCCGGGCAATATCTTTGTGGCTCTGGCCAAGCGGGCCGTGTACGGACATGTGAGCATAGACTCTGTGGCAGGGCCCAGCGAGATACTCGTGCTGGCCGATGAAAGCGCCAATCCCCGCTATGTGGCCGCTGACCTGCTTTCCCAGGCAGAGCATGACGAACTGGCTTCCGCGATTCTTATCACTGACAGCCCGCAACTGGCGACGCAGGTGGAAGAGGCGATCGCAGATTTTCTGCCCCGGCTTTCCAGAAGAGACATCATTGAAAAATCTCTGGATAACTATGGCTATATCCTTCTGGCAGACGATATGGCAGAGGCCATCGGGGCCGCCAATGAGATCGCCAGCGAACATCTGGAGATCCTGACCGCCAACCCGTTTGAGGTGATGACTAAAATACAGAATGCCGGCGCTATTTTCCTGGGAGAACATTCCTGCGAACCGCTGGGAGATTATTTTGCGGGGCCAAATCACATCCTGCCCACCAATGGTACGGCGCGGTTTTTCTCCCCGCTTGGCGTGGATGATTTTATCAAGAAATCCAGCATTATTTCTTATTCGGGAGCCGCATTGGAAGCCGTCCATGATAAGATTGAACTGTTTGCACGTAAGGAAGGCCTGACAGCCCATGAGAATTCCATCAGAGTCAGATTTGACGCCTGACGGCACAAGGAGTTATTGCATGAACAGAAAGAAATTTGTCCCCTGCATGTATCTATACCAGAAACATGCGGTAGCGGGATGGGAAGATACAAAGACAGTGATCAATATGAATCCGGTAAAGCTGGCCGGATTTTACAGTGATAACGGTGCGGATGAACTGCTGGTGTTTGATCTCTCCGCCGGGGACACCGAACATGAGGAAGCGCTTGATATCATCAGGGCAATCTGCAATGCGGTGGAGATACCCGTGATCGGGGCCGGTCATGTGAACCGTATGGAAGATATCAAGAAACTGCTTTATGCCGGCTGCAAAAAGGCGGCTCTTGACTATGCCCTGCCTTCCAATATCGAACTGACACGGGAGGTTTCCGCACGGTTTGGCAGAGAGCGGATCGCCGCCTGTATCGAAAGCGCTGACAGTATTACAGAGCACAAAGCGTTGCTGGAAGAGTTTGTCTGCGAACTGATTCTGGTAAAAGATACGATCCTGAAAGAATGCGTGGGCTGTTCCAGTGTCCCGTTCATCGCCATGCTTCCCGAAATGACACTGGATCGGATGCTGGACACCCTTAATTACATTGATCTGTCCGGTGTTACCGGCAGGCTTGTAAATGAAAACGCAAAAGAAATCACCGCGCTGAAAACCCTTTGCGCTGATAAAGGGATTGCCGTGGATACCTTTGACACACAGATCACATGGGAAGATTTTAAGAAAAATACCGACGGTATGGTGCCGGTCGTGGTACAGGATTACAAAACCGACCAGGTGCTGATGGTGGCTTATATGGATCAGGAAGCCTATGAAAATACACTCAGAACGGGAAAAATGACCTATTACAGCAGGAGCCGTGGCGAACAGTGGCTCAAAGGAGAGACGAGCGGTCATTTCCAGTATGTGAAAAGTCTGACCGCGGACTGTGATATGGATACGATCCTGGCCCGGGTGTCCCAGAGCGGCTGTGCCTGCCATACCGGCAGCTACTCCTGCTTTTTCAATGAGATCGTCAGAAAAGACGGTAAGGAGGAGAATCCTCTGAAAGTCTTTGAATCTGTCCTGGAAGTCATCAAAGACAGGAAGGTGCATCCTAAGGAAGGGTCCTATACCAACTACCTGTTCGACAAAGGGATCGACAAGATATTGAAAAAACTGGGGGAGGAAGCCACCGAAATTGTCATTGCCGCCAAAAATCCCAACCCCAACGAGATCAAATACGAGATTTCGGATTTTCTGTATCATATGATGGTATTGATGGTGGAAAGAGGAGTTACCTGGGAAGAGATCACGGAAGAACTGGCACAAAGATGATTATGGATATTGGCAGATTCCAGTGTGTTTTGATGATTCTGGTAAAAAGTGTTACAAAATTTTTACAAATTGTTATGGAAATATTGCATTTTTTGTATTATACTAAAGACAGCTTTTGGCAGTCGGCGGAAATGCCAGCATCCGCAGACAATCTGCCGGAAGCAGCATGAAACTACTTACAAAACAGTATCTTCCGGGAGGGGCAGAAGAGCAATGCCAGGCAGAGGCCTGTCCGGGAAGATGCAGAACTGAATGATGGAGGTACATATGAAGAGATATGTGAAAAAGATAGCGGCCATGCTCTGTGCGGCAGCAGTCCTTTCCAATATCCCGGCATCTTCCGCGCAGGCGGCGGTAACATCAGCCCAGGCCATTGCCAAAGGGATTGATGTTTCCAAATATCAGGGAGCCATTGACTGGGCCAGTGTGGCGGCTCAGGGGTATACGTTTGCTTTTGTCAAGCTGGGAAGCAGCAAAAGCGGTATTGATCCTTATTTTGTCCCCAATATGATGGGCGCAGCTTCGGTAGGGCTTCGGACAGGCGCTTATGTGTATTCTTATGCATCGACGGTTGAAGGAGCGGTTGCGGAAGCTACCATGGCAGTCAATGCGCTGCAGAATATGCCCATCTCTTTCCCGGTGGCATTCGATATCGAGGATGCGGTGCAGAAACCCCTCACCCCCATGCAGCAGCAGGAACTGGTGAATGCGTTCTGTACGGTCATTGAGAATGCCGGGTACTATCCGATGGTATATGCCAGCAAGAACTGGTTTTTAAACAGGCTGGGACCGGTAGCGTATGACCAGTGGGTGGCGCAGTATGCGGAGGCATGCGATTATCCCATCCCTTTCTCGGTATGGCAGGCTACCAGCGACGGCGCGGTGCCGGGGATTGCGGGCAGAGTGGACATCAACTATCTGTACAAGGATTATTCTCAGGAGATTATCCAGACCGGATGGGTCATGAGAAAAGGCTACAATTATTTCTATGAAAACTGGCACATGAAGACCGGATGGATCAATTATGCGGACGCCATCTGGTATACGGATGTCATGGGCCGCATGGTCACGGGCTGGCAGGATCTGGATAACAACGGGACAAAACGGTACTTTGCGCCGGAAGGCCCCATGGCGATCGGTATCAGCAAAGTAGGGGAAAATACTTACTATTTTGCGCCGGATGGTATTATGCAGACGGGCTGGCAGACCATCGGCGGTCTGCGGTATCTGCTCAGTCCCGAAGGTGTCATGCAGTTCGGGTGGTATAATGCGCCTGAGGGTACTTATTACTTTGCGGAAAACGGTGCCATGACAACCGGATGGGTTACGCTCGCGGATGAGAAGACATACCATTTTGATGAGCAGCAGGGTATTTTGTCCAGGGCGGCTTTTGTTACCACAAACGGAATCCGGTTTTACGTGGACGTGGACGGCTCCATGGTGAGAGGCTTTAAGAACATTGACGGCGCAAATTATTATTTCGCGCCTGACGGTGCGATGCAGACAGGCTTCTTCCCCATTGACGGCAAGTATTATTATTTCAATGGAGAGGGCGTGATGCAGACAGGCTGGCAGACAATGGAAGGCCAGAAATTCTTCTTTGATCCGGCATCAGGTATCATGCAGACGGGTATGATCAGCGATGGCACAAACCAGTATTATCTGGCACCCAATGGTGCGGCAGTGTCCGGCTGGCAGGATATCGACGGCAGAAGATATCACTTTGACGAGACGACCAATGCCATGAGCGTTAACAGAATTGTCACGACCAATGGTGTCAACTTCTTTGTCGGTATGGACGGAACGATCCAGACAGGCTGGCAGAATGTGGGCGGCGTGTTGTACTACTTCCAGGAAGACGGCAGCATGGCAGTGAATGTAGCGCTGACCATCGACGGCGTACCGTATCAGTTTGACGCTAACGGCATCGGCACGGCTGTTGTCATACCGGTGATTGATCCGGCTACCGGATTACCGGCAGCGCCTGATGCGGCTGTTCCGGCAGCGGAACCTGTGCCCGCGCAGTAAAAACAAAAAACAGCATCACAAAAAGAGACATCCCGGGATGTCTCTTTTTGAATTGATTCATACCTTTGCTCCCAGTTCCATAAATATATAAAAATACAATAACAGGAGATGTGCATGGACTCCCATATTTCCGTTGATAAGAAGCTGCAGCTCATTCGCAGAATCAGACAGGAACATCAGACAAACCGCAATACGATACGGGGAAGGGAGGCATTTTTGTATGGCAGAAGCATACCCTATGAATCCTTCCATGAACCGGAGGATGAGATGATTCCCGGGGCAGAGGCGCCGGTTTCCACATTCCGGCTGCGGGCCGCTGCTGCGCTTTTGCTGTTTGCCTTCCTATATTTTGCATCTTCACGCGGCGAGACAGTACTTGGTATCGCGCCCTCCCGTATCCGGGAAGCGGTGGAGACGGATTATTCCGCGATTTTATTTGATTTTATGGAAGAGATACCGTATACTTTAAATGATTAAAAGAAACTGTCAGGACAGGTTTGGCCTGTAGGAATGAAACGATAAAGGACTGCGTAAATGACTATGAATCAGTATCGACTGGCGTTAAGCGATGAAATACTTCTGAAAGTGGAAAAACCTGCCCGCTATATCGGCAATGAAGTCGGCAGTGTGACAAAAGAAAAAACGAAACATATGATCCGGTTTGCCATGTGCTTTCCGGATGTCTATGAGATTGGCATGTCACATCTGGGGATTCAGATTCTCTATGACATGCTGAATCGTTATGAAGATGTATGGTGTGAGCGGGTCTATTCTCCCTGGCCGGATCTTGATCAGATCATGCGCAGGGAGAAGATACCGCTTTTTGCCCTGGAATCTCAGGAACCGGTCAGGGATTTTGATTTTCTGGGCATTACCCTGCAATACGAAATGTGTTATACGAATGTGCTGCAGGTACTGGATCTGGCCGGGATACCGCTTTTGGCCGGGGAGCGCACGAAAGAGCATCCCATTGTGATCGGCGGCGGGCCATGTGCCTATAATCCGGAACCGATCGCGGATTTCTTTGACCTGTTTTATATCGGAGAAGGGGAGACACAGTACCGCAGTCTTCTTGATCTGTATCAGGCAAACAGGGCGGAGGGCGGGAGCAGAGAAGCGTTTCTGCTAAAAGCTGCCAGACTCCCGGGTATCTATGCACCGGCCTTTTATGAAGTATCTTATTTTGAGGATGGCAGGATACAAAAGTTTAAGCCGGTAAGAGAAGATGTGCCGGAACGGATCGAAAAAGAACTGGTCACCGATCTGTCCCGGGCCGTATATCCCGAGCATCCTGTAGTGCCTTATTGTAAAGTCACACAGGACCGGGTAGTGCTGGAGATTCAGCGGGGCTGTATCAGAGGCTGCCGTTTCTGCCAGGCGGGGCAGTTGTACCGGCCTGTCAGAGAACGCGATGTGGACATGCTCAAACACTATGCGCTCACCATGCTGAAAAATACAGGGCATGAGGAAATCTCTCTCAGTTCCTTAAGCTCCAGTGACTATTCTTCTCTGGAAGAGCTCGTTACTTACCTGGTCAGGGTATGCGGGGAAAAAAAGATCAATATTTCTCTGCCATCTCTGCGGATCGACGCATTTTCTCTGGATGTGATGAGTAAAGTGCAGGATGTGAGAAAAAGCAGTCTCACTTTCGCACCGGAAGCCGGCAGTCAGAGACTGCGGAATGTGATCAACAAGGGACTGACACAGGAAGATATACTGGAAGGGGCAGGCGCGGCTTTTGAAGGCGGATGGAGCCGGGTCAAGCTGTATTTTATGCTGGGCCTGCCCGGAGAGACCCCTGAGGATATTGAAGAGATCGCCGTGTTATCAGACAGGATCGCCGCTCTTTATTATGATACCGTACCGAAAGAAAAACGGACGGGCCGCTGTCAGATTGTGGTCAGTACCTCATTCTTTGTCCCCAAGCCTTTTACCCCTTTCCAGTGGGCGCCGCAGTGCACAAAAGAAGAGTTCCTGGACAGAGCCTACATGACACGCAGCGCCATAACCAGACAGCTCAATCAAAAGAGCATCAAATATAACTGGCACGAGGCGGATGCCAGCGTACTGGAAGGCGTGCTGGCACGAGGGGACCGCAGGGTTGGAGCCGTCATTGCCAAAGCTTATGAAAAAGGCTGTTTTTTCGACGCCTGGGGCGAATATTTCAAAAATGAGCTGTGGCTGGAAAGTTTCGGGGAATGCGGCCTTGACATTGCTTTTTATACGACCCGTTTGCGGGATACCGAAGAGATACTGCCCTGGGATTTCATTGACTGTGGCGTCTCCAAGGAATACCTGAAACGCGAATGGGAAAAAGCGCTGCACGGGGAGACGACGGGCAACTGCCGCGATGCCTGCCAGGGTTGCGGAGCCGCGCGTTATCAGACGGGTGTCTGCATGGAAAGCAGGCCGCAGACAGACCTTTCCCGGGAAGGAGAAACGTCATGAAGGTAAGGATTCAGTATGCAAGGCGCGGTGTTATGAAATTTATCGGTCATCTGGATATGATGCGGTATTTTCAGAAATCCATGCGCAGGGCCGAAATCGACATTGCCTATTCCGGAGGCTTCAGCCCGCATCAGATCATGTCATTTGCCGCGCCGCTGGGAGTGGGGATGGAAAGCTTTAGCGAATATATGGATATAGAAATTGTTTCCCATCAGGGCGGTAGCGCCATGAGGGAAGCACTGAACGCGGTCATGGCGGCGGGAGTGGAAATTCTTTCCGTCAGGGCTCTGCCGGAAGGCGCCCAAAATGCAATGGCCAGTGTGGCTGCCGCCGGATATCTGGTTTCATTCAGAAAGGAAAGACCCGACTTTGCGACTGCGGAAAATTTGCGGCGTTTTTATGAAAAAGAAGAAATCCCTTTTGTGAAGCAGACAAAGAAGCAGGAAATCATGATAAATCTGAAGCCAGCCATTTATCAACTGTCTTGCCGGGGCTGCCGGAGCGGGGCAAACGTGACAGAGCCGTCCGCCACATCGGCCGGGGATATCTATATGCTGGTAAATGCCAGCAGCAGCGGCAATATCAAGCCGCTTATGGTCATGGAGGCATTCTATCGTGAATACGGAGAAAGTTTGCCGGAATTTGCTCTGTCAGTGACGCGGACAGAGATTTACACACGCGAGCAGGGACGAGAGGACGGAAAGTTGATACCATTGAAAGAGGCGGGAGAAGAGTTCTGATGCTGAAAAGAAACCGGGAAGAATTACAAAATAATGGCAGTTTGGAAAAAGCCCGGGGAGGCAGCCGACTGCTGATCCTAAAATGGCAGGAAAAAACGCTGACCCTTTTATATGATGCTGACGGCAGACTGGTGCGGGCCGATGCCGACGGCGGTGGCCAGGCTGTTCTGGATCATATATTTATTGGCAAAGTCAAACAGGTGGCAAACAATATCGGCGCGGCTTTTGTCGAATTTGCCCCCGATACCATGTGCTTTCTGCCGCTTAGGGAATGCCGGGCGCCGATTCTTACCAATCGCAGCTATGACGGGCGTATTCTGGCCGGAGATGAGATTGTGATACAGATCGTATCGGAAAAGCAAAAGGCAAAAGAGGCGTGTGCCAGCACCAGCCTGTCCTTTCCGGGAAAATATCTGGTACTTACTACAGGCAGGCTGCAGGTGGGCTATTCTCCCAGACTGCCGGAGCCTGGGAAAAGACGGCTGAAGGAATATATGGCAGGCAACCGGGACTTTGCAAGGGCCGGTAAGGATTTTGGCCTGATATTTCGAACCAATTGCAGAGAGCTGACAGATTTATCCATACTGGAAAAAGAACTTGCCGCTTTGCGCCGGGAGGCGGATGCCGTCATGGAAAAGGCGCCTCACCGTACCTGCTTCAGCCTGCTGAAAAAAGCACCGGCTGCCTATCTGAAAAATCTGCAGGACTATTATACCTCTGATTATGAAAAGATAATGACGGATGACGCGGATATTTATGAAGAGGTAAGGACATGGCTCACGCAATACCAGCCCGCTGATCTGGAAAAGCTGGTCTTTTATCAGGATGCCCTGCTTCCTCTTGGCCGGCTTTACAGTGTGGAAGCCAGACTGACGCAGGCCCTTAACCGGAAAGTCTGGCTGAAATCGGGCGGTTATCTGGTCATTGACAGGACAGAAGCCCTCACCTGTATCGACGTTAATTCCGGTAAATATACAGGAAAGAAAAGCGGAGAAGAGGCCTGGTTTTTGATCAACAGGGAAGCTGCCCGGGAGATCGGCCATCAGCTGCTGCTTCGCAATATTTCCGGTATCATCATCATCGACTTTATCAGTATGCGCAGTGAGGAAAAAAACGGAAAGCTGCTGGATACATTGCGAGAGGTACTGGCGGGTGATCCCATGAAGGCGACGGTGGTGGATATGACCCCTCTGGGGCTGGTGGAAGTAACGCGCAGAAAAGAAAAAAAATCTCTGTGGGAACAGTTAAACGCAACGGATGCAGTGAGGACGGACAAATGAAATTTATCAGACTGGAAAAAGTAAAAGACGGAAAATATCTGAAAAATTATGAGATTACCTATTTAAATAAGGCCGGAAAAGAAAAAAAATATGAGATTGTCAGCCGTAAGGAGCTGAAGGATGTCAGCGACATTGGCAGAGCACCAAGCGGGATTTCCATTGTGGCATTTCATGACGGAAAGCTGCTTCTTCTGCGGGAATTTCGCATGAGCGTCAACCGGACCATTTTCAACCTGTGTGCAGGTATGATTGAAGAAGGAGAGAGCATTGAAGAATGTATCCGCAGGGAACTCTATGAGGAGACCGGCCTTTCCGTAAAAAAGATCCGCACGATCCTGCCTCCTTCCTATGCGGCAGTGGGAATTTCCGATACCAAGACTTATATTGCGATTGTAGACGCGGAAGGTGAGTTTTCCGATCACACTTCCGACAACGAAATGATTCAGGCACAGTTTTATTCAAAAGAAGAAGTGCAAAAGCTGCTGGAAACCGAAGAATTCAGTTCCCGTTCCCAGATCATCGCTTACTTTTTTGTACAGGGATTTTGAGTAAATACTTGACAGATATGGGCATTTATGCTATGATACCGGAGTATGCCGCATGGCGAGGTCAAAGTATATCCATCACAGCGGATATTACCACAGCCAGCGAGTAAGGAAATGGGAGGTGCCCTATGTACGCGATTATAGCAACTGGAGGAAAACAGTACAAAGTATCGGAAGGCGATATTATCCGGGTGGAAAAACTGGATGCCGAAGATGGTGCGACCGTTACGTTTGACCAGGTTCTTGCTGTCAGCGGAGATGAGTTCAAAGCAGGCTCTGACGCCGCATCTGCTTCTGTAACAGCCACTGTTATGAAACAGGGAAAAGGCAAGAAAGTCATTGTATACAAATACAAGAGAAAAACCGGTTATCATAAGAAAAACGGCCACAGACAGCTTTTTACGCAGGTAAAGATCGACAAGATCAACGGATGACAAAAGCGGACGGCGTATCGTATGATAACGGTTACTGTATTCCATTCTGATACCAAAGCTTATAGAGGGTTTCGCTGTGAGGGACATGCAGGCTTTGCAGACAGAGGACAGGATGTGGTCTGTGCGGCGGTTTCCGTACTGGTAATCAACACAGTCAATTCCATTGAAGCATTTACTTCACAGGCATTTACCTGTGATCATGATGAAGATATGATCTGTCTGAGACTGACGGATGAGCCCACCAGTGAAACAAAGCTTCTGCTGGATTCCATGATCTTCGGACTCAAGGCGATACGGCAGCAGTATCAGAAGCAGTATTTGAGATTAAAATTCAAGGAGGTGTAGACCTATGTTAAATATGAACCTTCAGTATTTTGCCCATAAAAAAGGTGTCGGTTCCACAAAGAACGGCAGGGATTCCGAATCCAAGAGACTGGGCGCAAAAAGAGCCGACGGCCAATTCGTAAAGGCAGGGAACATTCTGTTCAGACAGCGCGGCACCAAGATTCATCCTGGTGTCAATGTAGGCAGGGGCGGAGATGATACATTATTCGCTCTGGTTGACGGTGTTCTGAGATTTGAGAGAAAAGGAAGAGACAGAAAACAGGCTTCCGTTTATCCTGTGGAACAATAATACGAATGATTTCAGGCTTCAAACAACACTGTTTGGAGCCTTTTTGGCCTTTTTATACAGACAGGCAGCAGATAACAGGAGGCGTTATGTTTGCAGACAGAGCGAAAATATATGTAAGAAGCGGAAAGGGCGGCGACGGACATGTTTCTTTCCGCAGAGAAAAATATGTGCCTAACGGCGGTCCTGACGGCGGCGACGGCGGCCATGGCGGCGATGTGGTCTTTGTCGTGGACGAAGGGCTGAATACACTGACTGATTTTCGCCATATCCGCAAATATAAAGCTGCGGATGGGCAGAACGGCGGCAAGCGCAACTGCCGCGGTAAAGACGGAGAGGATATTCTGATCAAAGTCCCGGCAGGGACTGTGATCAGAGAAGCGGAGAGCGGCAAAGTGATCACCGATATGTCAGGGGAAAATGTCCGGTATGTGTTGCTGAAGGGGGGCAAAGGCGGGAATGGCAATCAGCATTATGCCACCTCCACCATGCAGGCGCCCAAGTATGCCCAGCCAGGTCAGCCTGCGCAGGAACTGGAGCTGCTTCTGGAGCTGAAAGTGATCGCGGATGTGGGACTTGTAGGATTTCCGAACGTGGGAAAATCTACGCTGCTTTCCAGAGTAACCAACGCCCGGCCTAAAATTGCAGACTATCATTTTACCACACTGCGTCCCAATCTGGGGGTCGTGGACAGGGAAGATGTGAGGAGCTTTGTCATCGCGGATATTCCCGGGCTTATTGAGGGAGCCTCAGAAGGAGTCGGACTCGGTCATGAGTTTCTGCGTCATATTGAACGGACGAAGCTGATTCTTCATATTGTGGATGCCGCATCCGTAGAAGGCAGAGATCCCATTGCCGATATCTATGCCATTAACAGAGAGCTGGCCAATTACAGTGCGGAACTGGCCGGCAGGCCCCAGATCATTGCCGCCAATAAAATTGATGCCATAGCAGGCGAGGACAGTGAGGTGATCGCCAGAGTACGGGCGGAATTTGAGCCTGCGGGGATCCGCGTATTCCCTATCTCAGCAGTCAGCGGACAGGGCCTGAAAGAGCTTCTTCATTATATTGGCGATGTACTGGGTACAATGGATGAGCGGCCCAAAGTGTTTGCGCAGGAATATTTCCCGGAGGAAGAGATATCATTCGATCATGAGCCGTATACCGTCATCTATGACGAAGAGGAGCAGGAATATGTGGTGGAAGGTCCCAGGATCGAAAAAATGCTGGGGTATACGAATCTGGAAAGCGAAAAGGGCTTTGCTTTCTTTCAGAAGTTTTTAAAGGATACCGGAATACTGAAAGAACTGGAAGAACTGGGGATTCGGGAAGGCGATACGGTTCGG
>CAJULA010000009.1 GCA_910587155.1 uncultured Lachnospiraceae bacterium
CAGACTGTAAATCTGTTGCAAATTGCTTCGGTGGTTCGAATCCACCTCCATCCATTTGATTCATCAAAATAATATTGTATAACGCGGGGTGGAGCAGTCTGGAAGCTCGTCGGGCTCATAACCCGAAGGTCACAGGTTCAAATCCTGTCCCCGCTACTCAAATGCCCAGATAGCTCAGTTGGTAGAGCAGAGGACTGAAAATCCTCGTGTCACTGGTTCGATTCCGGTTCTGGGCATTTTATTTATGTATGGGACACTAGCTCAGGTGGTAGAGCACTTGACTTTTAATCAAGTTGTCGGGGGTTCGAGCCCCCCGTGTCTCAGGAAACGGGGCATGCTCAAAATTTTGTTTATCAGAATTTTGAGCTTTTTTTATTATGTTTATGGCAGGATGGCAGAGGGGAGGAGATACAGATATGTCAGAGAGATTTTCGAGAACAGAAAGGCTCATAGGGGCGGCGAATATGGAGCGGCTGAGACGGGCGAGAGTAGCAGTGTTCGGGATCGGTGGTGTCGGAGGATACACTGTGGAGGCATTGGCCCGGAGCGGCGTGGGTATGTTGGATTTGATTGACAGGGATCAGATTTGTCTCAGCAATATTAACAGGCAGATTATTGCAACCACGAAGTCCGTGGGACAATATAAAGTAGACGCGGCCAGGGAGCGAATCCTGGATATCAACCCGGAAGCACAGGTTTACACATATAAGATATTTTATTTGCCGGATACGGCATCGCTGTTTGATTTCCGGAATTATGATTATATTGTGGATGCCATTGATACGATAACGGGAAAGCTGACGCTGGCTGAGCAGGCATTGTCAGCCGGTGTGCCGATTATCAGTTCCATGGGGGCCGGCAATAAGATGGACCCTTCGGCGTTTCAGATTGCGGATATTTCAAAAACAACGGTCTGTCCGCTGGCGAGAGTCATGCGGCGTGAGTTGAAAAAAAGAGGTATTTATCATTTAAAAGTGGTATATTCTACCGAAAAACCGGTATCATTGTATGGAGAACCAGATATTGACAGCGAGTTGGGAGACAGTTCGGAAGAGGGGAGGACGAAGGGGAAAAACCAGATTCCGGGCAGCAATGCGTTTGTACCGTCGGTGGCGGGATTGCTCATGGCCGGAGAGGTGATCAGAGATTTACTGGCGCCTCATCATACGGGAAGGAACGGTTAGTAAATGGGCTTTTGGCTGATTATGTAAAAAAATAAAGGAAGGAAGAAAAAAACATACATTTTTTTTTCTTTTTATTGTTTTTATGAGGAAAAGCATATAAAATAGAAAAAAGAAATACATTTTAATTGGGTGATTTATTTGGAAATGGATAAAAAGAAGAAAATCTGTTATATCGGCGGAATTGCTGTGATAAGTATATTATTCATGAGTTATCTGGCTGTTTCGCTGTTTTTTATGAGCCACTATTATCCGGGGACGATGATAGGGGAATTTTCCTGTGGAGGATTAACGGCAGACGATGCGAAAGCGCTGATTGAGGAGCGGGCCAGAGATTATCAACTGGTAATACAGGGAAGGGAAGAGACAGAGGCGACGCTGATGGCTTCTGAGATACAGCTCCAGTTCCAGTTGGATGATACACTGCAGGGGATTGTGAATGGCCAGAATGGATTCGGATGGCTGTCAGGCGGGGGCAGGTATGACCTGCCTGTTACGGTAACCTATGAGGAGGAACTTCTGGATAAGAGACTTTCGGATATGCTGATTTTTCAGAAAAGTCATATGAGGGATCCCGTCAATGCCTATATTGGAGAATACGATGAGGAAACCGGCACATATCCGATCGTGAAAGAGGACAGAGGTACGCTTATCAACAGGCAGAAAGCGGAGTCGGCTATCGTGGAGGCCATTAAAAATATGGAGGAGACGATCGTTTTGGAGGATGCGGGCTGCTACAAAGAGCCGGAGATCAGCAGTGACAATGTTGAGCTGGTGCGTTTTGGCAGCAGGCTGAATCGTTTTGTTTCCAGTCGGATCGTATATGACTGGCACGGAATGGAGGAGATTGTAGATGGCAGCCTGATTCATCAATGGTTGGATATCGACAGAGAAAAGCAGGTAGTTTCCATTAACCCGGAGGCGGCGAGAGAATATATCAATTCCCTGTCAAAAAAGCATGATACTTTTGGAAAAGAGCGGCAGTTTAAGACAAGTGAGGGAAAGACGATAACGATAAAGACCGGCAGTTACGGATGGCGGGTTGACCGCAATAAGGAGACCGAGCGACTGCTCAAACTGATCCGCGCGGGCAGTCAGGTGAATCGGGAGCCGGAATATCTCTACACAGCGGCGGCCAAAGGGGAAAATGACATCGGTGATTCTTATGTGGAGATTAATCTGACCGCCCAGCATTTGTATCTGTATGTAAAAGGTGAATTGATTACGGAAAGTGATTTTGTCTCCGGAAGTGTGGCAAGGGGATTTGCCACACCGGACGGTGTTTACAGTCTGACCTATAAGACACGGAACGCTACTCTGCGGGGACAGGGCTATGCCTCTCCGGTGGATTTCTGGATGCCGTTTAACGGAAATATCGGGATGCACGATGCCAGCTGGCGGCGCCAGTTTGGCGGAACGATCTATCTGCGGAACGGTTCTCATGGCTGTGTTAATCTTCCGAGGGAAGAAGCCGAAAAGATTTATGAGTATGTTGACAAGGGATTTCCGGTAGTTTGCTACAAAGAGGAATCTTCAGGGAGCAGTATAAAGAAAAACAATCAGGGAAATACCAATACACAGACAGATCCGAATCAGGTTCCAGGGACAGGCAGCGATCCGACAGCGATACCAGGAGTGACACTCCCCGTTGATCCGGGGGTGGCGCCTGGCGTGGTGCCGGGAATTACAGATCCGGGGATGGTGCCTGGTGTGACTCCGGGAGCTGGTGTAGTGCCGGATCCTGGCACCGGAACGGGAGAGGCCCCTGGAAACGGGGAGGCAGTGCCGGGAACGGGCGTGCAGGCGCCGGGTACGGGTACAGTACCGGCTCCGGATCAGGTCGTGACTCCACCGCCGGAGACAGTGCCGGGTACGGATCCGGGAGCGGCAACGGCGCCGGTGCCTGTACCGGAAGCGACGCCGACACCAGCGCCGTGATAAAGCGTGCCGAAACAAAAGTGGGAGAGAATAAAAGATGAGTGGGATTGATGATATTGTTAAAAAAGATGGCATAGACATTCTGCTTTCGGAACATCATAAGAATACAAAAAATGATATCCAGCATGGGAATATGTCAGTACGCCAGCATACCATCAATGTAGCGCGGTATAGTGTGTTGATCAGCGAGAAGCTGGGGATCGACTGTGACCGGCGCGCACTGGTGCGGGGAGCGCTTTTACATGATTATTTTCTGTATGACTGGCATGAGAGGGATCATGCGAATCCGTTAAGGCTGCACGGTTTTCATCATCCGGGCATTGCACTGAAAAATGCGGAAAGCGAATTTGATCTTACGGATATTGAGAAGGATATTATCAAAAAGCATATGTGGCCGCTTACAGTAGTGCCGCCGACATGCAGGGAGGCATGGATTGTGTCGATGGCAGATAAATACTGTTCTCTGATGGAAACGGTCAGACTGCACAGGAAGCATTACAGGAGGGCACAACACGGATAAAGGATTGCATCTGTATGAGAGACTGATTCAAAATGCACATTCTGACAGGTATCCCTGTCATATGCCGGGACATAAACGGAATATGGCGGGATTTCCCATGGAAGCCTTTTACGAAATTGATATCACAGAGATAGACGGATTTGACAATCTCCACTGTCCACAGGGGATTTTGCTGGATATCATGAAACGGGCGCAGCAGTTGTTTGGCGCAGAGAGTTATATGCTGGTGAACGGGAGTACAGCGGGGATTCTGAGCGCTGTTTCCGCGGTCGTCCGCCGTGGAGACAGAATCCTGATGGCAAGAAATTGTCATAAGTCGGCCTTTCACGGTGTTATGCAAAGTGGCGGCCATGCGGCGTATCTGTATCCTGATTATCTGGAAGGATATGGACTGTGTGGTTCCGTTTCGCCGCGGGAGGTGGAACGGGGGCTGCGTGAATATCCGGAAACCAGGGCGGTTTTTCTCACTTCTCCCACCTATGACGGCATTGTATCCGATGTGGCGGCCATTGCGTCTCTGGTGCATGAAAAGGGGATTCCGCTCATTGTCGATGAAGCGCATGGAGCGCATTTTGCGCTGGATCGGCGATTCCCCGACAGTGCGGTATCACTGGGAGCGGATATTGTGATTCACAGTATCCATAAAACGCTGCCGGCTCTGACGCAGACGGCGCTTTTGCATGTGCAGGGGGAATTGGTGGATCGGAGGCGGCTGCGCCATTTTCTGTCAGTTTATCAGACGAGCAGTCCTTCTTATATTTTGATGGCCGGTATCGAGCAATGTCTCTCACTATTGGAAGAGCGCGGGGCCGCGCTGTGTGAACGGTTTTTCAGATGGAACGAAGCGTTTGAACGGCAGATGGAAAAGCTTGTCAGTCTGCATATACTCTCCACAGAGATGGGGAATAATCAGAGCCGGGAAATATTTGCCCATGACACAGGGAAAAAGGTCATTTCCACTGCAGGTACGGCAATGACAGGAAAGCAATTGTATGATTTGCTGCTGCATCGCTACGGACTGCAGATGGAAATGGCGGGACAGGATTATGTAACGGCTATCATGACAATTATGGACACCGAGGATGGTTTTATGCGCCTGGGAAAGGCGCTGACAGAGATTGACAGTCAACTGAAAGCCGGGACGCTCAGGGAAAAGGGAAAAAAATCTGCCGGCAGATACAGGCCGCGGACAGAAGGCGGCCGGGCGGCAGTCGGCAGCGGGAAGGCGGCGGACAGACCGGTGTGGATGAATGGTGGGAAAGCGGCATATGATATGCATGTGGCTATGGAGCATGAATGGGAAGAGATACCGGTCAGCGAAAGTCCGGGGAGGATCGCGGCCGGATTTATCCATATCTATCCGCCGGGGATTCCGCTGATCGTACCGGGGGAAGTATTTACGGAAGAGACGGCAGAGACACTGCTATCCTGTCAGGAGCAGGGGTTTATGACAGAAGGTATGCAGGAAAATAATAAAGTATGTGTGATCGGAGAAGAGAAAGATGCGTAAAACAAAAATTGTATGTACAATAGGACCGGCAAGCGAAAGCGAAGAAAAGCTGCGGGGGCTGATGAAGGCCGGCATGAATGTGGCCAGATTCAATTTTTCCCATGGGACGCATGAAGAACATAAAGCCAAGTTTGGCCGGATTGTAAAGATAAGCGGTGAACTGGGCCTTTCTGTGGCCACATTGCTGGATACAAAGGGGCCGGAAATCAGGCTGCGTGATTTTGAAGGGGGCAGTGCACAGCTGAGCGCCGGACAGACATTTATTCTGACGACAGAGGAAATCATGGGAAATGAGCAGCGGGCTGCCATTTCATATAAAAACTTGAAAAACGATGTGACGCCTGGTGCACGGATACTGATTGATGACGGAAAGATTGAAATGGAAGTGGCCGCTGTTGAAGGCGAGGAGATACGGTGCACGGTGAAAAACGGCGGAACTGTTTCCAATCATAAAGGGATCAATGTACCGGATGTGGAATTGTCCATGCCCTATATCAGTGAGGTGGACAGGGAGGATATTCTCTTTGGGATCCGGATGGGATTTGATTTTATCGCGGCTTCCTTTGTCAGGACAGGAGCAGACATCCTTGCAGTAAAGAAGATTCTGGATGAAAACAAATCTCCCATGAAGATTATTGCCAAGATAGAAAGCATGCAGGGGATTCGCAATCTGGAAGAGATACTGGAAGTATCTGACGGTATCATGGTGGCACGGGGGGATATGGGGGTCGAGCTTCCGCCAGAGGAAGTGCCCGTGATCCAGAAAAAGATGATCAAGATGGCAGTGGCGGCGGGAAAGCATGTGATTACCGCCACACAGATGCTGGAATCCATGATACACAATCCACGCCCTACCAGAGCCGAGACCAATGATGTGGCCAATGCCATTTATGACGGCACAACGGCCATTATGCTGTCGGGGGAAAGCGCAGCCGGAAAATATCCTGTGGAAGCTGTGGAGACGATGGCCAGGATTGCCGAGCGTACGGAGCAGGATATCGATTATAATGGCAGGATGCTGCGGGATACTTCCAGAAACCTGGAAGATGTAACGACGGCCATTTCTTATGCCACCTGTACGACGGCGATGCATCTGGGCGCCGAGGCGATTATTACCGTGACGATGTCCGGATTTACGGCCGGGATGATCTCCCGCTACAAGCCGGGAAGCAGGATCATCGGGTGCAGCGTTAATCCCCGGGTGTGCCGCCAGATGGCTCTTTTATGGGGCGTGACACCGATGCTGATGACAAAGGAAGACAATACCGAGGATTTGTTTGAAGAAACGGTTATGCTTGCAAAAAGGCAGGGACTGATTCACGATAATAACCGGGTCGTGCTGACAGCGGGGATTCCGCTGGGCGTTTCCGGCAGTACCAATATGATTCGGGTACTGGAAGTGTAAAGGAGCGGGATGGGCAGGATTTTTTATATCATGGGGAAGAGTTCCACCGGAAAAGACACCATCTATCAAAGGCTTCTGGAACACAACGACATGCACCTGCGTACTATTGTCATGTATACGACCCGTCCGGCCCGGGAAGGAGAGCAGGACGGGACGGAATATTTCTTTGTCGATGATAAGAGGATGCGTGAACTGGAAGCGCAGGATAAGATCATAGAGCGGCGTTCCTATCACACTGTTCACGGAATATGGCATTATTTTACGGTCAGGGATGAGCAGATCAATCTGGAGAGGTATGATTATCTGGTCATCGGCACACTGGAATCTTATGCGGGTATGCGGCGATATTTTGGTGAGCGGCAGCTGGTTCCGATACTGATTGAACTGGATGACGGTGTGCGGCTGCAGCGGGCGCTGGATCGGGAAAAGCTGCAAAGCCCGCCGTGTTATGCCGAATTATGCCGGCGTTATCTGGCTGACGAAGAGGATTTTTCGGAGGAAAAGCTGGCAGAAGCCAATGTGCAGAAGCGGTTTTACAATGATGATCTGGAACGGTGCCTTCTGGAAATCCGGGATTTTATCAGAGGCACCTGACGGATGTACATAGAGGACTGGAGGTAGTCTGTATGGATATAAAAGTCAATCCCCTTACCACGCCGGCGCCGGTGCAGGCGGAGCAACAGGTACAGCAGGGTGACGGCAGTTTTAAATTCACACTTGCCAGCCATATCGAAGAAGCCGGCCTGCAGGAGAGACTGAATCTGATGATGCAGGAGATCACCATGCAGGGCAATAAGATTGCCAAACGGATGGATGTGCGGGACATGAAGCGCTACCGGAGCATGATCAAGGAGTTCATGAATGAGATTGTCAGCCGTTCCCATTCCTTTACCAGAGAAAATTTTCTGGACAGGCGGGGGAGGCACAGAGTGTATGGCATTATCCGGCTGGTGGATGAGACGTTGGACGAACTGGCAAAGGAACTGGTAAAAGACGAAAAGGACCACATTGCGATTCTTGGGAAAATAGGGGAGATCAGAGGTCTGTTGCTGGATATTTTTACATAAGAGCGGCGGGGAAAGGAAAACACGTGGCAGGATTTACAGAGATCATCGGACAGGAGCAGTTAAAAGAACAATTACAAAACGGGATCAGGATGGGGAAAGTATCCCATGCTTATATCATTAATGGGGAGAAGCATGCGGGCAAAGAATTTATAGCCGGTATATTTGCCATGGCGCTGCAGTGTGAAAAAGAGGAGGGGAAGCCCTGCCAGGAATGTCATTCCTGCAGACAGGCATTGTCTCATAACCATCCCGATATCATCCGGGTGACACATGAAAAGCCCAATACCATCGGTGTGGAGGATATCAGAAGACAGATCACGGGTGATATGGGAATACGGCCTTATACAGGACCCTATAAAATCTACATCATCGGTGAGGGGGAAAAGATGACCATACAGGCGCAGAACGCGCTGCTCAAGACACTGGAGGAGCCGCCGGCCTATGGCGTCATTCTTATTCTGACAGATAATGTCAATGCCATGCTGCCTACCATACTGAGCCGCTGTGTCGTTTTGCATATGAAGCCGGTGGAAGATAAGCTGGTAAAACAATATCTGATGGAATCTATGGAAATCCCTGATTATAAAGCCGATATTTGTGTCGCCTTTGCCAGGGGGAATATCGGCAAGGCCAAGCTGCTCGCGGCCAGTGAGGAATTTGACAACATCAGAGAAGATGCCATGATGCTCATGAAGTATATCGGAGAGATGGAGATGCATGAGATCATCGCGGCGGTTAAAAAGATCAATGAATACAAGCTGGAAATCAGCGATTATCTGGATATCATTGCCATCTGGTATCGGGATGTTCTGCTGTTTAAGGCAACAAATGATGTAAACCACTTGATTTTTAAAGATGAAATACAGTATATTAAAAAGGCAGCGGGAAAGAGTGATTATGCAGGCATAGAAAATATACTGAAAGGGTTGGAAAAGGCCAAGAGCCGTCTGGCCGCCAATGTGAATTTTGACCTGACCATGGAGCTTTTACTGCTGACGATTCAGGAGAACTAGGCCACCGGGCCTGGTGTGAGGTAGATAGATCATGACAAAGGTAATAGGCGTGAGATTCCGCACGGCGGGCAAAATATATTATTTTGATCCGGTAAAGTTTCAGGTGGGAAGAGGCGATCATGTGATCGTGGAGACTGCCAGGGGTGTGGAGTTCGGAACCGTGGTCAGCGCAGTCAGAGAGGTGGAGGACGACAAGGTGGTACAACCCCTGAAGCCTGTGCTGAGGGTGGCTTCTCCCCGCGATGAGGAGCAGGAACAGAACAATAAGAGAAAAGAAAAAGAGGCTTTTAAAATCTGCCTGGAAAAGATCAGGAAGCATAAGCTGGAAATGAAACTGATCGATGCAGAATATACATTTGATAACAACAAAGTCCTGTTTTATTTTACGGCAGACGGAAGGATTGATTTCCGGGAACTGGTCAAGGATCTGGCATCCGTCTTTAAGACAAGAATAGAACTGCGCCAGATCGGGGTACGGGATGAGACAAAGATCGTAGGCGGTATGGGAATCTGCGGAAGAGTGCTCTGCTGTCATGCGCATCTGTCCGAGTTTGTACCGGTGTCAATCAAAATGGCCAAGGAACAGAACCTTTCTCTCAATCCCACTAAAATATCGGGGGTCTGCGGACGACTGATGTGCTGTCTGAAACATGAGGAAGAGACCTATGAGGAACTGAACAGAAAACTGCCGGGTATCGGTGACTATGTGACAACTGATGACGGTCTCAAAGGCGAGGTATCTTCCGTCAATGTACTGCGTCAGCTCGTAAAGGTGCTGGTGACGGTAGATGATGAGAAGGAGATACGGGAGTACCGTGCAGAACAGCTGCGTTTTAAAAGGCGGCACGGCAAACGGGACCGGGTGGAAGTGGACGACGAATTAAAGGCACTGGAGAAGCTGGAGAAACAGGAAGGAAAATCCAAATTAAATGACAATTGAGTTAAAACCGGGTGAGCGGCTGGATGATCTGCAGAGGAATCATCTTCGCATCATCCAGAATCCGGAACTGTTCTGTTTCGGTATGGATGCTGTGCTGCTCTCAGGATTCGCAGCGGCAAAGGACGGGGAGAAGGTACTGGATCTGGGAACCGGTAACGGCATCATCCCGCTCCTGCTGTCAGCCAAAACCCGGGCGCTCCATCTGACCGGTCTGGAAATCCAGCCGGAAAGTGTGGATATCGCCAGACGGAGCGTAGCGTATAATGATCTGTCGCAGCGGATCACGATCACAGAGGGAGATATCAAAGCGGCATCCACGATTTTCGGGCCATCGTCTTTTGATGTGGTGACCTGTAATCCGCCTTATATGGCAGGGCAGCACGGGCTGACAAATGCCACACAGGCCAGAGCGATTGCCAGACATGAATTGCTCTGTACCTTTGAGGATGTGGCCAGGGAGACGGCACGGCTGCTTCGGCCGGGCGGCCGGTTTTACCTTGTCCACCGGCCCTTTCGTCTGGCGGAGATCATAGCGGTGCTTACGGCTTACAGACTGGAGCCCAAGCGGATGCGGCTGGTATATCCTTATGTGGATAAGGAACCGAATATGGTATTGCTGGAAGCAAGCAGAGGCGGCAATTCCCGGATGCGGGTGGAACCGCCGCTGATCGTATATAAAGAGCCCGGCGTATATATGCCGGAGATTTATGAGGTATATGGATACTGATATGAGTGGGATACTGATGCTGTGTGCCACGCCCATCGGCAATCTGCAGGATATGACGCCGCGGGTGATCGAGGCCATGAGGGAAGCGGATCTGATTGCGGCGGAGGATACACGCAACAGTGTAAAATTGCTGAATCATTTTCATATTTCCACGCCGATGACAAGCTATCATGAGCATAATAAAACGGAAAAAGCGAGATATCTGATCCGGTGTATGCAGGAAGGCAAGCGTGTGGCACTGATCACCGACGCCGGGACGCCCGCCATTTCGGATCCCGGGGAAGTTCTGGTGCAGATGTGTCAGGAGCAGGGCATACCTGTGACATCCCTGCCGGGGCCGTCGGCCTGTATCACGGCGCTGACACTTTCCGGTCTGTCCGCCCGCCGCTTCTGTTTTGAGGGATTTCTGCCTGCCGATAAGGGAGAACGAAGGGAAATCCTGGAGGAACTGGCCGGGGAGTCGCGGACGATGATACTCTATGAAGCGCCCCATCACCTTTTGCGCACGCTGCAGGAACTGCGGGAAACCCTGGGGGACCGGCGGATTACGCTGTGCAGGGAACTGACGAAAAAATTTGAGACTGTTATGCCGACCACACTCGATGAGGCTGTTTCACGCTGTGAACAGGAGCAGCCAAGGGGGGAATATGTGCTGGTACTGGAAGGAAGAAGCCTGGCCGAACGGAAACGGGAAGCCATGGAGAGCTGGCGGCAGATTGACATCAGCGCTCATATGAAACTGTATGAAGAACAGGGAATTACAGGAAAAGAAGCCATGAAACTGGTGGCCCGTCAGCGGGGGATTTCCAGACGCGAGGTATATCAGTATCTGTTAGCGGATGCAAGGTAAAAAAATAGTTGACAAACAGGTATAGGCAACATATACTTTGAGTGTCAAACTATTAAAAAAAATAAAGAGATAAAAGGAGATAAAAACTATGTTGGAGAGAGTAAAAGAAATCATTCAGGAACAGTTAAATCTGGACGGTGTGGAGATCACGGAGGAATCTTCCTTTAAGGATGATCTGGGCGCGGATTCTCTTGACCTGTTTGAGTTGGTGATGGCATTCGAGGAAGAGTATGGGATTGAGATTCCTTCCGAGGATCTGGAGCAGATCACAACAGTAGGCGCAGTGATCGAATATATGAAGAACAAAGGCGTAGATGCATAAAATGAAAACTAGAATAACGCAGTTACTGGGAATAGAATATCCCATTATCCAGGGTGGTATGGCATGGGTGGCGGAGCATAATCTGGCAGCAGCCGTTTCAGAAGCGGGAGGGCTGGGCCTGATCGGTGCGGGCGGCGCCCCTGCCGAATTTATCCGGGAGCAGATCCGCAAAGTAAAAGAGACAACCTCCAATCCGTTTGGCGTGAATCTGATGCTGATGAATCCGGAAGCGGATGCCATCGCGCAGATCATTGTAGAGGAAGGTGTCAGAGTCGTGACTACCGGCGCCGGTAATCCGGGGAAATATATGGCAATGTGGAAAGAGGCCGGTGTTAAGGTCATCCCGGTGATTGCCAGCGTAGCCATGGCCAAAATGATGGAACGGGGCGGTGCGGATGCCGTGGTGGCGGAAGGCATGGAATCCGGCGGCCACATTGGCTCTGCTACAACAATGACCCTGGTGCCTCAGGTAGTGGATGCCGTGAAGATTCCGGTGATCGCGGCCGGCGGTATCGCGGACGGCAGAGGCTTTGCCGCTTCCATGATGCTGGGTGCGGAAGCGGTGCAGATGGGAACACGTTTCGTTGTGGCGAAGGAATCCATTGCACATGAGAATTATAAAAAGAAGCTGATCGGCGCGAAAGATATTGATTCGGAAGTGACGGGCATGAGCCACGGACATCCTGTACGTCAGATCCGCAATAACATGACGAGAGAATATGTAAAACTGGAACGGGAAGGCGCGCCGTTTGAAGAACTGGAAAAGCTCACCCTCGGGGCCCTGAGAAAAGCAGTGGTGGAAGGGGATACCGTAAACGGTACGCTGATGGCAGGACAGATTGCGGGTCTGGTGAAAAAAGAACAGACCTGCCGTGAAATGATTGAAGAGATCATGGCGGAAGCAGAAAAACTGTTACACGGAACTGTTGGTGTAATGTGACGGCTTACCATAAATACATGTGAAATACATAGGAGGTCATAACAGACCTCCCATTTCACATTTCAATACTTTGAATATCAAAATAAAAGGAGTAGGTCATGGGTAAAACAGCATTTATGTTCCCGGGGCAGGGAGCGCAGTATGTAGGTATGGGGAAGGATTTTTATGACGCACTTCCGGTCTGCCGGGAGATGTTTGAACTGGCGGGAAAGGCGAGCGGTCTGGACGTGACAGCGCTGTGTTTTGAGGAAAATGACAGGATCAATATTACCGAGTATACACAGATCGCCATGCTGGCGGCAGAAGTGGCCATCCTGAAGGCAGTGGAGGAAAAAGGCATCAGAGCGGATGTGACGGCGGGCCTGAGTCTGGGCGAATACGGTGCGCTGACAGCCGGCGGTGTCATGAGTCCGGCGGATGTATTCAAAGTAGTGAGACAGAGAGGGATTTATATGCAGGAGGCTGTGCCGACCGGCGGGGCGATGACGGCGGTGATGGGGCTGGATGCGGAGAAGATAGAAGCTGTCTGTGAAGAGACGGAAGGCATTGTATCTGTCGCAAACTATAACTGTCCGGGACAGATCGTGATCACCGGAGAAGCGGACGCCGTAAACAGAGCGGCTGAAAAGCTGACGGCGGCCGGTGCAAAACGGTGTGTGCCGCTGAAAGTGAGCGGACCCTTTCATTCTCAGATGCTTACGGGCGCAGGGGAAAAGCTTGGCAGGGTACTGGCAGATGTGGAGATCGGGGAGATCAGGATTCCTTATATTGCCAATGTGACGGCCGATTATGTGACGGATCGGGGACAGGTAAAAGATCTTCTGACAAGGCAGGTGTCTTCTTCCGTCAGATGGCAGCAGACGATTGAGCGGATGCTTGCCGACGGTGTGGATACGTTTATCGAAATCGGACCGGGTAAGACGCTGTCCGGATTTATGAGGAAAATAAGCAGGGAAGTAAAGACCCTTAACATAGAGAAACTGGAAGATTTGGACAAACTGGCTGAACTGGCATGAGACTGTCAGGGGAAAGGAACAGGAACAAATGTTAGAAGGAAAGGTTGCGCTGGTCACGGGAGCCAGCAGAGGCATTGGCAGAGAGATCGCGCTGACTCTGGCAGGATATGGGGCCGCCGTCATCGTCAATTATAACGGCTCGAAAGAAAAGGCGGAGGAAGTTGTCGCTGAAATCGAAGCAAAGGGCGGCAAAGCGCAGGCCGTGCAGTGTTCGGTGGCGGATTTTGCGGCCTGCGGCGAGATGATTACGGAAATGCTGGGTAAATACGGCCGGATTGACATTCTCGTCAACAATGCGGGTATTACGAAAGATAATCTGGTGATGAAGATGACGGAAGAGGATTTCGACGCCGTGATCGCCACAAATTTAAAAGGAACGTTCAATACGATCAAGCATATGTACCGCGCGTTTCTCAAACAGCGCGGCGGCAGGATCATTAATATGACAAGTGTGTCAGGCGTGCTGGGCAATGCGGGACAGGCCAATTATGCGGCGTCCAAGGCGGGGGTGATCGGGTTGACAAAGACCATGGCCCGGGAGCTGGCCAGCCGTAATATTACCGTCAATGCAGTGGCGCCCGGTTTCATTGACACGGAAATGACGCAGGCGATGACTGAGGCGGCTAGGGAAGCCACACTGGCGCAGATTCCGTTAAAACGGATGGGACAGCCCCGCGATATTGCGGAAACCGTGGCATTTCTGGCCAGCGATAAGGCTTCCTATATTACGGGACAGATCATCAGCGTGGACGGCGGTATGGCGATATAAAACGGGATTTCCCTCATATAGATAAAAGGAGAAGAAAAATGAGCAGACGAGTAGTTGTAACGGGCATGGGAGCGATCACACCGATCGGTCTTAGCGTGGATGAGTTCTGGGACAGCATTAAGGCGCAGAAAATCGGTTTTGCGCCGATCACAAAATTTGATACCACAGAGTATAAATGCAAGCTGGCTGCCGAGGTGAAGGGATTTGAAGCCAAAAACTTCATGGATTTCAAATCGGCCAAGCGGATGGAGGCTTTCTGTCAGTTTGCGGTTGCCGCGGCCAAAGAAGCGATGGAAGATTCCGGTCTGGATATGGAAAAGGAAGAACCCTATAAAGTGGGTGTTGCCGTAGGATCGGGCATCGGCGCATTGCAGGCGATGGAGAGAGAACATAAAAAACTGCTGGAGAAGGGACCTTCCAGAGTCAATCCCCTGCTGGTTCCCCTGATGATCTCCAATATGGCGGCAGGCAATGTCTCCATTTACTTTGGCCTGAAAGGCAAAAGTATCAATGTGGTGACGGCATGTGCTACCGGTACACACTCCATCGGCGAGGCGTTCCGCTCCATTCAGTACGGCGAGGCGGATGTGATGGTGGCCGGCGGTACGGAGAGCAGTGTCACCCCTATCGGCATCGCCGGGTTTTCGGCGCTGACAGCCCTTTCCACCAGCCAGGATCCGTCCAGATGTTCGATTCCGTTTGACAAGGAGAGAAGCGGCTTTGTCATGGGTGAAGGCGCGGCCATTGTGATTCTGGAAGAACTGGAACATGCGAAGAAACGCGGGGCAAAGATTTATGCGGAAGTCGTGGGATATGGCTCTACCAGCGATGCTTTCCATATCACTTCTCCGGCGGAAGACGGTTCGGGCGCGGCGAAGGCCATGGAGTTTGCCATCGAGGATGCGGGAATTGCCAAAGAAGAGGTGACTTACATCAACGCCCATGGTACGGCGACGCATCATAACGACCTGTTTGAGACAAGAGCCATTAAGCTGCTGTTCGGCGATCATGCAAAAAATATAAAAATCAATTCCACCAAATCCATGATCGGACATCTTTTGGGCGCGGCCGGCGCGGCGGAATTTATTACCTGTGTCAAAGAGCTGGAAGAAGGGTATCTGCATGCGACGGTGGGATATCAGGTGCCGGATGAAGACTGTGATCTGGACTACTGCAAAGAGCCGGTGGAAGAGACTATCCGCTATGCCCTTTCCAATTCGCTGGGATTCGGCGGGCACAATGCAAGCCTTCTTGTGAAAAAATACGAAGAATAAAAAGATACATTTCCATGAGGCATGGAAATGGCGGAAAAGGGGATTGGTATGGCAGTATTGACAGCAAAGCAAATCATGGAGATCATACCGCACCGGCAGCCTTTTATGCTGGTGGATACGATCGAAGAACTAAAAGAGGGGAAACGCGCCGTGGGGAAAAAGTGCGTTTCCTATAATGAACCGTTTTTTGCAGGACATTTCCCGGGCGAACCCGTTATGCCGGGCGTGCTGATTGTGGAAGCACTCGCGCAGGTAGGGGCGGTTGCCATTCTGAGTCTGCCGGAAAACAAAGGAAAGACGGCATATTTTGGCGCGATCAATTCTGCAAAATTTAAGGGTAAGGTGGTGCCGGGGGATGTACTGCTTTTGGAGACGGAAATTATAAAGTCCAAAGGCCCCATAGGGGTGGGCAGTGCCAAAGCCACGGTTGACGGAAAAGTAGTCGCACAGGCGGAGCTTACATTTGCTCTGGGAAAAGCGGAGTAAGAAGATGGCGGAGAAGAAAAACAGAGCGCTTGTGATCGGGAATATAAGAGCGGAAGTCCCTTTGATACAGGGCGGCATGGGGGTGGGCATCAGTCTGTCCGGCCTGGCCGGCGCAGTGGCGGCTCAGGGCGGGATCGGCGTGATCTCCACGGCGCAGATCGGCTTCCGGGAGCCGGATTTTGACGATCATCCCATCGAGGCTAATCTGCGCGCCATCGGACAGGAGATCAGAAAGGCCCGGGAAATTGCCGGAGGCGGTATCATCGGGGTCAATATCATGGTGGCTACCAGATATTATGAACGATATGTAAAAGCCGCCATCGACAGCGGGGTGGATCTGATCATCTCAGGAGCCGGACTGCCGATGAAGCTGCCGGAACTGGCAGGAGATTCGCAGACAAAGCTGGCGCCGATCGTATCCAGTCTCAAGTCGGCGGAAGTGATTTTTAAATACTGGCTGAAAAAGTATGACAGGCTGCCCGATCTGGTGGTGATCGAAGGGCCCAGAGCCGGCGGGCATCTGGGTTTTAAGATGGAAGAGCTGCAGGAGATCGACGATGCGGCCTATGACGAAGAGATCAGAAAGATCATGGCGCGTGTGGGTGAGTATGGCGCCGCGCACGGCAGAGAGATTCCGGTGGTGGTGGCCGGCGGCGTATACGAAAGAAAAGACATGGATCATTACCTGGAGATGGGTGCAGCCGGAGTACAGGTGGCGACCCGCTTTGTGACCACGTATGAGTGTGATGCGCCGATGGCTTATAAACAGGCTTACCTAGATGCAAAAGAGGAGGATATCGTCATCGTCAAAAGCCCGGTGGGCATGCCGGGGCGGGCGATTTTAAATCCTTTTATGAAAAAGGCCAGAGAAGGCCGGATTCCCCACGGAAAATGCCATCTGTGCGTCAGTACATGCAAACCGGATGAGACGCCGTACTGTATTACGGACGCACTGGTCAATGCGGCAGTGGGCAATGTGGATCAGGCGCTTTTATTCTGTGGGAGCAATGCGTATCGTGCACATAAACTGGAGCACGTGAAAGATATCATGGATGAATTCAGATAGTCGGAAGACATGGCACGCATGTGAAAAGTAACGAAGATTATCCTGATAAATGGAGATAGATCATGACAAGTAAAATAATAGGAACAGGAAGCTGTCTTCCGAAAACTACGGTAACAAACGATTTTTTATCCACGATCATGGACACTTCCGACGAGTGGATCTCTTCCCGGACCGGAATAAGGGAACGGCACCTGGTGAAGGACGAGACGACTGCCAGCCTTTCCCTGGAAGCGGCCAGACGCGCGCTCGATGAAGCGGGCGTGGCGCCGGAGGAACTGGATATGATTGTGGTGGGTACACTGACCGGCGACCATGTGACACCTTCGACAGCCTGTGAGGTACAGGCAGGGCTGGGAGCGGTGAATGCGGTGGCTTTTGACATCAATGCGGCCTGCGCCGGATTTATCTTTGGTCTGCATACCGTCAATGCCTATATCCGCAGCGGTATGTGCCGTCTGGCGCTTGTGATCGGCGCGGAAAGTCTGTCCCGTATCATGGACTGGACGGACAGGAGTACGTGTGTGCTCTTTGGCGACGGCGCGGGTGCGGCCGTGGTACGGGCCCAGGAAACGGGGCTGGTGGCCTATGACCAGGGCAGCGACGGCAACAAGGGCAAATATCTGGCATGTGCCAACAGGACCAATAACAATCCGCTGATCCGGACGGATAAAATTCTGGCTTATACGAAGATGGACGGTCAGGAAGTGTACAAATTTGCCGTGTCCTATGTGCCAGCGTCGATCCAGAAGGTACTGGACGAGGCAGGGATCGCGGCGGACGAGGTAAAGTATTACCTGCTGCATCAGGCCAATCTGCGGATCATTCAGTCCGTGGCAAAGCGGCTGAAACTGAGTCAGGATAAATTTCCCATCAGCCTGGATCACTGCGGCAATGTATCCGCGGCAAGCGTACCGATTCTGCTCGACGAGGTGAACCGTAAGGGTATGCTGCAAAAGGGAGATAAGATTATCATGTCCGGTTTCGGCGGCGGACTGACATGGGGCACCTGCCTGATGGAGTGGTAGGGCGGAGAGGATACCATGCAGAAGGGATCATTCTGCCATGTACGTTTTGGTATGGCAGCGTCGGAGGAGACGGTAAGAGAGTCTTCTCCGGCTAACGGGGGAAGGATATGGAGAGGGTCAGAAGGTACGGGGGAATCACGGCAGTGTTGGTGATTTGCCTGTTTTTTTTATTTTCTCTGCCAATCGATGAAGGACAGGAAAGCGGAGAGGCGAATCAGGAGAAAGGGCCGGAGACTGTCTGTGAGAGCGGGGATGAAAAGGGAGCCGATATGAAATGCACGGAGCCGAAGACGGCCATGGTGCGGCCGGTTTATGTTCCGCAGGCGGGTTATCGGAATGTGACGATGGGCGGCAGGGATTATGTCTGCTGGAAGGATCTGCTGATACTGGGTGAGGATGTCTGGCGGGAGACGGACGGTGTATACCGCAGAAGCGGGGAGCGGATCGAAACGCTTTTCGGGCTGCAGCAGGCAGGCGGCGGGAAGCCGTATGACAGGGTGCGGCAGGAACGGAACCTTCTGGTGACGCGGCGGGTCAATACATTTCTGGTGCGCAATATGGATACCGGAACGATACGAAGCTATCGATGCGGCCGGTTGATGGGAAATACGGAGATAACGGTAAGTCCCTGCTGGTATCTTTATGACGGGGCTGTTTATTATACGGTGAGCGTGGCACGAAAAGAGGAGAACGGGGAGGATAAAGATGCGGACGAAGCGCATGAAAATGCGGTAACCATGCTCCGGCGGATCAATCTGTCAGACGACAGTGAGGAGCTCCTTTATGTACCCACGGAAGCGGGATGGCGGCTGCGGGAGCAGTTTATGATACGGGACGACGGCGTTATCGTTACGGAATTGGTCTGTGAGGAGGATTTGCGTCATGCATGGCTTTGCCTGACGGATCAGGAAGGTGTCACAGGAAAATGGACAGAGATCTGGTATCGCCGGGAACGGGGAAGTGAGGATAACAGCGGCGCGGACTGGCTGGCTTTTAACAAAGGCGGCCTGTTTGTCGGAGACGGATGGGGCCGGGAATTCGGCAATACGCCTGTGTACTGTTGGCAGGATAACGGCAGCGGCCGGGAGATCGGTATACGAAAGCCGGACGAGGCAGTGTTTACCGATTATGGCTATCTACACTGCGGGGATTTGTCACTGTATGACTTATGGGGCAATAAAAAGGTGTTTTCAGGCTTTCAGACCGGTACGGCAGAGGGGACGGGATACGCGGATGACGACGCGTATTTTCTGAAGCATGTGGTATTCGACGGAGAACAGATCACGGTCTTTTATGAAAACCGGGAGAGCGGGATATTGCAGATCGAACAGGCGATGGTGCAGGAAAAGGAGAAAACGGCGGATGCACCGGATGTCATGCAGATGGTCAGAGAGAGGCGGGCGGTTATTTCCGTTACGTCGAAGGAAGAGCAGGGAAATATTGCGGGCTATCGGTTTGAGAAGGAACTATGTACGACGGGCGGTTATTTTATGACTTATGCCGCCATGCCGGACAGCCTTTTGCATGAAAGGGCAGCAGGAAAGGGTGTGTATGTTTCCGCGCAGTTTGGCGCGGCGCAGGCGTATCTGGGAGAAGTCCTGTCGGATATTCTGTCCCGCAGAGGCGGGATCAGCGAGGAATATGAAGCGCTTTTTTCCGCTTATGCGACGTCACAGGCGCAGGAGCTTTCGGTGAAGCTGCCGCAGGGATGGCAGGCCGACCGGTGCAGATATGATGTTTCCTTTGTGCGTAACCATCTGTATGGAGAGAACGGGTATGACTTCCTCTATGTTTTTCATGAAGCGGCAAAGGAACGGAGAGCGTCTGCGGACAAAGGCCGGGATGATGTCGGTGCGCAGGACGACGAAGGAGAAACGGAAGTCAGGATATTGGTGAGTGTGGATGGCGGCGGTATCATTCGCGGCCTGGGAATCAGGACGGAGCAAAGGGACACGGGCCGTTGCCGTTATGGGATGAAAGACAGCTTTTTGCCGGATGACTGCGGTCAGGAGCAGATTGTCAGGGACGGCAGGGACACGGGCCGGAAACTTGTTCTGAATTATGAATCGCATTGGAGTCGTTATATGGACGGCATGGAAATGCGGGATAAGATAGCGGCGGGACTGCCGGGCCTGGCTGTGGGGGAGGATGCGCTGGAAACCGCCGTTCGGCTGGAACGCATTTTCAGAGACGTGCTGGAGAGCAGGGGGGAATATATACCACAGTACCGCTCCCTATTCGCCGATATGGAATGCTATGAGGATTTTCTGGAGACAGGCTGGGAAGACGTGCAGGAGGAATGGGCGGCCGATAGTGGCTGGGACTGTTATGTTACCGACAGGACGGGAGACGAGGGGGTCGTGAAATTCAGATATTATTTTTATCCGGATTTCGGGAAAATCCCGGTGCATGAGGCAGAGGCCGTGATCCTTACCTGTGAATTGGATGCCGGAGGGCGGATCGGCAGGACGGATATGCTGCTTACATCCATATCCAAAGAGGAGCGGGAAAAGGCCCGGACCAGAGAAGATGGGAGTCAGCCGCTTGTTTTGGGAGGAAAGGCAGTAAATGACGTCGGTGCACAGAGATATGAGGAAGGGGCAGAGATATGGGAGGATGAGGACATACGGCAGGCGGCTGTATATTTGGGAGAAACAATAAAAACAGAATTGAATGAAAGAAAGATAGAAAGCGGAGAAGTGTATACACGGTTTACACAAAAGGAAAAGGCCAGAGAATTGCTGCGGGATATGGAGTGGTGCAGGGAACTGGCGGGGAGCAGATGGAAAGCCGGGGACGGTTGGGATTGTTACCTCGTGGAGGACGGCCGGCGTGCGGACTGTGTGCATCTGCGGTATTATTTTTACCGTTACAAAGGGTTTGAGGGACAAAACAGAAGTCTGGTAACGGATCTCTGGCTGTCGCGGCAGGGGATTGAGGATATGCGGACACGGATGGCGGTATACTGGGAAAATGATAACAAATGACACGATATTTTTATAGCCCGAATTGCTTTGATCATATATAATAAACAAAAAGAAAGGGTTTAAGGAGTTGGCATGTATGGGATATAAGGATGAATGGCTGATCTTTGAGTCTGGCGACGATATGGACGAGATCGAGCACAGACAGCCGTCGGAAGAATTTCTGTTTTATCAGGCAGTTGCCGGCGGAAACGTGGAAGCAGTGAAGAAAAACTGTGAAATGGGCAAGTTTGTGGAGAGCGATGGTGTGGGAATCCTGTCCAGAGATCCGGTTACGAATTTGAAATATCATTTTGTGATCACGACGGCCATGGTCACCCGCCTGTGCCGTCAGAAGGGTATGGAACTCGAGCAGGCATTTCGGCTGAGTGATTTTTATATCCGGAAGCTGGATGATATTTATACGGAAGAGGGTGTGCAGCGCCTGCATGATGAGATGGTGCTCGATTATACGGAAAAGATGGGCAGATATCTCAGGAAGGACACGAATTCCAGGCATATTAATGACTGCAAAGAATATATTTACGCTCATATCAGGGAGAGGATCACCATTGAGGATCTGGCGGATGTTTTTGGCGTTTCGGCCAGTTATCTGTCCCGTCTGTTTAAAAAGGAGACGGGTATCTCCGTCAGTGAATATATCAGAGAGCAAAAGATTCATGTGGCGAAAAATCTTCTGCGGTTCAGTGATTACCCCATGATAGACATTGCAAACCGCCTTTCTTTTTCTTCTCAGAGCCATTTTATCCAGCAGTTTCGGGAGGCAGTAGGAGTGACGCCAAAAAAATACCGGGATGAACATTATATGATACAGTGGGATATGGAGATGGCGGATGATGCGGATAATCCCTGATACAGACTGTGCGGCTCCGGAGTTACCGGGGCCGCACAATCCGTGCGGGTTTTGTCCGTGTAAAAATATCAGAGAGTCAGAGTGATTTCGTTTTCGTCCTGCAAAAGCGCGGCAGGAATATAATTGTCCGTAAGTATCCGGCCGTTGAGTGTGAGTGCCGTAAAGCCGGATTCTTTGCCGTCAGGGTTTTCCACTTTGATATGGAGCCGCCTGCCGCGAAAATCTTTATGTATTTCCAGTTGTTTCCAGTCTTTTGGAATGGAAGGGGCCAGTCGCAGGCCGTTCAGATCGGGCCGCAGGCCCAGAATACCTTCCACACATCCCACCATCATGGTGGAAGCGGTTCCGGTCAGCCAATGTACATGAGAGCGGCCAAAATGGCGGCTGGCTCTGCCTTCCGTAAATTGTCCGTAACAGTAGGGTTCCAGACAGCGAATCTGTGCACGGTCATTTTGGGCGGCGGGCGCATTTTCCATAAAGTAGGCAAAGGCCCTTTCCCCATGTCCGCGGAGCGCTTCCGCCAGAATCAGCCATCCCTGCGATTGAGAGAAGATACCGGCGTTTTCCTTTGTACCCTGATTATAGATGACAGCCAGCGCACCGTCGAATGCGTGTGCATGGTAAGGCGGATCCATCAGGATGGCGCCATAGGGTGTGTTGAGCCGTTTGTACACATTATGAAGAGCGGTATCGGCCTGCGTTTCAGAGGCCAGGCCGCTGATAACGGCCCAGCTTTGCGGATTCAGCCACAGATTGGCTTCCGGATCTGCGGCGGCGCCGATTCGTTCGCCATTTTCCGTGTATCCGCGGATAAAGCGGTCATCGTCCCAGCACAGTCTTATAATCCGTTCTCGGGTTTCCGCCGTCTTTTCTTCCAGAAAACGCAGGTAGTCCGCATCGTGTTTATATTCGGCAAACTGTTTCAGGACAGTGAGCGCATAATAAAACTGCATGGCAACAAAGGAAGATTCCCCTTTTGCGCCAAGTCGCAGGCAGTCGTTCCAGTCGGCGTATAATCCGGCCGGCAAACCGTGAGGGCCGAGACGTTCACAGGAAAACCGAACGGCCCGCTTCAGGTGTTCATAGACACTGGCGCAGTCACGGTTGGCAAAAGGGATCACTTCGTCGAGAAAAGCGGTATTCCCGGTTTCCGCAATATATTTATAGATTGTGGGAAAGAGCCACAGGGCGTCGTCCGCACGGTAAGCCGGGTGGCCGGTTTCCTGGACATAGGAATAATCGTCCGGCGTATCTTCATGTCCGGGATTGTGAGTAAATTTTACCAGAGGCAGACCGCCGCCATTATCCGTCTGGGCAGAGAGCATAAAGCGTATTTTATCCAGCGCCATTTCCGGAGCCAGATGGATAATCCCCTGTATATCCTGTACGGTGTCACGATAACCATAACCGTTGCGCAGCCCGCAGTAAATAAGGGAAGCCGCGCGCGACCAGATAAAGGTGATGAAACAGTTGTAAGCGTTCCAGACATTTAACATGGTATTGAAGGCCGGACTGGGGGTCCGTACCTTTAGAGGATCCAGTTTTTGCTGCCAGTTGGCTTTCAGAACGGCCAGTTCTTCCGTTATTGTCCGCCAGGGTTCTGCGTAGGCGTCGATCAGGGCAGAAGCCTGTTTGGACGGCTGCATTCCCAGCAGGAAAGCGATATGCTTTGTCTCGCCGGGCTGCAGTGTAATCCGGCAGGAGAGAGCGCCGCAGGAATTTTCATTATAGCTGGTCGTATTTTTCAGGTCGCCGCATTCCACCCCCAGAGGATTGCCATATCCGTGATAGGGGCCGAGAAAGCACTTTTTGTCGCCACAGTAGGAGGTTACATCCGCACCTGCAAGGCCGAAGAAACGTTCGATTACATTTTTGTGATCTACCTGACCATCCGCCGGAAGCGTATCCAGATTACCATGGATTTCCTGCATGATACGATTCTGCTCAAAACGTGTGCGGGTGATAAACAGAGAGTATTGCAGATTAATCTGATCCTGTTCATAATTATTATGGTTGGTAAACTCTGCATAACCCGTCAGAGTAAGGTCACGTGTTTTGTCTGATTGATTGGTGATTGTAAGCGCCCATACTTCATGCTCCCTGCCAGGAGGCACATAGTAGAGAGCTTCGGAATGAATATCGTCATACCGCGCCGACAGTTTTGTATATCCCATACCGTGCCGACATTCGCACTGATAGAGCCGGAGATCTTTTCCGACCGGCTGCCAGGAGGCCGACCAGTAGTCTTTTGATTGATTGTCCCGGATATACAGATACCGCCCGGGCTGGTCGAAGTGATTGAACATATAGCGCAGAAGCCGGCCGTTTGCGCCGGATTTTGCAAAGCTGTACCCTCCGGCATTGTTGGAGATGATTGCGCCGTATTCCGGAGAACCCAGATAGTTTGCCCAGGGCGCGGGCGTATCGGGGCGTTCGATGACATATTCGAGATTTTTGTCGTCAAAATATCCATATTTCATATTGTTATACCTGTCCTTTTATATTCTGTCTCTGTATTTACAGCAGGGTTATGACGATTCCGTGTGTCTCATCGGAGAGTGCAAGAAGCGTCTCTCCCGGAATGACAAGACGGGAAGGGTCACTGATCTGCAGCGCGCGGCCGTCGCATGAGGCGGCGGATATGGCATAAGCGCCATAGTCTCTGCCGGATTTGTTTTCATACGTAATATGAAGTTTTTTCCCGGCAAATGTCAGGCTGACCGAGGCTGTCCCGTTTTGATCGAACTGTTCGGACAACAGGCGGGGGCACAGTGTCAGATCTCCGGCCGTACCGCGTACGCCGAATACTTCGGTGATCATCGTCAGCATATACCAGCTTGCGGCGCCGGTGAGGTAATGGTACATGCCACGACCGTCACTGCGGAAATATTCGGGGATTCCGGGATAGATATGGCTGGTGTCAAAATCAAGCGCCGTGTCGGCGAGCGTTTTCAGCGCTTTCCATCCTTCCCGGACAAAGCCGCGGTGGTACAGTGCGTTGGCATACATCACGGTCATATGAGAAAAAACGGCGCCGTTTTCTTTTTCGCCATAGGCAAAACCGAACATTCTTCCCATATCGGATTTCAGCTCATGAAAGTCGGTATTCAGCCGATAGCCGCCGATTTCGGGCGCATAGAGATAATGATCGGCGCTTTTGGTAATTTTGCGGATCTGTTCGTCGGAAGCTACGCCGCTCATAATGGAAAATACCTGTCCGGTGAGCATCATACGTACATGATCGGGGAAAAAACCTTCCACGGCCCGGCCGTGATTATCATAATAGCTGTTAAACCAGCCTTCTTCGTCAGTCCCTTCAATCCATTCCTTTTTCCGGATCCAGCCGGTCAGCCAGTCAGCTTTTTGCAGCAGATTGTCAGCCAGGTCAGTGAGTGTGAACCGGACTGTCCTGCCGCTGATCCGGTGCCGGCAGCGCATCATATAGTCGTTCAGTATGCGATGCTTTTCGGAGATATCATCATAGAAATCAGATCCCATGCGCAGCAAAATCTCCGCTTCTTCCATAAGCGGGACGGTCTGTCCGGGGCTGCGGCTGTCCAGAAGCTGCAGTATGGCCGCCAGCTCTCTCAGGTTTCCCACATAGGCGCAGGTGAAAGCCACACTTTCTCCGCGCTCCGGCGCCATATCCAGCGCATCATTCCAGTCCGCGCCCCGCAGGCGAAAGATATTATGTTCCCCCGTTTCACAAAAGGCGGTGAGATGTTGGATCAGCAGATGTTCCAGAACACTTCCGGTATAGACGGAGCCGTCCGCAGTAAGCTGCCGGTTTCCGTCTTCTTCGCGCCAGAGTGTATCCGCGCCGCTGCCGCGCAGAGCCAGGCTGTCTTTAAAATAGGTAACCTGACGGTCAAGAATTTCCAGATCACCGGTCTGATCAATATACAGTTTTGTCGTCAACAATGGCCAGAAGGCATGATCCATCCAGACACGGGCAATGCCGTTGCGGTCTGCAATAAAATTTCCGTCTCCTTCTCCGATGATGGTGGCATTGGTCCCGTCGATACGGACACCGCCAAAGTTTTTTACAATCATTTCTCCTACATTTCCAGGATCCATTAAGAGCAATGAGAGACAATCCTGCCAGAGATCCCGCCAGCCTCTGCCGCCGCGCCCATAATCGTGATGGGGAAGAAAGGAACAGCCGAACAGCCGTCTCAGAAAGGGCTGAAAACTGATCCATTTCATTTGCCTGTCAAATTCCGCATCCCGGGTATGAAAGCTCACATTGACTTTTTCCAGCCAGTATTTTTTTGTCCTGTTCAGGGCTTCCGATACTTTGCCGGCGGTATTATATTTTTCAAATATGGCCTGTATATGGCTGCTCTCATCCAGTGCCCCCAGTAGGATGATATAGTCTGCGCTTTTACCTGGCGCAAGGGTTATTTCGGGGAAGCGGAAGGCTCCCATCGCTTCTTTTCCTGCGGTATGGGCGCCTGCATGGCAGCCGCTTCGGCGCTCATAGACGGAGCGCGGCCGGGTATAAGAGCCGCCGTCTCCAAGGAATGATTCCACGGTAGGAAAGAAATCGACAGGCGGCGTTCCGTCTCCGGCGCTGCCCAGTACATAGTAGACGCGCCTGTTTGGCCGGTGGCCACGTTCGTCAAAAGACATGGACGGACATACAAGCACACCGTTTTCTGTCGTTTCGATGCGGTGGAGGAGGGATGTCACATGGCGGTGATCGCGCAGATTATCGGCGCTCCGGCCGTATATGGGAACAGCCGCACAGGCGGAGAGCGAAAGATCTGTTCCGGTATCGTTACGGATTGTCACATACATAATCTCCACATTGTCATTGTATGGAATAAAAGAAGTCACAGTGGAGGAAAGGCCGCTTTTTCCGGAATGCCGTTTCAGGGTGTGCCACATGAACCCTGCTGTCAGACTGGTCTCATCCTGGTCCGCAGAAAATCTGGCGGCTTCCTGTTGTGGCGAAGTCCCCGCGGCAGAATAGATTTCGGCGTTGTTGATCACACACCAGAAATTACGGACAGAACGGTTGTTATGCAAATTTTCGGCGCTTACGGGTTCCAGCAGAAAGCTGTCCTGATCCAGCTTGGCATCTCCGCCAAGGCAGGGAGTGACGGCGCTTTTTAAACCGGATTCAGAAGCAAGGGGAAAATACAGATAACTGGTATTTTCCGGGCTATCCACGGTAAAACTGCCGTCTGCGTCAATGAAATGTAACTGTTTCAATATCTGTTGTCTCCTTTCTGCTATGATTCATGAGTTATTTCTTCCTGTATTATACCGGGAGACGGATTCGGTAAGAAATAATAACGATGTGAAAAATGTCAGATTCATGACATCAAATGGACGGTTTTGCATGTGCGGGCAGAATATGAATAAAATAGGAAGAAATACGGAAAACGGGCGGTTTTTACGCATGTCAGTTCAGGTCATGAATCTGACATTTTTTTGGAATTTATAATATATCGGCAAATGCAGACGGGCTATAATACAGAAAATGTGAAGGAAAAATCACAAATGTAAGGAGGAAAAGCATGATGAAGAAAAAAGGAATGATTGCTCTGCTCGTTGCAAGTATGTGTATCGGCGCATTGACTGGCTGCGGAGGAGCAGAACAAACCGGCGGAGATTCTGCCGGGGAAGGAAAAGTTATTAACATCTATTCGTGGAACGACGAGTTCCGTGAGCGTGTGGAGGCTGTCTATCCTGAAGTGGAGAGTACATCGGAGGACGGAACCGTGACGACATTGAAGGACGGGACGGAGATACACTGGATCGTCAATCCGAATCAGGACGGTGTGTATCAGCAAAAGCTGGATGAGGCGCTTTTGAATCAGGCCAATGCCGCGGCAGATGATAAGGTGGACATCTTTTTGTCCGAAACAGATTATGTAAACAAATATACGGATGCGGATGCAGACGTTGCCATGCCGCTTACGGATCTGGGGATCGATCCGGCAACGGATCTCAAAGATCAGTATGGATTTACGAAAACAACCGCTTCCGATGCGAACGGGGTGCAAAGGGGCTCTACCTGGCAATGCTGTCCTGGGCTTCTCGTATACCGCCGGGATATTGCGATGGATGTATTCGGTACGGATGATCCGGCGGCGATCGGTGAAAAGGTGAAAGACTGGGATGCCATGAAGGCAACGGCAGAAGAGCTGAAAGCGAAGGGATATTTTACGTTCGCTTCTTATGCCGATACATTCCGCCTCTACGGAAACAGTATCGAAGATTCATGGGTGAAACCGGGCGAGACTGCCATCAACGTCGATCCTAAGATCATGAAGTGGATTAACGATTCCAAAGAGTGGCTGGATGCCGGCTATCTGGATAAGAGCGTAAAGGGACAGTTTAATGACGACTGGAACAAATCCATGGGCTCTTCTTCCAAAGTATTCGCTTTTTTGCTTCCGGCATGGGGCATCGATTTTGTTTTGGATCCTAACTGGGACGGTGAAACGGGAGCATGGGCGGTTACCAATCCGCCGCAGGAATATAACTGGGGAGGTTCTTATATACACGCATGTACCGGTACGGATAATCCGGAGCATGTGAGGGATATCATTCTTGCCATGACGGTGGAAGAAGAAAATCTGCTGAAAATATCGAGAGAGTATTCTGATTTTACCAATACGGTCAGCGGTATGCAGAAAGCGGCGGGAGATAGCGCTTTTGCTTCTGAATTCCTCGGCGGTCAGAATCCGTTCGAGTATTTTGCGCCGGTGGCAGAAAGTATTAAGATTGCACCGTTATCCGCCTATGATCAGGGATGTGTGGAGCTGATTCAAAATGCGTTCAGCGATTATTTCCAGGGTATGGTAGATTATGATAAGGCAAAGGCAAACTTTGAAACGGCAATCATAGAGCGTTATCCGGATATTACCGCAGTCAACTGGCCGGATTGACAAAGGAACTGGAAACTGCCTGCCGGACGCGTACTTTCGGCCCGGCAGGCAGGCCGGAAAGGAATGGTATGTTATGAAAAATAAACAGAAAAGCATCAGCTATGCCAAGTGGGGATATATTTTTATTCTGCCGTTTTTTCTATGCTATTTCATTTTTTCTCTGATTCCGCTGGCAGATACGATCCGTTACAGTTTTTTTGAGTATTATCGTTCCGGAATCAAAGAAGTGGGCCCTCGTTTTATCGGTATGGAAAACTATGTCAGTCTGCTCGGGTCCGATATGCTGAAATATGGCGCCAATACGCTGCTCTTATGGGTGATCGGATTCATTCCCCAGATTGTGGTCGCCTTGCTGCTGGCGGTGTGGTTTACGGACATCAGGCTGAAGATTCATTGTAAACAGTTTTTTAAGGTGGTTATTTATCTGCCGAACCTGATTATGGCTTCTGCTTTTGCCATGCTGTTTTTTACCATATTTTCAGCCAACGGGCCGATCAATTCCATTTTGCTGTCGATGGGTGTGATCCATGAAAAAATAGATTTTCTGGGTTCGGCGCTGGGTACCAGATCGCTGGTAGGCTTTATGAATTTTCTCATGTGGTTTGGGAATACGACCATTATGCTGATGGCGGCGATTATGGGCATCAGTGTGGACGTCTTTGAAGCGGCGGAGTTGGACGGATGCAAAGGGTTTAAACGCTTTCTGTACATTATTCTGCCCCTGATCCGCCCGATTCTTGCCTACACGTTGATCACAGCGATTATCGGCGGGCTGCAGATGTTTGATGTCCCGCAGATTCTGACCAATGGCCAGGGGACGCCGGACCGTACTTCGATGACTTTGATCATGTTCCTCAACAGCCACTTGAAGAGCAGGAATTACGGCATGGCGGGAGCGTTGTCCGTTTATCTGTTTATCGTCAGCGGTATCTTGTGCTTTATCGTATACCGGATGACCAATGACGATGATCCGGACGGTTCCAAAGCAGCGGCAAGACGTCGTGCAAAAGAAGAAAAGAGAAGGAGGAAACAGTAATATGGAACAAAATAAACCAAGCGCATTACGAAGTGTGGTTGCACATCTGACACTGATTATGCTGTCGCTTATGTGTCTGTTTTTCTTCTATATCCTGCTGATCAATGCGACCCGTTCGCATGCGGATCTGCAGAAGGGATTTTCGGCGCTGCCCGGGAAATATTTTCTGGAAAACCTGAAAAAAGTTGCCAATGACGGGACTTTTCCGATGTTTCGCGGTATTTTAAACAGCCTGATCGTATCGGGGGCTTCGGCGGCAATCTGTACATATTTTTCTTCTCTGACGGCATATGGGCTTTATGCTTATGATTTTAAGATGAAAAAAGCGGCTTTTACTTTTATTATGGCGATACTCGTCATGCCGACTCAGGTGACGGCAATGGGTTTCCTTCGTCTGATTACCAATATGGGCATGTATGATTCGCTGCTGCCGCTGATCATTCCGTCCGTTGCTTCACCGGCTGTCTTTTATTTTATGTACAGCTATCTGCAATCATCGCTTCCGCTGTCTCTGGTGGAAGCGGCGCGGATAGACGGCAGCGGGGAATTCCGGACTTTCAATCAGATCGTGCTGCCGATTATGAAGCCGGCGATTGCCGTGCAGGCAATCTTTTCCTTTGTGGGTTCGTGGAATAATTATTTCGTTCCAGCTCTGGTCATTCAGTCCAAAGAAAAGATGACCGTGCCGATTCTGATTGCCACGCTCCGCGGCGCCGATTATATGAATTTTGACAGTGCAAAAATTTATATGATGATTACGGTGGCGATTGTGCCGATCGTTATCATTTATCTCGTTCTTTCAAAATATATTATTGCGGGTGTGACACTCGGCGGCGTAAAAGAATAAATCATCCATCCTTTTTATATGCCTTCTGGCGCACGAAATAACAGTGCGCCAGGAGGCATGTTTGCGTTATACTATCAAAGAGCTTGGACAAAAATCTTAACTGTACATTGTCGAAAGGAGTTTTATCATGGAAAAACAGAAACAGGCACACAGTGGAACGACAGACCGGCAGGTATCGGAGCGGGAAGTTATTCATGGCCGTCTGGCGAGAGAAGCGGCAGCGGAGGGGATGGTTCTTCTGAAAAACGAGGGACTGCTGCCGCTGGATGTATCCGTACCGACTGCCCTGCTGGGAGGGGGCGCGGTAAAGACTGTCAAAGGCGGTACAGGTTCCGGTGATGTAAACAGCCGAAAAACGATTTCTCTGTATGAAGGAATGAAAGAAAACGGCGCGCTTCTGGTCAGTACGGACTGGCTGGACGCGTATGAAAAATGCTATGCGGAAGCGAGGGAGACATGGAAAAAGCGAATTCTGGAAGAAGCCGGGCAAATGGAAAATCCGTTTGACGCCTATGCGGCCAATCCTTTTGTACTGCCCCAGGGACGTCCGATCACGGATGAAGATGTGGAAGGAGCCGGCGCCGCAGTCTATGTGCTCAGTCGTATATCCGGCGAAGGACGGGACAGGCGTCGGGAAGAGGGCGATTATTATATAAGCCGCCGGGAGAGGGAAGATCTGTTGTTTCTGAGTGGGAAAAAGATTCCCACCGTGCTGGTTCTGAATACCGGTGGTGTGGTTGAACTTACGGATATTCTCAGGGAGGCGGCATATATCAGGGCAGTTCTTTTTATTTCCCAGCCGGGGCAGGAAGGAGGCCGGGCGGCGGCTGATGTCCTGTACGGCAGAGCCATACCGGGCGGAAGGCTGACGGCGACGTGGGCGGAACGCTACGGGGATTATCCATGTGCGGATTCTTTTGGGTATTTGAACGGTGATATAAAAAAGGAAGAATACAGGGAAGGAATTTTTGTGGGCTACCGGTATTTTGACAGTTTTGGCGTGAAACCTTATTTTCCGTTCGGCTACGGGCTTTCCTATACATCGTTTCGGATGATATCGGAAGAGGTTAAAGTGCGGGATGGGAGTATGGAAATCTGCGTAAACGTGAAAAATACAGGGAGTCGGTATCCGGGCAGGGAAGTTGTTCAGGTATATGTGACGTTGCCGCAGACCGGAAGGAAAAAGGAATACCACCGGCTGGCAGGATTTGCAAAAACGCCGCTCCTTTCACCGGGGGAATCATGTCGGGTGCGTATAGGGATAGAGCAGAAACAACTGGCCTGTTTTTCGGAGGAAAAGAAAGCATGGCTTATCGAAGAAGGAAGCTATGGCGTGTGGATCGGGCGTCATTCCGGATCTCTGTTTCCGGCGGCTTATTTGCATGTGTCAGAAAATATGATAATTGAAAATACCTCTTCCATTTGTCCGGTACAGGAGGCATTTGCGGAACTGGAATGGGACGGACGGGTACAGGATCATCCGAACGGCAGCTTCGTGCAGGAAGAGCGGAAAATACCTCAATATGAATTTACGCCCGTAAAAGAGGTGAAAAGAGCGGCTGCAGTGCCGCCGGCATTTGCGTGGCCGACAGAGGACCTGTTGCCGCTTCTGTATGGCGGCATTACCGATGGAACCAGCATGCTTGGTTCTGCCGGGTGTCGGGTGCCGGGTTCGGCGGGGGAGAGTACGGATGCATTGGAAGAAAAATATGACGTCCGTCCGCTGGTCATGGCTGACGGGCCGGCCGGTCTCAGACTGCGGCAGGAATATGAGGTGAATGCAGTGGATGACACTGTCTATGGCACTGGGGTATTGGGAAGTCTGGAAAACGGATTTCTGGAATCTGTAAAGCATCACGAAGGAGCCGCAACCTATTATCAGTTCTGTACGGCGTTTCCGGTGGGGACATTACTGGCACAGACATGGGACAGGGAGCTTGTGAAGGCGATTGGCAGAGCGATAGCCGCGGAAATGAAGGAATTTCATGTGGATTTGTGGCTGGCGCCGGGTATGAACATACAGAGGAATCCGCTGTGTGGGCGGAACTTTGAGTATTATTCCGAAGATCCGCTGCTGTCAGGCACGATTGCTGCGGCAGTGACGCAGGGTGTGCAGAGCCGCAGCGGGTGCGGCGTCGTCATAAAACATTTTGCCTGCAACAATCAGGAAGATAACCGTATGGGCGTGGATGTACGTATATCAGAGAAGGCGCTCAGGGAAATATATCTGCGCGGGTTTGAGATAGCGGTGAAACAGAGTGCACCGGCGGCCATGATGAGTTCGTATAATCTGGTCAACGGTGTGCATGCCGCCAACAGCAGAGATTTGTGCACGGTGGTTGCGCGGGAAGAGTGGGGATTTGACGGCGTGATCATGTCGGACTGGAACACGACCGTGCCGGAAGACGGGAGTGTGCCCTGGAAATGCGCCGCCGCGGGCAATGACATAATTATGCCTGGCAATACGAAAGATGCGCGCGATATCCGCCGGGCGTATGAGCAGGGAATACTTAAGGAAGACGATATCAGGGCTTGCGCCGGGCGTATCCTGACACTTGTGCACAGGCTGGATGATGACTGTATACATAAAATACGGTAACGATTCAGACAGGCTGTTTTGTCACAACAGATAAACGAAATCAGGATAATTTCTGAAATCAGACTTGTATTTTGCCGGAAACGTGTTATTATAATTACTTGATGAATAAATATGCATTTTGGCAAAATGGAGGAGAAAGTTATGAAAAAATGGGCAGCAGTATTGATGACAGTATGCATGACGGCCATGCTGACCGCGTGCGGCGGTGCAGACGCGCCGGCCACCGACAATGCAGGCAGTGAGGCAGGGACGGAAGCCGCGGCAGAGACGGAAGGCGGTGCAGAACAGGAGAGCAGTGAGGGGATTCCCAATACGGTAAATTCTCTGGATGATCTTCCCGGTAAGACAATTGGCGTACAGCTTGGAACAACAGGTGACATCTTTGCCAGCGATTATGAGGCGGAAGGTTCTACCATCGAGCGTTACAATAAGGGAGCGGATGCGGTACAGGCATTAAAGCAGGGAAAGATTGACTGTGTGATCATTGATGCACAGCCTGCGCAGGCATTTGTGGAAAAGAATGAGGATCTGACGATTCTGGAAGAGGATTTTGCAGTGGAAGACTATGCGATCTGCGTATCCAAAGATAAGACAGAGCTGACAGAGGCCATGAATACAGCGCTCAAAGAACTGAAAGAGGAAGGTGTGCTGGATCAGATCGTGGCAAACTATATCGGAGATGATACAAAGGGAACCTGCCCGTATGAGTCACCTGCGGATGTGGATCATTCCAAAGGCAAGCTGGTGATGGCGACCAATGCGGCATTTGAGCCTTATGAGTACTATGAAGGTACGGAAATCGTGGGTATTGACGCTGAGATTGCAAAGGCAGTCTGCGATAAGATGGGATATGAACTGCAGATTGATGATATGGAATTTGACGCTATCATCAGTGCGGTACAGTCCGGTAAGGCTGATTTCGGTGCGGCAGGTATGACTGTGACGGAAGATCGGCTGACAAGCATTGATTTTACGGATTCTTATGCAACTTCCACACAGGTTGTTATTGTAAGAAAATAGATTGTAGATTATAATAGTATATGTGTTACAGACAGGCGGACTGTTACATGGGTTCATGAAACGGCCCGCCTTCGTTTCCGCAGGATAAAGAGAAGGATGTGAAGGTGTGGAGGAGTTTAAGCTAAAGTTTTATACAAACTTTATCAAAGATGACAGGTATATGTATCTGGTCAAGGGGCTTGGAAATACGCTGGCCATTACGTTTCTGGCTGTGCTGCTTGGTATTGTGCTGGGATTTCTGGTGGCGATCATACGTTCCACCCACGATAAGACCGGGAAAGGAAAGATACCGAATATGATCTGCCAGATCTACCTGACTGTGATCAGGGGGACACCGATGATGGTGCAGCTGATGATTATGTGTTATGTAGTATTTGGCAATTACAATATCAGTAAGTTGATCGTGGCAACACTGGCTTTCGGCATTAATTCGGGCGCTTATGTGGCGGAAATCGTGCGCTCCGGCATTATGTCGATTGATCCGGGTCAGCTTGAGGCGGGCCGCAGTCTCGGCTTTGGCTATGCGCAGACGATGTGGTATATCATTATGCCGCAGGCATTTAAAAATGTGCTGCCGGCACTGGCCAATGAATTTATCGTACTGTTAAAGGAAACTTCCGTCTGCGGATACATAGGGATGATGGATCTGACCAGAGGCGGTGATATCATAAGAAGCCGTACTTATGAGCCTTTTATGCCACTGATCGGTGTTGCGCTGATCTATCTGGTGATGGTTATGGTGCTTTCGGGTCTGGTCGGCAAACTGGAAAGGAGGCTGCGTACGAGTGAGCGATAAAGGAGATGTCTTGTTTGAAATACGGGATCTGTGCAAAGCCTTTGGCAGTAATCTGGTATTGGATCATATCAGCACAGAGATCAGAAGCGGAGAAGTGGTAGTAATCGTGGGCCCGTCCGGTTCCGGCAAATCCACATTCCTGCGCTCTCTCAACCTTCTGGAAATGCCCACCTCGGGGACGATTTCCTTTGAAGGCATGAATATTACGGATAAGAATACGGATATTAATAAATACAGACAAAAGATCGGTATGGTATTCCAGCATTTTAACCTGTTTCCGCACAAGACCATACTGGAAAATCTGACGCTGGCGCCTGTCAAACTGTTGAAAAAACCGACAGAGGAGGCGGAAAAAGAGGCAAGAGCGCTTCTTGCCAGAGTGGGGCTGGAGGAAAAGGAAAAGGCCTATCCCTCCCAGCTCTCAGGTGGTCAGAAGCAGAGAATCGCCATTGTACGCTCTCTTGCCATGCATCCGGAGGTCATGCTCTTTGATGAGCCGACTTCCGCTCTGGACCCGGAGATGGTTGGTGAGGTGCTCAACGTTATGACAGATCTGGCAAGAGACGGTATGACTATGGTGATCGTCACCCATGAGATGGGATTTGCCAGAGAAGTGGGGACAAGGATACTTTTTATTGATGAAGGTGTCATCAAAGAGGAAAATAAACCGGCAGCATTTTTTGAGAATCCCTCCAATCCCAGATTGAAGGAATTCTTATCAAAAATTATATAAACAGCAGCCGCCCGGATTATGCATGGATCAGATAACGGACGCTGCGGAACTTCAAACAGGAGGACGGGTATGGTAATCAAAAACGGGCTGGTATTCCAGCCGGACGGCAGCTTTGCAAAAAAGGATGTTTACATTGCGGGGGAGAGGATTGCGGACACGGGAGATGCCGCGGATTGTATGGATGCCAGCGGATGCTATGTCATTCCGGGGCTGATGGATGTTCATTTCCACGGTTGTGTGGGGCATGATTTCTGTGACGGTTCGCAGGAAGCGATAGCGGCAATGGCAGAATATGAACTGCAAAACGGTGTGACAAGTATCTGCCCGGCGACGATGACGCTGGGGGAAGATGTATTGATGAAAATAGCAGAGGCTGCGGCTGCGTATAAGAAGGCAGAGCATACCGAAGGCGCCGAGCTGGTGGGCATCAATATGGAAGGCCCTTTTATCTCTCTGGAAAAGAAAGGGGCGCAGAATCCGGACTTTATTGCCAGGGCCGATGCGGAAATGCTGCGCAGACTGCAGAAAGCCTCCGGCGGCCTCATCCGTCTGTGTGCACTGGCACCGGAAGAGGAAGGCGCCATGGAATTTATTGACGCCTGCAGGGACGAGGTGGTAATTTCCGTTGCACATACAACGGCGGATTATGATACTGCCAAAGAAGCCTTTGCAAGAGGTGCCAGACAGGTGACACATCTGTATAACGCGATGCCTCCTTTTTCACACAGAGCGCCGGGCGTGGTCGGTGCGGCCTGTGACAGTGACTGTAATGTGGAGCTGATCTGCGACGGGATTCATGTCCATCCGTCGGTGATCCGTACTACGTTCAAGATGTTCGGAGATGATCGTATTATCATGATCAGTGACAGCATGGAGGCCACCGGGCTGTCGGACGGGGAATATTCTCTGGGCGGACAGAAAGTGACGGTGCGGGGCAATCTTGCAACCCTGACAGAGGGTGGTGCGATTGCGGGTTCTGCGACCAATCTGATGAACTGTCTGCGTTATGCGGTGAAAACAGCAGGTATCCCCCTGGCAAGTGCGGTGAAATGTGTGACGCAGAATCCGGCAAGAGCCATCGGCCTGTCTGAGGAATATGGAAGCATTGAAAGCGGAAAGTATGCCAGTCTGGTAATTCTGGACAAGGAGCTGCAGATCAAAGCGATTCTGAAAAAGGGTGTAAAACAGAATTATTAAGATTATATGAATAGTATAAAGATTTAAAAAAGATTTTGTCTCCGGCTATCCTGCCGAAGGATTTTATGCTATACTTTACCTGATATTGGTAAGGAAGGGCGTTTGATTATCTTGCAGATAAACGGATCAAAACTGAAAGAAAAACTGAATGAAACGTTAAAAGCAGTGTTCCCGATCATCGCGATTGTATTACTATTGTGTTTTACGATTGCACCTATTTCACCAAGTATTCTGATGGCATTTCTTATAGGTGCGGTATTGCTGACTGCGGGGATGCTGCTTTTTTCCATTGGGGCAGAGTTGTCCATGACCCCGATCGGCGAGCGGGTGGGCACTACGATGACAAAGAGCCGTAAGCTGTCCGTGATGGTAATGGTCAGTTTTATCCTTGGATTTATCATCACGATTTCAGAACCCGATCTGCAGGTACTGGCAGGTCAGGTTCCGTCCGTGCCAAACCTGGTGCTGATCCTGGCAGTGGCAGTGGGGGTGGGCTGTTTTCTGGTGGTGGCGCTTCTTCGTATGCTCTTTGCCATCACACTTCCCTATATGTTGCTTGTCTTTTATGCAGTGGTGTTTATTCTGGCATATTTTGTTCCTGGGGATTTTCTTTCCGTGGCTTTTGATTCGGGCGGTGTGACTACAGGCCCGATGACGGTACCGTTTATCATTGCACTGGGTGTGGGTATTTCCGCGATCCGAAGCGACGAGCATGCCGCGGACGACAGTTTCGGTCTGGTTTCGCTCTGTTCGGTGGGGCCCATCATTGCGGTACTCATTCTGGGCATGATCTATAAGCCGGGAAGTGCGGACTATATACCGGCCTCCATTCCCGAGATTGATAATTCTGTTGAGCTCTGGAAACTGTTTTCGGAGGGGTTTCCTGAATACATAAAAGAAATGGCAATTTCTCTGTTGCCAATTATCATCTTTTTTGGTATCTTTCAGATTATTTCCAGAGATATCGAAAAGAAAGCGCTGATCAGGATTGTGATCGGCCTGGCCTATACCTATGTGGGGCTTGTTTTGTTTCTCACCGGAGTGAACGTGGGCTTTATGCCGGCGGGAAACTATCTGGGGCAGGTTATTGCCGGACTGCCCTACGCATGGATCATCGTGCCCATTGGTATGATTATCGGCTATTTTATTGTACTGGCAGAACCCGCAGTATTTGTGCTGACCAGGCAGGTGGAAGAGATCACGGCAGGGTCTATTTCTGCCAGATCCATGGAACTGAGCCTGTCCGTTGGCGTATCGGTTTCCCTTGGCCTGGCCATGATCAGGGTGCTGACCGGGATATCCATTATGTGGTTTCTCATACCGGGTTATGCGGCGGCGCTGGTTCTGACATTTTTTGTGCCAAAGATTTTTACGGCCATTGCCTTTGATTCAGGCGGTGTGGCCTCCGGCCCCATGACGGCTACCTTTCTACTGCCGCTGGCCATGGGTGCCTGCAGCGTACTGGGCGGCAATATTGTCACGGATGCGTTCGGGGTGGTGGCGATGGTAGCCATGACACCGCTGATTACCATCCAGGGACTTGGCCTGCTCTATCGTCTGAAATCGAATCATCCGCAAAAGGAAACAGCAGGTGCGCCGGTATCAATTGATATGTTTGGCGATATGGAAATCATTGAACTGTAGCAGGCAGACAGGTGAGGGCAGCGGAGCAGACTATGAGTAAATTATATATGATGACTACCATCATCAACAGACACCAGATGAAAAAATATCTGGGGCTTTATCAGGAAGAGGGGCTTCTGGTCACCTTTATCACGCTGGGATCAGGGACGGCCTCCGGAGCGATGCTGGACTATTTTGGTCTGGAAGCGACCGAGAAGACGGTGATCTTTACCGTGCTGGAGCAGGAGCGGTGGAGGCGGATCCAGAAAGCGCTGCGCCAGAAATTCCGCATTGATGCGCCTGGAGAAGGCATCGCCTTTATTGTCCCATTGAGCAGCATCGGCGGCAGGCGTGCACTGCAGTTTCTGACAGCGGAGCAGGAGTTCCAAAAGGAGGAGGAGTCGGCTTTGAGGGATACAGTCTATGAACTTATCATTATCATTGCCAATCAGGGCAATATAGAACTTGTGATGGATGCGGCCAGAAGCGCCGGCGCCTATGGCGGTACGGTTCTTCACGCCAAGGGAACGGGTACGGAGCAGGCAGAAAAGTTTATGGGTGTTTCCCTGGCGGCCGAGAAGGAAATGATCTTTATCGTGGCCAAAAAAGACCAGAAAAATGTGATTATGAAAGCCGTTATGGAAAAGGCGGGCCTAAAGACCAAGGCCAAGGCTATTGTCTTTTCCCTGCCGGTTACGGATACTGCCGGTCTGAGACTGCTGGAAGAGGATTAGGAGAGAGACTTGTTGCTTTTCTGTATTGGCTGGGACTGATGCCTACTTTCTGCCGGAAGATTCTGGAGAAATAAAGCGGATCAATGAAGCTGACAGAATGGGCAATCACCCGAACGGACAAATCTGTGCTTCTTAACAGGATACAGGCCTGACGTATCCTGTAATCCAACAGATAACTCTGGATGGAAACGCCGGTGAGCGACTTGAACACCCGGTGGAGATAGGAACGGTTAATGCCCAGATGGGCGGCAATCTCCCCGACAGTAATGGGATCGCAATAGTGTTCTTCTATATATTGAAGTGCTGCTTCGGCATGTCCTCCTTTCTTTTCCTGCTCTGCATAAGCATTACCGGGAAATTTGGATGTCAGTAAAAAAAGATATTCATACAGGATACTGTTCATCATCAGGTCCCGGTTTTGCGCAAGGCGGTCCGCTTCCGCCATCTTTTCGTGGCATCGCGCCAGCTGCTCATCCTTACCATAATGTACCACCAGCTTTTCCGGAAGTGTGGTTCTCTCCAGATAGCCTTTTATTTTGATACCCTGCATGCCGATCCAGGTATAACTCCAGGGAGTATGTGCGTCTGCTTCATAATAAATCAGTTCTCCCGGACAGATCAGAAAAGCGTCTCCTTCTTTCAGACGGAATAAATTTCCCCTTGCTTTGTAAATACCCATACCGTGCAGCACATAATGGATCAGATATCCGTTGCGCAGTATGGGACCGTAACTGTGCCCCGGAGCACAGTTTTCATATCCGCAGGTATAAATCATAGCATCAATATTTCTGTAGAAATCATTGGAAAAGATATAATCCAGCATATTTTTTCTCCATATCTTTCATTTGCTGTTTTGCTTTGTCTTACGTATATCAGAACATATTTTATCAAAAATCCGGGAATGAAGGCATCCTATTTCCTGGATCGCTGATGTCATAAAATTCAATGCAAAAGTCACATATCTCCATATAAATTTCATTATAGCAGGCTATAATAGGAGTTGCAAGAGGCGGATCAAAACGCCGGAATTTTCGTGGCCACGAAAAGACTGAACTAAAATTCCCGCAATAAGATGCGGAACAGGAAAAACAGCATCATCCCGAACAGCCCCGGGATGAATTTACGGACGAGGAAGCGGCCGGAAATACATCCGGTGAAGCGGGGCGGGGAGGGAAGATGCGGAACTGGAATAGGAGGAGCCAATCATGGATGCGAATAAGCGTCAGAGATATGAGAAAATATCCGTTGAGCTTACCAGACTGGTGGGCGGAAAAGAGAATATTCAGGGAGTGGCACACTGTGCCACACGTCTGCGTATCGTCCTCAAGGACAATGATATGGCAGACTTAAAGGCCATAGAAGATGTGGATCTTGCCAAAGGCGTTTTTGTAGCGGGTGATCAGGTACAGATCATCTTCGGTGCCGGTCTGGTAAGTGATGTTTATGAGGTGTTTGCCGAATACAACAATATGAAAAATATGAGCCTGAGCGATCTGAAAACCGTGGCAAACAAAAAAATGAATCCACTGCAGCGGATTATCAAAGCTTTGTCGGATGTTTTTGTGGATATCATGCCAGGTATTCTGGCGGCTGCATTGCTTACCGGTCTTTCCGGCGTGCTGGGAAATCTGGATTTTGTCAAAGCAAATGATACTTTGTTTGGCATTAACAGGCTGATTAATATTTCGTCGGGGGCCATCTTCGGCTTTCTGCCGCTCGCTGTAGCGTACAGTGCCTGCAAACGGTTTGGCGGACGGCCCATACTTGGCATTGTGATGGGATGTATTATGCTTAGTGACAGTCTGGCCAATGCTTATTCAGCGGCACAGGGAACCGTAGAAGTGACGACGCTGCACATTTTTGGCATGGGGGTGAAACTGGTCGGTTTTCAGGGTGGCATTATCGTAGCTCTTCTTATGGGCTTTGTGACGGCCAGGCTGGACACTTTCTTTGAAAAGAAAGTACCGGAAGTGATTCGCCTTTTGCTATCGCCGTTGCTTACCACACTGGTGGGTGCTCTGCTGTTATTTACAGTGATCGGTCCGGTGGGACGGGGACTTTCCTCCGGTATTACCAATGCGCTTGTATGGATGACACAGAATCTGGGTATTGTGGGATATGCTGTCTTTTCCGGCTTGCAGCAACTGGTGGTTATTACCGGTCTGCATCATATTTTCGGAGCAATCGAAGCGCAGCTGCTGGCGGATACAGGCAGAAACTTCCTCAATCCGCTTATGTCCGTAGCGATCATTGCGCAGGGCGGTGAAGTATTGGGATATCTTATGATGCACAGAAAAAATGGTAAGACGAGAGAGCTCTGTATCCCCAGTTTTATTTCGGTTCTCTTTGGCATCACGGAACCTGAGTTGTTTGGCATTAATCTCAGATATCGTTTCCCTATTATTGGTGGCTGTATTGGAGGGGCACTGGGTGGTATTGTGGTATATCTTACCAATCTGGCAGCAGTTGGCTTTGGCACTACGGTTCTTCCGGGAATCGCACTGGCGGATCCGGCGGGTAATGGTTATATCAACTACATAATTGCCCATATGATTGCCATTACCGGTGGTTTTATCATGACGCTTGTGCTGGGGCGATTTATGGATAAAACCTCGATGGAGATGGCAGAGGCCGGTGCCGGAAGAGAATCTGCGCAGGTCGAAAGCGTAAGAAAAATTGCGACACAGACAGGAGCGGAACTATCAGCTGCAGGTGAGTCAGACAGGCAGATACCGGAGGAAGAATCATTCTTTGGATACGCGGAAGGCCGAATGATCAAAATGGAAGAGGTAAAAGACGATACTTTTGCCAATAAGATACTGGGGGAGGGGATTGCGGTACTGCCCGCGGCAGGAAAGGTATATGCGCCCACGGACGGCAGCATTATCAGCGTTTTTGATACAAAGCATGCGCTTTGCTTTGCCAGCAGCCATGGCACGGAAATACTGATCCATATTGGTGTGGATACGGTGAATCTGCAGGGAAAATACTTCACGCCGCATGTAAAAGACGGGGAGAGGGTTAAGAAAGGGCAGCTTCTGGTCGAATTTGATAAAGAACGGATTGAAAAGGCAGGATATGATACAGTGATTCCCATGATATTTACTGATCTGCCGGAGGGAAAGAGGCTGGAAGTATCTTCGCCTGGCCAGATGAACAGAGATACGGTAGTGGTAACGATTCATAAAGTATAAAGAAAACAGGAAAAGCATGGACAGGAAATTGATTTTTTTGGATATTGACGGGACACTGGTTTTTGCAATGGCGCCGCCCTCTCCGCGGGTGATAGAGGCCATACAGGGAGCAAGGGCAAAGGGACATAAAGTATTTTTGTGTACTGGAAGAAATATGCCCATTATTGGCAGGGATATTATGGATGTGGGATTTGATGGAGTGATCGCCAGTGCGGGAAGCCATGTGGAGGCAGAAGGCCATATTCTTTTTGACAGGATGCTTCCGGAAGATACCATTCAGGAATGTCTTTCTATATTCCATGCACAGGGGATGTATTGCAGAATAGAGACAGCAGAGGGAATCTATACTGATCCGCAGATGGAAGAACTGTTGCGCAGCGCTGTGGCGGATCCGGCGAATTCGGAACTGATCCGCATGCAGGAAGAGATTGCGTCAGGGATTCCCATTCATCCGTATAAGGATTATCCCTGCACCGGGGCCTATAAAATCTGCTTTACAAGCAGGAATCAGGAAGCCATAGAAATGACAAAAAAGTATCTGGGTGAACGATTTACCTATGCGGTGCACGCGTATGGGAACAGCAGCACCTGCTTTAACGGTGAGATTATTCCCAAAGGGACTGATAAAGGCACAGGAATGGGGCTGGTATGCGGATATTATGGAGCCCGACTGGAAGATACCATTGCCTTCGGGGACAGTATGAATGATCTGGAGATGATGGAAGCGGCAGGAATCAGTGTGGCCATGGGAAATGCCTGCGCAGCCCTGAAACGTATGGCGGACAGAGTTTGTGAAGACGTCCGGGCGGACGGTATTTATCATGAATTTCGCAGAATGGGCATATACTGATCAAAAAGGAAGTTGCTCTTATGCTGAATATGATATGGGGCGGCATGATCCTCATTGGGATTGTATATGGTTCTCTGACCGGTCATATGGCAGAGGTGACGAATGCGGCATTGGATTCCTCACGGGAAGCAGTAAATCTTTGCATTACCATGATCGGAGTCATGGCGCTCTGGATGGGACTGATGGAAATAGCGGAAAAAGCGGGACTGATCGACAAATGGACAAAGGCGATCAGTCCCTTTGTGTCATTTATGTTTCCGAATATTCCCAGAGAACATATGGCGAGAAAATATATATCCACCAATATCATTGCCAATGTGCTGGGCCTTGGCTGGGCCTGCACTCCCGCGGGGCTGAAAGCCATGGAGGAACTGGCGAAGCTGGAGGCGGAGAGGGGGAATACGGCTCATCTGAGTGATGGGAAAGAAGCAGGTGGAAAACGGGAGCGCATTGCAAGCAATGAGATGTGCACGTTTTTGATTTTGAATATTTCTTCTTTGCAGTTGATCCCGGTGAATATGATTGCTTATCGGCAGCAATACGGCAGCGTGAATCCGTCGGAGATTATCGCGCCGGCGATTGTGGCTACGTTTATCAGTACGCTGGTGGCGGTGGTATATTGTAAAGTAATGGGAAGAAAATGTGATTGAAGCACTCACTAAATTGATGCTATACTATTCATATGAAACAATAGCGTATGCTTTTTGATAATCCGTATTATTATATTGAAATGTTTGACTTTGAGCATAGTGTTGATGAATGTCGGTATATTGCAATAGGCAAGGTGGCGATGTATTATTTGTGGTATTTACAGAAAAAAGATATAATTCGACTGATTCTAGCCAGACTTGCAACGAATGCGGAGAAGAGTATTTATTATACCAAGACATTTATTATTGAGAATGGACAAAAGCCTACAGAAGCACAGTTAAAAGAAATCATCAAAATTGAAGTTTTAGGTCATTTTAGCAGCATGTTGAAATTATCGGCTTTAGTTGGTATTATTTTGTAAAATGACAAAAGAAAAATGTCAATGATTGATTAGGAAGGTACTGCGCGAAATGTCTCTTAAATATACATTTTTATCAGAAAATAAAACATAAAAGGCACAAGATTACAGATATGTAATGACGGAATAAGAAGTGTAAGCGTATTACAATACAAAGCGCAAGGCTGTTTATTGTATTCTCATGAAATGGGATATAATCTGAGAATCAAAAAAGCCAAGTTAAACAAATACGCGAGTTTCTCAAAACGGCAGATTCATGTGGCATAGAGTTGGTTGTCACTCCTGAAGCATCTGTTCCGTTTGATATTATTAAAGATATTATTGAAGGAAATGAAGTAGCACCGGAAAAAGGAAAACTATGGTGTCTGGGAGTAGAAGGAATTGCCAAGAGGAAATACAATCTGTTGATTGAGGAATGGGGAAAAAGACAAGATGTTATTTTTATTTCTCCTCGGTCAATTAATATGAGTAGGCATATTAATGCATTGTTCTATTTCTTTCAGACGATGGATGATAAGCTTGCAGTGGTTTTGCAGGCGAAAACAGGGGCAATGTGGGATGTATCTTATAGTCATGAACAGGCTGATTTATCCACAGGTGAAGAAATTTTTATATTAGATTTAATGGTACAGATGTGGCTCAAAATGTATTTGCCACGCTTATTTGTGCTGATATATTAAACATAAATTGTGCAGATTTTTGTAGTAAATTTCATGGCAAGGCTCCGGTAATACTTAATATTCAAATGAATAAAAAACCTTTTCATGAGAAAATAATTGGATTTAGAAGGACATTTTTCGAAGATAATGCTATTAGAAATGCCCAGATGATTGTTGCTAATTGGGGACGCGGAACGACAATATTTCGGATGCGGATATTATAGAATCAGATGCAGAAAAAATCCAATATTACGAGACCATATTGAAGCAAAGAGTGCAAATGTAACTATAGAACGGAATAAAAGAAAGAGCAACATTCTGTACAGGCTTAGAAAAACGGGTAAAGTGAATGGAATATCATATCGAATTTGTTTTAATTCCTGCAATTTGGAACATGTACTGTATGGTGAGTTAAAGGATTATTCTGATAAAGAGAAACAAATAATGTCAGATGACTTTGCAGAACGATATGACGGAAATGTAGATGAGTCTGTAGAATTTATATCTGCTTCTAATATTGCTGTGCAAGGTACATATCAGAAGACTTGGGACTACAAATACCTTGTTTCATAATTTTTCAAAAAGTTCGTGTTATTAACTTGACACAAGGCGGGCTTAAAGCCATGGAGGAACTGGCGAAGTTGGAGGCGGAGAGGGGGACGGCGGGGTATGAGTTTGCGGACAGGAAGGCTAAAAACAGCGGCGCGGAAGCAGCAGGCGGGCTCAGCAGAGGAAGGCTGATGGACGGTCCGGGGGATTGCGGGCAGCAGGAAAGGTAAAGGGGAGCGCATCGCCAGCAATGGGATATACACTTTTTTGATATTAAATATTTCATTGCTGCAGCTGATATCGGTGAATATGATTGATTACAGGCAGCAGCACGGGAGCGTGAACCTGGCGGGGATTATTGCTCTGGCAATCGTGGCGACATTTGTGAGTACGGCGGTGGCGGTGGTGTATTGTAAGATGAAGGATAGGTGACGGAGAGCGTGAGGCTCTCCGCATTTGTTTAATGCAATTTGCGTAGATGCGTTGATATGGAAATATAGTTTAAATATTAAATGATGTAAAAATCTATATATATAGAAATGAATTGAGTTTTATCGAGAGATGGAGAGCATAAATAAAAGATTAATTAAATAATATAACCGATAAAACAAAAAAAATATCAAATTGATTTTATAATTGACATTGTAATAAAATGGGTATATAATTCAATGAAAATGTATGGGGAGAAACGAAATGAACTACAAAGAGATTACAGAAAATTTTGTAAGAGAATATTCAGATTACAAGAGTGATATTGCTAATTTTAGTGAATATATAGAAGCAGATTGGAAAAATTCGTTGTCTGGGGATCAACTTCGAATTTTATTACAGGGTATAGATGTGGACTTTATATTAAAAAGCCTGATTTATAATGTTGAAGTGGTGAAAAGATATAAAAGTAAGACTAAGGCAAAACGCTATGCGACAGTAATTGGACAATTTTTTAATTATATAAGAAAAACAACAGATATTGTTAACCCTGATTTATATGATGCAATTTCATATAATCGGTTACGAGAAAATTCGTATATGCAGCAAATGATGGCTTATATAGATAAGTGCGAAATGTTGGCTGGAATTGTTGAACAGGAGCCATTGACATCAACTGAGGCTGAAAAAATATTAATATGGACAAATGAGCAATTTATTGCACAGGAATGGGAGGATGCAACTAGTTTTAGAAAAGCAGTGGCAGCGATAGGAATAAAGATGATGATGCTTTATGGAATTACCTATCGTGAATTAAGGAAAATAAAATGGAATGACTACAATGAGATGTATAATTGCATTACCGTTAATGGGTTTGAACTTCGGCTGCCATTAAAATTATCTATACAATTAAGAAATATAAAAAAATTCGTTTTCGATAAAAAAATTATAAATGGGAAAAATTTAATATTTGCTGGTTTTCAAGGAGAAGCATGGAATGATATAACATCATCTTCGGGAATACCTGATTATATGGGGACATTGATTGGAATTACAAGTGTGACAAGCATTGTAAAGTATGGTATAAGTCAACTTCTGAAGGCGGGATTGAGTGATTCGATTATAAAAAAGATGACGGGTGCAAGTGAAAAAATTATACAAGGATGTTTGCTTCAGGAGGATAATGAATTGAAACAGATTATTAATGCAAAAATACTGATGGCGGACTGGTATTATGAATTTTAAAATTTCGGCTTTCGTTAATATGAAGTAATTTAGGAGAGGTAGATGAAAGATTTTTCTTTTTGGGAAGAGTATGAAGGTACGCCGGAGGGGAGTGGTCGCAGCGAAAAGATATGGCTGCTGCTTAAAGGCTATAGAGATTACAAGAGGGGATGAAGTTTATTTAAAAAGAGATTCAGAAAACAAATATGATATAAATGCAGTGCAAGTGTTGGATTGTTCGAAAAAAATATTGGGTTATATCCCACGATATTATAGTAATAGTGTGGCTGAGCTGCTCGAAACGAAGGAAAAATTTTGTGCCAAGTATATAATGTTGATAAAAGTCAGAATTGCAATGAATGCATCAGGGTAATAATGGAAATCACAAATTAGTATATTAGTAATTGCGATAAGTTAATAGATGATTTTTATAAAGTAAATGTCCCTTGATTTTTCAAAAAGTTCGTGCCATTAACTTGACGAAATGGGGGCTTTGGGCGACGAGCGATTTAGAGGAGCCTGAGCGGCAACGCGGGAATGAGGGAATATTTGGATACAAAGGAGGAACTATTTTTGGATAAATTGCTTTCCTATTTAAAAACATATTATGGAAAGGATGCCCGATATAGAGTCGGACAGGAGGAAGCGATTCGGGATGTACTGCAGGGAAAAAGAACTTTGGTTTTGCAGAAAACAGGATGGGGAAAAAGCCTTGTCTATTTTATGGCAACAAGATTGATTCGGGAGAGTACAGGGGGACTTGCGTTTATTATCAGTCCGCTTTTGGCTTTGATGAACAATCAAATTGAATCTGCAGCAAAGCTTGATTTACAAGTCAGGACAATTAATTCTGAAAACAGTGATGAATGGAATCATATTTTTGAAGAAATTCAAGATGGCTGTGTTGATGCCTTGATTATTTCACCGGAGAGACTGGCAAATGAGGAGTTTAAAGAAGTGCTTACAAAAAGACTTTCTGCGCAGGTTGGTCTGTTTGTGGTGGATGAGGCGCATTGCATTTCGGATTGGGGGCATGATTTTAGACCTGATTACAGGCGGATTGTTGATATTGTCAGGCTTTTACCGCCCAATATTCCTGTGCTTGCAACGACAGCGACGGCAAATAACAGGGTTGTGGATGATATAAAGACGCAGTTAGGCGGCAATTTAGCGGTAAACCGCGGCAGTCTTATGCGGGACTCCTTATCGATACAAGTGATTGAATTGGCTTCAAGGGAAGAACGGCTGGCGTGGCTGTCCGAGAATATCATGACAATTCCCGGAACAGGAATTGTTTATTGTTTAACAATAAGGGACTGTGAGCTGGTTTATCGTTGGCTGAAAACCAAAGGAATATTGTGTGAATGTTACTATTCTAAGGTTGAGACAGAGAAAAAGGGCATCATTGTAGATCGATTTATGAAGAACGAGATTAAGGTATTGATTGCAACAGTTGCTTTTGGAATGGGATTTGACAAACCCGATATTGCATTTGTAATACATTTTCAAAAACCGGGAAATATTGTAGCGTATTATCAGCAGATTGGCCGTGCGGGGCGAAGTATTGAACAGGCATATGCGATTTTATTTTGTGGAAGTGAGGATGATGAGATTAACACCTATTTTATTGAATCGGCATTTCCGACAGAACAGACAATGAATGCTGTAATTGATGCTGTGACCGAGCATCCGGGGATTGGATTGAGGGCATTTGAACAATATGTGGACATGCGTCAGGGAAACATAAAGCAGTGTGTTAAGTATTTGACAGTAAACGGGGATATTTATGCAGAGAATAAGAAGTATTATAAGACGCCCCGCAAATGGGAACCAGATTTGGAGAAGAGCAGGGAGATAACTCGTATTAGGAAGCAGGAACTACAACAGATGAATGTGTTTGCCCACATTTCAAGCTGCTATATGAAGTATATTGCTGATACATTGGATGACACGAGTGCAGTGGAATGTGGTCATTGTGCAAATTGTCTGAAAAAAGAAATCTTTCCCAAAACAGTTTCCGTGGAGGAAATAGCAGATGCGCAGAAATTTGTCAGAGAAGGATTTCATATTATTGAACCGAGAAAAATGTGGCCAAGCGGCGTTACAATATACGGGAAAAATAAAATATTACCGGAAATTCAGTGTGAAACAGGGCGTGTGCTGTCTGATTACGGTGATGCGGGCTGGGGAAAGCTCGTGAAAGAGTGTAAATACGAAAAGGGATATTTTGAGGAACAGTTGGTAGAGGCTTCGGCAAAGCTGCTTAGGGATTATGTTTCCTTGAATGATATTCAATGGATTACAAACGTATCATCTTTGAAAAGACCGGAGCTGGTGAGAACTTTTGCGCGTCAGCTTGCAGCACATTTGGGAATGGAATATCGGGATGCCCTTGAAAAAAGAGTGCATAAAAAAGATCAAAAAGAATTAAAATCCGCTTATCTGCAGTATCAGAATGTGAATGATTCCTTTGAAGTGAGGGAGTCGGAAGTGTTGTCGGCAAATGTCCTATTAGTAGACGATATGGTCGATTCCAGATGGACTTTTACAGTCTGCGGTTATAAGCTCAGGGAAAAGGGAAGCGGAAAGGTTTTTCCCTTTGCACTGGCCAATACGGCGGGAAGAAATGGAGACGATTAAGTATGGTATATTCAGAAAATGCAATGTCTGCAATTTTATTGTGTTCTTATCTTGGCATCAAAAGCGATGATTTTGGAAAGCCGCTTTCACTGGGGGAATGGAACATTCTGTTGGAAAAGCTGGCGGAAGTGAAGGAGGAGCCGGGAGCTGTTTTGCAAAACGACAGTAGCTGGGCTGAAAAGGTGAATTGTCCCAAGGAATTGATTGGGAGAATCAGAGGGCTTATTTTGCGCGGGGGCAATGTTGCGCTTGAACTGGATGATTTGGGCAGAAAAGGGATATTTGTGGTCACACAGTTTGACGAGAACTATCCGATTCTTTTAAAGCGGAAGCTAAAAGAGAAAATGCCGCCGATATTATATTATGCAGGTAATATCGATTTGGCAAAAAAAATTGGAATTGCAGTGGCAGGCTCTAGAAATGTGGATGAAGATGGGATGGCGTTTACAAGAAGATTAGTGGAAAAAGCCTCGAAGGAAAAGCTGGTGATTTATTCAGGGGGAGCAAAAGGTGTTGACGCAGTGGCGGAGGAAACGGCGATTAAATTGGGCAGCGCTGTTGTTTCGTTTATAGCGGATTCTCTGCTTTCCAAGATTAAAAAAAAGCATGTAACGGCTGATATTATTTCGGGAAATCTGCTGCTGTTCTCGGATGTGAAGCCGGATGCAGGATTTTCGGCGGCAAGGGCCATGAATCGGAATAAGTACATTTATGCGTCCTCATATGGTGCATTTGTAGTTTCGGCAGATTATAATAAAGGAGGTACATGGAACGGGGCAATAGAATCATTGCACAATGGATTTGCGAAAACATTGGTATGGGACAATCAGAACTATGTCGGAAATCAGAAACTGATTGAGAAGGGCTGCGTACCCTTTGATATTACAGAGGAAAGTATTTATTTGGCAATTACAAAAAAAGAAGAGACTTACAAGCAGTTGGACTTATTTCATGCAGATACTGTCCAAAACGGGACAGAGGAGAAAGATGTCTATGATGTTATAAAAGAATTTATTGTTGCGCATTTGGAGAATGGGATGCGTGTTGAGGATGCTTCGAAGAAACTGAATGTCGTGGAGAGACAAATGGAAATTTGGCTGAAACGCTTGTGTGAGGATAAGCTTATAAGACTTGATAAAGGGATGTATCGAAAGGTTTGATGTTATCCGAAACTCTGAAATGAAGAGATTCTGCTTTTATATATGGATTTATTGATTGTTCTGCAATTTAATAAAAGGTAATAATAAATGTATTGTTTCTAAACGCCCATGCAATCAGATTTGCACCACCATAAACAAAAGTGGGCGTTTAGAAAGGATATGCACACATGCAGCAAGCTGCATGGCGCGTGTACGGACAGTGCAGCGAGTGCGCAGTCCTGAGTAAAGGTTGGGACTTTTACAGTAAGTCCATATGCAAAGTTCTTCCAGTCTGATATATAACAATGAGATTTCTTTGAGCAGTGTGATTGCGCTGGCATATTATAGTGCATGCAGAGATTATACTCTTGTAAGAGAATTGCCGACAGGAAATGGATTTGCGGATATGGTTTTCCTTCCTAAACGTACATCTTTAAATCCGGCATTGGTTGTGGAACTAAAATGGGATAAAACCGCAGAAGGAGCAATCAGTCAGATTAAAAGTAAAGGATATGCAGCAGCCCTTAAAGAGTGTAAAGGAAATATTCTGCTTGTTGGAATCAACTATGAGAAGAAAAGCAGAAAACATGAATGTAGGATAGAAAAATTTGAAATGTAATTTTGCGTTATCAAAGGTACAGGAGGGAGCGGGAAATGGCAAAACGTACAAAAGGAAAATGCAAATATTGTGGAAAGGAATATACATTCAGTTATATGAACAAACATTTGTCGGTTTGTGAAGAACGTCAGAAAAAATGGGGAGGAGAGACTGACGGTAAGAAATGTGGATATTTTGAACTGGCTATTTGTCCGAAATACGATAGAGATTACTGGTTGTATGTGGAGATGGAAGAGTCGTCGACATTGAAGGATTTGGATCAGTTTTTGCGGGACATATGGGTGGAATGCTGTGGGCACTTAAGTGCATTTAAAATAGGCGGTATCAGCTACGATGTTGCGCCGCAGAACGATTTTTTCTGGGGTAAGCCTGCAAGAAACATGAATTACAAATTGAAATCCGTATTGGAAAAAGGAATGACTTTCGGTTATGAATACGATTTTGGTTCTACTACAGAACTTATGATAACGGTTGTAAATGATAGGATTGGGAATGACGGGAAAGAGAAATTGATTATCTTGTCCAGAAATAATCCAATTGAAATTTTGTGTGATGCATGCGGGAAGAAATCGGCGGCATACATATGTGCGGAGTGCCTTTATGAGGGAGACGGATGGCTGTGTGAGGACTGTGCCAAGACGCATGAGTGCGGAGAAGAAATACTTTTACCGGTTTGCAACTCACCGAGGATGGGAGTCTGCGGCTATTGTGGAAGCGATATTTATCCGGATCAGTTTGTTTCAGATAAGTAAAAAGTTATTTTTCCTGCAGACTGTAAAAATATACCTGTCATGCGGAAAATCCCGCTGCGGCAGGTGGTTTTCGCTGATTTTTGCCTGCAACAGGGCAGCTTGTCTGAACTGTTGCAGATTTTCGTGTATAATTTTGTAAGAAAAACCAGTTTGACAGACGCGAATTATGTAGTATGATAAGGAAAGGGGAGAAACCCAAATAAGAAACGAAAGGATTTTGGTGAACCGATGAAAAGAAAATCAGTGTTATTTTTAACTTCAGTGGTACTGGCTGCCATGCTTCTGGGCGGATGCGGCAAAGACGAGGAAAAAGATAGCGCTTCCGTACTGGATGATGTTTCCGAAGAGACTGTGGAGGTCGAAGAGAGCGAGGTTGTGGAGGCGGAGACAGAAGAGACGGAAGAGACAGAGGAGATTCCGGAGGGGATGTACCGCAGCGAGCTGACAAATGAATGGATTGATGAGAGCCTGAAGGATCAAAGACCGATCGCAGCGATGGTGGATAACGAAAAGACCGCACTGCCTCATTATGGTCTGTCTGACGCGGATGTGGTATATGAGCTGATGAACAGTACAAAGAACGGCAGAATCACCCGTCTGATGGCAGTGGTAAAAGACTGGGGCAAGATCGAACAGTTGGGCAGTGTGCGGAGCACGCGTCCTACCAATATTCTGCTTGCTGCGGAATGGAATGCGGTTCTCTGCCATGACGGCGGCCCATTCTACATTGATCCCTATCTTGCAGAGGATTATTCCGCTCATTTCAGTGGTGGTTTTGACAGAATCAACAATGGCAAGGCAAGAGAATTTACAGAGTATATCTGTACAGGCAATCTGGATTCCAAATTTGATGCCTCCAATTATTCCAGAGAGTATGATAAATATTATGAAGGTAAGGATGTAGATGGGTATCAGCATTTTCAGTTTTCGGATGAGGAGCTGACGCTGGATGACAAGGACGGTGTGATCAATGCCACGACAGTCTCCCTGCCATTCCCGCATAATGAGTCCGCGCTGAAATATAATGAAGAGACAAAGACATATGACTATTATGATTATAACAACAAGCATGTAGATCCGGGCAACGGCGATGCGGTTCTTACATTTAAAAATGTGCTGCTTCAGAACTGCACCTTCCATCAGTATGATGAGAATGGATACATGATTTATAACTGTCTTGATGCAAGCAACCGTGACGGATACTACCTGACCAACGGTAAGGCGATTCCCATCACCTGGGTGAAGGTAGGGGATACCAATGCGACCCGTTATTATGATATGGACGGCAATGAAATCAGCATTAATACAGGCAAGACTTATATTTCTCTTGTTCCCGATGATGGCTGGAAAGATTTATCTATTGAGTAATCAAAGACTGTAGTTTCAGGAAAAAGGTGGACTGGACGGAAGATGGCAGCGGGAATTCAAAAATCCGGTATGGATTCACAGGATATGCGGGGGCTTTTGTATTCTATAGTGTCCGCATTTACAAAGGCCATTGATGAGAGGACGCCGTACAATGCCAGCCATACGATGCAGGTGGCAAAGCATGTCAGCGGTATGCTTGCGTTTATGCGGGTCAGATATGAGGCGGACGGGCGGGCGCCTGTGTTTTCGCCGGATGAGGAAGAGCAGATCGTGATGGCGGCATATCTCCATGACGTGGGGAAGCTGGTGGTGCCGCTGGATGTGATGAACAAGGCGAACCGGCTGGGCCGCGGAGGGATAGAGCGGATTCATGACAGATATCTGTTGTTGAAGGCCTGTCTGGATATCGAGCAGTTGAGAGGGCGCCTTGAGGAAGACGAGTGCCAGAGGCAGAAAGCGCTTCTGGACGAGCTGGAAGCGCGGATCGTGGAGGCTGACAGAAAACCTGTTCTTTCCAGGCAGGAGATCAGTTATTTTGAAGAAATAGGAAAGCGCAGTTTCTGCCGGGAAGATGGCATGGTGATTCCGTGGCTGACGTCTGCAGAGCTGCGCAACCTCAGAATCGAGAAGGGGACACTCAATGTGGAAGAGCGCAGGATCATGGAATACCATGCGGTGGCCACAGAGAAGATTCTGAAGGAAATCCGTTTTGGAACGTGTTATGACAAGGTGACAGAGATTGCGTCGGCACACCATGAATTTCTGGATGGGAGCGGTTATCCGGAAGGATTGTCCGGCGACCGGATTCCGGCAGGGACGAGGCTGCTGACCATTGCAGATATCTATGATTCTCTGATCGCCACCGATCGCCCCTATAAAAAACCGATGGACATGGCGGATGCCAGAGAAATTCTTCTGGAAATGGCCCGAGAGGGCAAACTGGATGAGGAGCTGACAGTGATGTTTTGCGAATATCTGGGAACACTCTGATCCAGGGAAATATCATTTTCAAGTCTTGCCCTCTTTTATTTATGGTGGTGCCAATCTGATTACATGGGCGTTTGGAAACTAATTTCATGAAAGATGCTATATCCGGGCAGCGTTGCATATATATGTAAAAATAACTGCCTGGATATTTTTATGCTTTCTGTTTTCTCCAATCTTTCCAATATCATCATTCCTCTCATTATCTTTTATATTGTGGCAGAGGGGTTTCTGTCAAAAACCAATATTTATGAAAACTTTATAAAGGGAGCCAAGGATGGCATTCTTGTGGTTGTCCGTATCATGCCTACGCTGATCGGCCTGATGACAGCTGTCGGGATTCTGCGCGCTTCCGGGTTTCTGGATTTTATCGGCAGAATTACGGGCGGTCTTACCGATCCGATTGGGTTTCCCTCCACATTAATCCCGCTGACTGTGATCAAGATGTTTTCCTCTTCTGCGGCTACCGGACTGGTGTTGGATATTTTCCGTGAATATGGTACGGACTCTTATATTGGTCTTGTCACTTCCATTATGATGAGTTGTACGGAGACGGTATTTTACACAATGTCTGTCTACTTCATGGCGGCGAAGGTGACCAAAACCAGATTTACCCTGTCAGGGGCTCTGCTCAGTACTTTGGCGGGAATCGTGGCAAGCGCGGTTCTGGCGGCCTGGATGTGTACATAAAACAAACGGGAAAATGTCAGGAATTCATAAATAAATGTTGCATCCCCTGTTTTGTTGCGGTAAACTGAATTTGTTGAAAATGCAAAGATGCCCTGTCTGTTGCGGCGGGGCATTTTACTTTCGCATCTCTTTTGGGGAACTGTTGCCAACAGGCAACGAGGATACGAGAATACAAAGGGCGGGTGAGATAAAGCGGTGAAAACCGGGATAATACTGTTTTGCATACTTCTGGCGGCAGCCGTTTTTCTGCTATGGCTGCTACGCAGAAAAAGGCGGGGGATCCTGCCGGATGAAATGGAAGGCCATGAGTTTGAACATTATTGCGCCGGTCTGCTGGAGGACAACGGTTTTCTGGATGTGGAAGTGACAAGAGGGAGCGGTGATTATGGCGTGGATATTCTGGCGGAAAAGGATGGTGTGACTTATGCCATCCAGTGCAAGCGCTATACAGGACCGGTGGGGGTGGCGGCGGTGCAGCAGGCCTATGCAGGCCGGGACTATTATGACCGGATGGTGGGTGCGGTACTGACCAATCAGTATTTTACCGCGCCTGCGGTGGATGCCGCGCGGAAGCTGAAAATTCTTCTCTGGGACAGGGGATATCTGGAAGGAATGATGGAACATGGACAGGAGCTGTAAAGGTGGATATCAATGCTGCTTTAAACGAAGTATTTGTCAAAGTATTTAAAAACATCACCGGTATTGAGGAACGGGCCATCCGCACGGGGGAATACCATAATGCCACGGCAAATGATATGCACGTCATAGAGGCCATCGGTATGGGAAAACCCAGAAATATGACCTCTGTCGCCAACGCGCTGTCCGTGACCACAGGGACGCTGACGATCTCTGTCAACAGTCTTGTCAAAAAGGGATTTGTGGAACGGGTACGCAGTGAAGAGGACCGCAGGGTGGTTCTGGTATCCCTGACGGAGAAGGGGAAAATGGTTTATATCAAGCATCAGAAGTTTCATGAAGAACTGGTGGAAAGCATTGTCAACAGGCTGGATGAAGAGGAGAAAGTACTGCTGGAAAAGGTGCTGTCCAATCTGAACAGATATTTCAGTAAGATGCAGAAATAAGGGCTGTGCCGCGCAGGACAGCCCTCTTTCTATGCGCAGGGGAAGAAAATCCTCTCCTACCCGGTTGCCAGTCGGTTCCAAAATACGGAAAAGGGACAGGGGCCGGTCTCCAGTATCATCTGATGGAAACGGAGATCGGAGTATTCATTCTGCCAGGTTTCCATGGCTGCCTGTTTCAGAAGCAGAAATTCCAGATAGCCCACGTAGTATTTTGGATAATTGGCAGGTTCCTCCACGATATATTCATAGATATCTTTTGTCACGGCCGGATCGGAAATTCCAAACCGACTCAGGAGGTCATGAACCTTGTCATAGCCGGCATTGTTGTAATGAATTTGCAGATCGAGAAACGTATAGAGCCCGAGCTGGATGCTGCGGTTAAGGCGCATGGCCCGGGCCAGCAGGATGGCATCTTCATCCATTCCCTGTTCTTTCATATAAGCTTCGCCATATTCGTAAGAGAGCATTTCCACATAGAGAGCCCAGCCCTCGGTATAACCTCCGTAGTGGAGAAGATTACGGGCGGGATTGATATGGTTTTGCTGCTGATGGAGCTGATAATAGACAGTCTGATAGAGATGTCCGGGCCAGCCTTCGTGGGCGAGCGTAGTATATAGCTCCAGTCCGTCCGGGTTGTCTTTGCCGTTGATGTAAATGGAATTTTCCGAGATATCGTCAACGGGCGGCGTCAGATAAAAAGCAGGGCTGCAATAAGGCTCCAGAGAAGGGGATACCGGTTTAATGGTGCAGGCGGGCCGGGCCGCACCCGGCAGGGCAGGGAAATCTGTGGCCATTCGTTTTTGTACATCTTCCATATAGTCTGTAGCACCTGCCTGGGGAAATTCTTCTTCCGGGGCGATGGCAGGCAGGGCGGGGGTGCCTGCCAGAAGTGCAGATAATGCGGCGCCATCCTTTTGCAGCTGAGCGGCGAGCAGCTGTTCCACTTCCGGAATGGGGCGGCTGCAGCCCGTTGTCTGGGCAAACAGGAAGGCGTAATATTCCTTTCCGTCGGGAAAGGCGGCGAGTCCGCCGGCATTGCTTCCGGTGCCTTTCAGCAGCAGAAGGGCATCGCCCAGGGATTCATAGGCGGGCAGGACGTGATTGAGCAAAAGCTCCCGATTTTTTTGCAGATACATATCTGCTTCTTCCGACGTCACGACCTGACAGGCAATCAGATCCTGCAGCCGTTCGGCAAAGGTGGTAATCAGGAAATGGGAGCCGTCTGCCAGCTGTCTGGCATCCATGATCTGATAGCATTGTTCGATCACCTTATCGGCTGTGGTATCGGACATAAAGAGGCCGGCGTCCGCCTTTTCTTTTTCGTAGACGGCAAAGCCTTCCAGATAGGCGGGAATCTGTGACAGCAAAGACAGGTAATTGTCTACGTCCTGTCTGGTGCGGAAGGTATATTCTGCCAGCAGGATAGGAAGCGTGGACTGAATGCCGCTGCCGGGAGAAAGCGGTTCGGCGTAATAGGGCCATTTTGCTTCCTGCAGGCGGCTGTCCAGTTGCTGGCGCAGCAGTGCGAGCAAAAGCCGGGAATCCCGGGAAAAGAAAAGCGGATTGATGGCATCCGCACTTTTTTTGTATCTGCGAAGCGCGTCGAATCCTGCGTCCTGTCCTTCCTTGCTGTAAACGGATAATACGGCACTGTCCGGCGCGATTCCATAGTTTTCAGGATATGCCAGAATGTAATGCATACTCAGGGTGTCGCTTTCCATTTCCTGGCAAAAGAGCGTATCGGTGAAATGATGGAAGCGGTATGCCTGAATGCCTGCAAAGAGGGAGACCGTAAGGAGGACAACGGACAAAAGAACTGCCGTCCGGCGGATGCTGCGTTTGGATAAGAATGGTTTCATATATTCCATCCCTTGTGGTTTGTTAGAAAAATATATGACAAAAGAAAAGACATTAGCACGTTGACGGAATGATAGTTTTGTATGAAAATGGAGAAAAGAGTGCAAAGGCATAAGGGAGGGGAAGATGGGGCCGAACGTAAAATATCCGCTGAAAATGAAGATCATACTGCTTGTCCTGGCGGCAATCATCCCTTTGCTGGGGATAGCAATTTATCTGATCACAGCGCTGGATAATTACCGCAGCGCATATGACACGATCGTCAGTAACATGACTGTGGCGAACAATTACAACCTTGATTTCAAAGAAGAGCTGGATGAAGGGATTTATAAGCTGGCGGTCGGCTACACTTCTTTTGACAGCATCCGCGACGAAGGTTCCCTGGAGGATCCCTATATGCTGATCGAGGAACTGCGGACAGATTTTACCGATCTGATGGCCATTACGACGGACCGGGAGAGCCGGGTGTGGCTGGAAAGTCTGCTGCGCAATATTGACACACTGGAAGACCGGATTGACGATGTGCGGGCCAATGTGGAGCGGGGCGGACGGTATGATGAAAATATGGAGATGCTTGACAATAATATCTATATCCTGACGGAACTGATTCAGGACGATATTCAATATTACATTTATTACCAGACAAAAAGCATTGAAAATCTGACCAGGCAGCTCAATGAGCAGGCAAGCCGTTTTATCAGGCTTTGTATCGGGCTGGTCGCCGCGGTGGTGACAGTGGCGATCACCGCTTCTCTGATTATCTTAAAAAGTATTACCAATCCGCTGGAGAGGCTTTGCCGGGTGACTGAGCGGATCGCAAACGGGGAATTTACAGCCAGGGCAAGGATTGATACGAGAGACGAGATCCGGGTTCTCTCGGACAGCGTGGACGATATGGCGGAGAAGCTGCGCATTATGATCAGTCAGATCAAAGAGGATGAGCGTAAGATGCGCTATGCGGAGCTGCGGCTTTTGCAGGAGCAGATCAATCCCCATTTCCTGTACAATACGCTGGATACCGTCATATGGCTGATAGAGGGCAACGAATTGGAAAAGGCGGTCAGCATTGTCGTGTCTCTGTCTGAATTTTTCAGGCTGGTACTGAGCCGGGGCCAGGATTTTATTACCATACGGGAGGAAGAAATGCATATACGCAGCTATCTGGAAATCCAGCAGGTACGATACAGCGATATCCTCAAATTTGATATTTCCATAGACCCCAGGCTGTATGGCTTTCGGATACTGAAGCTGACGCTGCAGCCGCTGGTGGAAAATTCGCTGTATCACGGTATCAAATATAAGCGGGCGGAGGGCAGGATCGAAGTGACCGGCAGGCAGGAGGATGGTCTGATCCGTTTTCTGGTCAGGGATAACGGCGTTGGTATGGAGGAAGAGGAGCTGGTAAAGCTGCGGGAGGAGATACAAAAACCCTGCAAGGAAACGGAAACGGGCTTTGGCCTTGCCAATGTCAATGAGCGTATTCGCATGAACTTCGGCCCACAGTATGGGATGGAGATTGATTCGGTCAAAAACAAGGGAACCTGTGTCAGCATAACGATCCCCATGGAATATATGAAACAGGCAGGGGAAGCTGGGAGGGAAGTATGAGCTGGTGTAAAGTGAGGAAAATGGTTGCGGCTCTGGCAGCCATCATGACTGCCGGGCTTATCTGGGGCTGTGGTGCGTTTCAGGATATCAGGCCGGAAGCGGAAGAGGAAGCGGATGGCCGTATTTATGCGCAGGATAACGGAGAGCTGATTATTGTGGGATTTTCCCAGATCGGCAGCGAGTCCATATGGCGTACCGCCAACACCAACTCCATCCAGCGTGCACTGACCAAGGAGCGGGGGTATTTTCTGATCACGGACAATGCCAGACAGAAGCAGGAGAATCAGATCAAGGCAATTCGCAGGTATATTTCTCAGCGGGTGGACTATATTGTGCTGTCGCCGATCACGGAGAGCGGATGGGATACGGTGCTGGAAGAAGCCAGGGAGGCAGGGATCCCGGTTATTCTGGCCGACCGCTCGGTGGATTCCGATGAGTCACTCTATACGACATGGGTGGGGACGAATTCGCTGCAAGAGGGAGAGCGGGCAGCCCGGTGGCTGGAAGGCAATCTGAAAGAGAAAAACCGGTTGTATGAGGATATCAATATTGTCATCCTGCAGGGGACACCCGGTTCCTCCGCGGAAGCGGGCAGGACAGCGGGTTTTGATTCCATTGCCTCAAGGTACGGCAACTGGCATATTCTGGATCGGCAGAACGGGGAGTTTACCACGGCCAAAGGAAAAGAAGTGATGGCGCAGTACCTTAGCTGCTATCCGGATATTGATGTGGTGGTGTCCCAGAACGATGATATGACCTTTGGCGCGATGGAGGCCATCGCAGAGGCGGGGCTGACGACAGGGATCGGCGGGGATATCACCATAATTTCCTTCGATGCGGTCAAGGAGGCACTGGAACTGGTGCGACAGGGAAAGATTAATGTGGATATCGAATGTAACCCGGAACAGGGAGAGTATATCCATGATGTCATACAGAAGCTGGAACAGGGCAGCCCGGTGGAAAAGGCATATGAAGTCGAAGAGATGGTATTTACTCACAGGAACGTGGCACAATATCTGGCCGGCCGGACTTACTGAGAGAGGCAGGGAGGAAGCGAGGGCGTATGTTAAAGGTTTTTCTGGTAGAGGATGAAAGCATTGTCAGGGAAGGACTGCGGAACAATATCATGTGGCAGCAGTATGGGTTCCAGTTCGCGGGGGAAGCGGGGGACGGGGAGATGGCCCTGCCTCTGATCCGCAAAGTGCAGCCCGATCTGCTGATTACGGATATCAAGATGCCTTTTATGGACGGTCTGGCGCTGGCCAGGATCGTTAGCAGTGAATTTCCCCAGATGAAGATATTGATCATCAGCGGATACGATGATTTTGAATATGCCCGACAGGCCATTTCGGTGGGTGTGGAACAGTATCTGCTCAAACCTATCACACGCTTTTCCATGCAGAAAGCGCTGATGGAGATTCGGGAAAAGATAGAAAATGAGCGGGCCCAAAAGGACTACATGGGCAAGTTCAAGGAAGAGATGCTGGAATATGAACAATTTTCCCGGCGCAATTTTTTTGAAAAAGTGTTTGAAGGACATTTGTCCGTGCAGGAGATTTATGAGGAGGCACAGCGTCTTTCCCTGGAGATGGATGCCAGGGGCTATAATCTGGCCATGGTAAGTCTTTGGGAAAAAAAGGAGACCGGGGTACGCAGTCAGGATTCCCGGCTGGTTGCGGGCAGAAGGGAAGAACTGACCCGATACTTTCTGCGGTATCCGGAATATCTGATGTTTCGCTGGAATATCAATACGTATGGCATACTCATGAAGGGAGAAGGGGAACAGATGGAGGAGTTGAAACAGAAATGTATGGATCATATTGTCCGCATCTGTTCCGGCCATGACGGGGAACTGGAATGGTATCTGGCCATCGGCGATCCGGTGGAGCGTCTGAGCCTTCTGCCGCAGGTGTACAGCAAAGTGAATCATATGATGTCATACAGATTTCTCAAACCGGAGCAGCATATTCTGACTATGGAAGTGGACAGGGGGCAGGGGGATGGGCTGCGGGAAGAGGGAGAGAGCGGCGGCCTGGGTGGTGTGGACATCGCGCGGGCAGACCCTGAGATCATTAAAAATTTCCTGATGCGGGGGCAGCCGGAAGAGATCGAAGATTTTGTGGACGGTTACCTGGAAAGTCAGCAGCAGGCTCTGGGCTCCCGGATGTTCCGGGATTATCTGATGCTCAGTATCCGTTTCACCACCGCTTCCTTCGTTGAAAAACTGGGGTACAGCCAGGAGGAATTGTTTGCAGACGGAAACAGTTCGCTGATACAGAATACGAGTCTGAGTCCTGAGGATATGAAGCCTTATATGGAAGGCCTGATCCGGCGTGCCATAGAACTGAGCAACCGCGTTATGGACCGGCAGGGGAAGACACTGATCAAAAAGGCACTGGAATATATCGAAGAAAATTACAGAAAAGATTCCATTTCCCTGAATGAAGTGGCAGGTGCGGTAGAAGTCAGCGCCAATTATTTCAGCACGGTATTCAGTCAGGAAATGGAAATGACATTTACGGAATATGTGACGCAGAAACGGATGGAGCAGGCAAAACGTCTGCTGCGGCAGAGTGATGCACATACCGGAGACATTGCCGCGGAAGTGGGATATCGCGATCCCCATTATTTCAGTTTTGTATTTAAAAAGACCCAGGGGTGTACACCCCGGGAGTACCGCAGCGGCAAGGGGCAGGCGGGCTCATAATTTGGTATTGCAGGGCGCGTCGCTCTCACCGGTTACAAGTCGCCAGGACAGTTCTTCTGACAGTACGTGTTCGCCCTGGATCATCCGCAGCAGGGTGCGGGCAGCAGCGGCCCCTGGCTCATGCCCTTTGTGGGACAGTGTGGTGATGCGGATATCTCCCAGTTCACTCATATAGCTGTGATCAAAGGAGACGATGGAAATATCTTCCGGTACATGGATGTCGGCATAGCGCAGCTCCCGGATCAGCCAATAGGCGATCTCGTCATTCTGGCAGATCAGTGCGCTGCAGGCACGGGCGCTTCTGCGGAGAAAGGCGGTCAGAAAGCCAGTGTCAGATTTTCTCTCCAGCGCTTCCAGTTGTGCGCAGGTATACCAGAGAATCCGATCATCGTCTATGGGGATGCTGAAATCGCGCATGGCGGCGGTAAAGCCCTGATAACGCTCCGGCCCTGCCAGCTCATCAATCTGAAAGATGCCGCCGATGCGGATATGTCCCCTTCCGATCAGATATTTTGCCAGCAGATAACCGCCGTAATAATTATCGTCTTTGAGATAGACGCAGGAAGATAAGGCTTTGTAGTAGCCGCCGAGAAAGAGAAGAGAGACTCCTTTTTTTCGCAGCCGTTCATACAGATCCAGATTGGGATTGGGCAGCGCGGTTTTTGTCCCCTGTACGATCAGTCCCCGAACGGACGTATCTGCCAGTTGTTCCAGAATGAGGCGCTCTTTGGCTACTCTGAAATAAGTGGAATACACGTCGATCTGCCAGCCTTTTTCATGCAGTACGGATCTGATATCCGCCACCAGGGCGGGCATGGTGTACTCCTCTGCATTGCCGGCAATGACGGCAATGCGGTTTTTCATGGCGCCAAGCCCGGTGGAATAGGAACCGCTGCCACATCTTTTTTCTATGAGTCCCTCCTGCGCCAGCAGCTGCAGGGCGGCTCTGACTGTCTGGCGGCTTACCTGATACTGAGCGCAAAGTGCGTTTTCGGAAGGCAGCCTGTAGACGCGACCAGTATTTTTCAGTATCTCTTCCCGCAGTCGGGCGGCAAGGCGGATATATTTAGCAGGCATGGGTTTCCTCCTGGTTCATGGCCCTCAGGACCTTATCATGTTGAAACCGGAAATGCTGTTGCCGGACAGTTAATATTATACCATAAAAAATTACCCGGAGCCTGCTTTTTCTCCGTGATTTTCAGATCAGGAGCGGGCAGTGTGCGGAAAAAATCACCCTGCAACAGGATAAAAAATGAACGAAATATGAACAAATCGGAAAAGTAACAAAGGAGAAGAAGAGAAAAACAGAGAGATATCACAGGAAAAAGGAAGAAAAAAAGAGCAAAATTCATAAAAAATTCCCTGTTTAGAAAATGAAAATGAACAAATCCGTAAACCTGTATTGTTTTTAAAAAGAGAATATTAAACTTGTATTGGATATAGTGACAAACATATCAAAACTAAAGAAACTGGCATTGACTCCCGGAGGAATTTATGGAAAAATAAAACTACAAACGGTGGTAGCACCGGAAAAGAAAGGGAGGATATATTCATGTTAAGAAAGAAATTATCAGTATTGCTTGCAGCGGCTATGGTTGCAGCGGCAGTCGTAGGATGCGGCGGAGCAGACCAGGCAGCAGCTCCCGCAGACAATGCGGCACCGGCTGAAGAAGCAGCACCTGCAGAGGATGCGGCACCGGCTGAGGATGCAGAAGCAGGAGATGCAGAAGCAGGAGATGCAGAAGCGGCTCCGGCAGCGAGCGGGGATGTGATCACGGTTGGTTATGCACAGGTTGGACATGAGTCTGACTGGCGTACAGCCAATACCAAGAATTATCAGGATGTATTCAGTGCAGCGAACGGCTATGAACTGAGCCTGATTGACTGCGACAATGACAATGCGGTACAGTTGGAAGCAGTTCGTAACTTTATTACACAGCAGCTTGACTATATTATTATCGCGCCGATCGAGACGGCAGGATGGGACACTGTTCTGCAGGAGGCACAGGATGCAGGCATCCCGGTTATCATCGCTGACCGTGAGATTGATGCAGACGCTTCTCTCTATGATGCATGGGTAGGAACCAACACAAAGAATGAAGGCGTTACCGCAGGTAACTGGCTTGCTGAGTATCTGGACGGCAAGGAAGCCAACATCCTTGTAATCGAAGGTTCCGTTGGCGCTTCCGCAGCACTGGGACGTTCCGAAGGCTTCAATGAAGTGGCAGAGCAGCACAGCGAATGGAAGATTCTTGACTCTCAGTCCGGTGACTTCACACAGGACGGCGGACAGGAAGTCATGGAGTCCTTCATCAAATCCTATGAAGGGCAGTTCAACGTAGTCGTATGTCACAATGACAATGAAGCATACGGTGCTATGGATGCCATGAACGCAGCAGGTATCACGTATGGTGTTGACGGGGATGTGATCCTGATCTCCTTTGACGCGACACATGATGGTTTACAGTATACACTGGACGGCAAGATCAACTGCAACGTAGAGTGTAATCCGATTCAGGCAGCAGTTGTTGCTGAGGTGATTCAGAAGATGCAGAACAACGAATCCTATGATGCGACAACACTTGTTAATGATGAAGCATTTGTTGCACCCGGAATCGAGAGCCAGTATGCTACAACTATGACAGAAGATATTCTGGCAGGCCGCGCTTACTAAAATTTAATGAGTTCTGGCATGTAGGGAGGGATTCCTGACGGGTTCCTCCCTTCCTTTATAAAAAAGGCCTGAAAAGGAGCACTGCAGAACTGTAGTATGATGGGGAAATGTAGACAGGAGGTAGAAGGATGGATAGTAATATCGCTTTGACGATGCGGGGGATCTGTATGACCTTCCCGGGTGTGAAGGCCCTTGACAATGTGGATTTTACCTTGCGTAAGGGGGAGATCCGGGCGCTGATGGGAGAGAACGGCGCGGGAAAGTCCACACTGATCAAATGCCTGACAGGCGTCAATAAATTCGAAGCAGGTGAGATCCATGTGGATGGCATTGAAGGCCCCATAGTAAACAAAGATACCATGGATGCGCAGAATAAGGGCATTTCCACCGTGTATCAGGAAGTAAACCTGTGCCCCAACCTGTCGGTTGCAGAGAATCTGTATATCGGACGGGAGCCTCTGACGAAGATCAAAACAGTTGACAGACGGAAGATGAACCAGATGGCAGCACAGCTTATGAAAGATCTGGATCTGGATATAGAGGTAACGCAGAACCTGGAAAATTATTCACTGGCATTGCAGCAGATGATTGCCATTGCCCGTGCTGTAGATATGAAGAGTAAGGTACTTATCCTGGATGAGCCGACATCTTCTCTGGATGACAAAGAGGTTGAAATGTTGTTCAAGATGATGCGTTCACTGCGGGCACAGGGGGTGGGGATCGTATTTGTAACCCATTTCCTGGAACAGGTATATGAAGTGTGCGACGGCATCACAGTGCTTCGTAACGGAACGCTGGTAGGAGAGTATACGGTGGAGGAGCTGCCGAGAGTCAAACTGGTGGCGGCCATGATGGGGAAAGATTTTGATGATCTGGCTTCCATCAAACCGGAAGGAAGCATGAATGTGGAAGACGCTCCCCTTGAGATTGAGGCGAAAGGCCTGAGCCATGCGGGCAAGATTAAGCCGTTTGATCTGGATATCCATAAGGGAGAAGTCGTGGGGCTGACCGGCCTTCTTGGCAGCGGCAGAAGCGAACTGGCCAGAACCATATACGGTGCGGACCGTGCGCAGACCGGCACGTTGAAAGTGGATGGGAAGGAAGCAAAGATCAAAAATCCCATCGACGCCATGAATCTTGGCATGGGACTTTTGCCGGATGACAGAAAGGCAGAAGGGATTATCGGCGATCTGTCCGTGCGTGAAAATATTATTCTGGCCATGCAGGCAAAGGCCGGGATATTTAAGCGGATCCCCATGGCAAAGCAGATAGAAATCGCGGATCAGTACATAGAAATGCTCAGCATCAAGACTGCTACCAGAGAGACGCTGATCAAGCAGCTTTCCGGCGGCAATCAGCAAAAAGCGATTCTGGCCAGATGGCTGGCGACCGATCCCAGCTTCCTGATCCTGGATGAGCCTACCAGGGGTATTGATATCGGTACGAAGACAGAGATTCAGAAACTGGTGATCAAACTGGCACAGGAAGGCAAGAGCCTGATCTTTATTTCTTCCGAGATTGAAGAGATGCTGCGTACCTGCAATCGTATGGCGGTATTGCGGGACGGCTCCAAAGTCGGCGAGATATCCGCGGAAGAGATGAGCCAGGAAGGCGTGATGAAAGCTATCGCAGGAGGTGGAGCAAGTGAATAAATTAAAAAGTCTGACAAAGAAACAATTATTCCTGCCGATTTTCAGTATGATTCTCGTCATGCTGATCAATGTGATCTATGACATGGCATGCGGCAACGCGCCCCTTTCATTCTTCCAGATCGGGATCAAAAACGGATTTTTGTATGGGCGTCTGATTGATGTACTGAACCGAGGCAGTGAAGTTGCCATACTCGCAATCGGTATGACGCTGGTAGTATCGTCTTCGGCAGGTACAGATATTTCGGTTGGTTCCGTTATGAGCCTGTCCGGCGGATTCTGTTGTATGCTCCTGGCAGGTTATGGTGTGGCACGTGCCAATTCCTATGCATTGCCTCTCTGGGTAGGGCTTCTGGGCGGCATTCTGATTGCCTGTGTATGCGGTCTGTTCAACGGATTTCTGGTGGCATATTTGAACATACAGCCAATGGTCGCCACGTTGATTCTATGGTCGGCAGGGCGTGCCATCGGCCTTCTGCTCTGCAACAGCCAGATCGTTTATGTGCGTGTGCCTTCCTTCCAGGTATTTGGCGCTTATGTGGGATTTTTGCCCACCCCCATTCTGATCGCGGCATTTTGTATTGCCATTGCGGCCCTGATACTGCGTTTTACGGCACTGGGAACCTTTATCCAGAGTGTTGGTATCAATAAAAAGGCGGCAAGGATTTCCGGCTTTAACTCTTCCAAGATCATTCTGATCACGTATGTGATCTGTGGTCTTTGCGCAGGGATTGCGGGTCTGACGGCAACATCCCGTATCTATTCCGCAGATACGAACAATATCGGGCTGAATATGGAATTGGATGCCATTCTGTCAGTTGCGCTGGGCGGCAACAGCCTGGGCGGCGGCAAGTTTAATCTGTCCGGTTCCATCATCGGCGCTTATACCATTCAGGCGATTACGACCACCATGTATGCGCTGGGTATCTCCTCCGCACAGGCGCCGGTATTCAAGGCGATCGTCGTAATTCTGATCGTTGTTCTGCAGGCAGAACCGGTGAAGGATTACTTCAAAAAACTCTCTGCGAAAAAAGCGGCAAAGGAGGCGAAGGCAGCATGAAAAAGACAAAACTGAACGGCAACAATGTATTGCTTCTGATCACGATTGTACTGTTTGCTGTGATGTATCTGGGCGGCTGTCTGGTGTATTCCGCCAAGGGATTTGCTCATTTGCAGACATTTCTCAATATTCTGATCAATAATGCGGGTCTGATCTGCGTTGCCAGTGGTATGACCTGTGTTATGCTTACCGGCGGTATTGATATTTCGGTGGGTTCTCTCGTAGCCGTAGACTGTATGCTGCTGGCAGTGGGCATCGAGCACTGGGGTATGAGCAGTCCGGTTCTGATGGTGATGATTCTGGCGATCGGCCTGATATTCGGCCTGGCGCAGGGCTACTGCGTGGCCTATCTGAAGATACAGCCCTTTATCGTCACGATGGCAGGTATGTTCTTTGCCAGAGGTATGACAGCCGTACTCTGTACGGATCAGGTAAGTATCGTCAGCGATCCGCTTTTTACAAAATTATCGAGTACGAAGATCAGCATTCCCTTTGGCGGTTATGTAAATAAGAAAGGGATCTATCAGGTGCCTTATATCCGCGCGTCTGTCCTTGTGGCGCTGCTGATTGTGGTAGTGATCTTCCTGATGCTGCGTTATACCCGCTTTGGCCGCAGCCTCTATGCGGTGGGTGGCAACCAGCAGTCTGCTACGCTGATGGGATTGAATGTAAAATCCGTGACCATGCGCGCTTATGTGCTGAACAGTTTTCTGACCTCCATCGGCGGTATCTGCTACTGCTTAAATACCATGTGCGGTACGACACAGCAGGCAACCGGTATGGAAATGGATGCCATATCCTCGGCAGTCATCGGCGGTACGCTTCTGACAGGCGGCGTGGGTAATGTGATCGGTTCTCTGTTTGGCGTATTGATTAACGGTACGATTTCCAGTCTGGTGAAGACAAACGGTAAACTGATCAGTTCCTGGGCAAACATCATTACGGCGATCCTGCTTTGCTTCTTTATTGTATTGCAGGCTGTATTTGCCAAGGTGAAGGAAGCCAAAAAGGCATAGTCAGAGATAAGGGAAACGATGATTTAATCAGCACTTCCTAAGATATAAAACAAAAGATGACAAAAGCGGCAATTGCCGGCGCAGATTGGCTGGCAGTTGCCGCTTTTGCTGTGTTTTCCGTTACCGGCACTTTTTGCTTTTCAGTCGATGCCGACCCGGATGCCGCCGCCGCGTTCAGAGGGCTGTATCAGTACGGTGACAGGCTGATTTCCGGACCATTCGAAGGCATAGGATTCGCCGGAGTGCTGGCCGATGAGGTTTTTCCAGGACAGATCAGTCTTAATCTGGGGGTCGCCGTGCCCCTGGCGGCTCATCCAGCAAATTACGGCATCCGGATCTGCGGAAAGGGTATTGTGGTTTGCGGTGTTGCTCAGTACGATGGGATTGCCGTCGGAAAGGATGGCAACGTAGGCGTTTTGCCCGTTCCCGGTGAGGGTGGTAGTTGCCAGACCCTTCTGCGACATGACCCCGGCGCCGATAAAACGGACACTGTAGTCACAATCCTGCGTAAACGCCAGGATATTTTCGGATTCCACGGAGACGATTTCTCCCCTGTCCAGCTTATAGATCACCACATGCTGGCCATAGTTCGCATAATAGGTGACACTGTCGCCGGACATTGTTACCTTCATCAAAGGAAGATTTTCCCCGGTGGCGCGCCGGATCAGGGAGCCAAGAGCTGCCTGTGCGAAATTATTCTGAGGCCCCAGCAGCAGCTTTTCAAATTTATAATTTTTTCCGCCACTGCTTTCCCCGGCGATAAAGGCGCCGGCCTTGGTGATCAGGACGTCGCTCCCGGTACAGGTTACCTTCAGAGTCAGTTCATTGATTGTTTCAAAGGTAAGCATTTATTTATTTCCTCCTCTGTCAGATGAGTGCGACGCCATAGAGAGCGCACAAACCGGCCAAATCTCTGGCAACACCGTTTCCGACTGCGGTACATTTCCAGTTTTCGTTATGCAGATAAATTTCGCAGATCATCATGGAAATCACGTTGGCATAATAATCTGTCATCCGGAAACTGACCAGTTCCTCTTTGCTGTCTTCTTTCAATATCCGGGCATAAGCGTCTCTTACCATGCTGAAATTCAGATTGTTTGCGGCGGCCTCATTGATGGTGAGGACGAAAACAATCTTCTGCGCGCGCATGTCCAGAGCGTTTAAATCGACAGAGATATACTGCCTGTCGGGATCGCCATTCGGTGAGAAGTGGATGCTTCTGTCAGGGCTGTCCGGCTGACCGTAAAAGACAAACCAGTCATCCCCCAGAACCTTGTTGCCACTGCCAAGGATAAACGCGGACACATCAATGTCACAGAGCGGATGATCTGTATTCCAGCCAAGACAGACTCTGATTTTGCCGGCACTGCCGACAGAATCCAGGACAACTTTCTGACCCTTGCGAAGCGGATGGAAAAGCTGCGGAACCATGAATCCCTGCATGGCCGGCGCGGCAGATGGCTGCGGCTGCCTGTGCGGCATGGATGCCTCGGCAGAGGCCCCGGACAGGGGCCGTAGCGGGGGATGTTCCCGGGAAGGCTTACGTGCTCCGGCGGTATGGCCCATATTCAGTGACAGGATGTTCTGAGAGGATTTGATATCCTGCGTCGTCCTGTTGAGCTGCAGGATGGAATTGTGGTCGCAGGCAGCCGTTGATTTCATGGGAAGTTCTGGCATTTGGATTCTCCTGTTTTATTTCTGCATGTTTTCGAATTCTTTCTGTGACAGGCTGACTGTCAGCTCATAAAATACCTCTTCGAACGTGTCTTCTGCTTCCAGCTTCAGAGAACCTCTTTTCAGAGGAGCCTTCCAGGTTACTTTGGATGTGTCGTCCTCCTGCTTTGCGCCCCATTCATCGGCGGCATATTCAAAACTCAGCTCCTGGATATCAACGCCATTGTATGTAGCCGTCATTTTTTCCGTGGACCCCTTGGAGAAGGATACGGATTTTACGATTCCTTCCGTAAGAGACTGTGTTGTCTCACTGCTGATATCCGCACCGCCGCCCCAGGGAACACAGACTGTAACCCAGAACTGGTAACCTGCGCCCTTGTCAAGGCTATAATAAAAGCTGATATATTTGTCGCCGTCTCTGGCCACGTCCTGCCTTGATTGCAGATGAGGTTCATACCCCTCATCAATCAGATCCTGCATGGTGGTTTGTCCCAGTACGACAGTGTATCCGTCGAAAGTGGCTTCCATGGGCAGATCCTGACCGCCGCATCCGGTCAGTCCAAGCATAAGCCCCAGCGTACATAACAGTGTCAGTAATTTTGTTTTCATTGGTTGTTTTCCTTTCCTGATTTGTTTATTCTATTGCGCATCCACAGAATGCCAGGCCACGCATGATATAAGAAATGCCGACTGCCATTCACAATAGTATCAGTATAACACTGAAGGCCCATATCGGAAAGACTTTTGAAAATTTTAATTCCCTTGTGTGCTTGCCGGGGCCTTTTCATGGCGCCATTGTACATCGCGGCATTTTTTGCTATACTTATATATTACAGAAGGATACGGAAACAATAGAATCATGGAGGTGTCAAAATGTCAAACAAATATACAAATGCGGATGGAAAGATTCCCACAAAGTATCTGCCGCCCAAATTTTCACTGACGATCAGAGTACTGGTAGGCGCTTATGTCATCTACCTCTCCTATGGACTGATGGATGGTGTTGTCGGCGGCGAAGGAAGGGACAAGTATTTTCTGGGCATTTTTATGGTTGCCTTTGCGGTGATCGGACTGCTGCTTGTATTTTTCTCGGGGCGTGATCTGCTGCGGGGCAAGTATGTGGGCGGCGAAATGGACGCGGGAGAGGGGGAAACGGAAACCGCCGAAAACGCAGAGACAAAAGATTGTGCGGAGACAACAGAGACGATTCTGTCCGAAAAGGACGAAGCGAACAGTTCGCCGACGGATGATCAGTGATCATCAGCGGATTGGAAATGCCCTGTCGGCAGGGCATCAAAGCGGCTGTCAGCACAAACCTTGCAGGGTTGTCTGACGTATGTTATGAGAAATTAATTTGTATACATACAACTTGGAGGGAAATGTACACATTTTTTTGTAAAAACTATTGACAAATGCAGGCCGTTACTATATGATATTAATACACACGGGAGGTCGCTTCCCGGCGCTTTATAGAAAAGATGACAGCGACATTGCGGCATCTTGCATAAAAAATATACAAAGCGCACAAACAGTGCGGAAAAGAAGCTGCCGAAGAAATAGCAGGCACGCAAAAAACGTACAAGACCATACAACTTGTATGGATTGTAAATACAACTTTTTAAAAAATATCATGCAGGGAGGAAAGGACATGAAAAAGAAACTTTTAGGCGCATTGCTCAGCGTGGCAATGGTAGCAACTCTGTTGACAGGCTGCGGCGGTGGCGAGCAGGCAGAAACAACGGCACCGGCTGCTGATAATGCAGAAGCACCGGCTGAGAACGCAGAGGCGCCCGCAGAAGGGGAAGCAGCGGCGGCACCGGCTGAGGCAAACGGTAAGAAGGTCGGCGTGGCAATGCCTACCCAGTCTTCCGAGAGATGGATCAACGACGGCGCAAACATGAAGGCACAGCTGGAAGCGCTTGGCTATGAAGTGGATCTTCAGTATGCAGAGGATGATGTACAGGCTCAGGTTTCTCAGATCGAGAACATGATCGCCAGCGGCGCTAACTGCCTGGTTATCGCTTCCATTGACTCTTCCGCACTGGTTAACGTAGAAGCACAGGCGAAAGAAGCAGGCATTCCGATCATCGCATATGACCGTCTGCTGATGGATACGGACGCAGTTTCCTATTATGCAACATTTGACAACAAGGGTGTCGGCACGGCAATCGGCAAATATATCGAAGAGAAGAAAGACCTTGCCAACACAACCGAAACCTATACCATCGAGTTCTTCATGGGTTCTCCTGATGACAACAACGCGCATATGTTATATGACGGTCTGATGGAAGTGCTTCAGCCCTATCTGGACAAAGGCACGCTGGTTTGCAAGTCCGGCAGAACATCCTTTGATGATACCTGTATCCTCAGATGGTCTCAGGAAACGGCACAGCAGAACTGCGAGAACTATCTGACCGGTTTCTATGCTGACGAAGATCTTGATATCTGCGCAACCGCTTTTGACGGCTTCGCATATGGCTGCAAGGCAGCTCTGGAAGGTGCAGGCTACACGGCTGACAACTGGCCGCTGGTAACAGGTCAGGATGCAGAGCTGATGGCTACCAAGAACATCATCTCCGGTTCCCAGACAATGTCCATCTACAAAGATACACGTCTCCTGGCTGAGAAGTGCGTAAAGATGGTGCAGGCAGTTCTGGAAGGTGAAGAGCCTGAAATCAACGATACCGAGCAGTACAACAACAACGTGATCGTAGTTCCGTCTTATCTGTGCACACCGGTAGCGGTTGACAAGGACAACTACAAAGAGATCATCGTGGACGGCGGATATTACACAGAAGAGCAGCTTGCTGAGTAATCCCGGGACACGGATCTGCAATTTAAAAAAGTTATGATAGGGTGGCGGCAGGAAAAGCTGCCGCCCTTTTTGAATCTTTCGGGGTTCATATCATAAGATAAAAAAATCAAAGAAAAGGAGCTGAGAAAATGTCGGATTACATCTTGGAGATGAATCATATTACGAAAGAATTTTCGGGCGTTAAGGCTTTGAATGATGTTAATCTGAAAGTAAAACGCGGTGAGATTCATGCACTGTGCGGCGAAAACGGGGCCGGCAAGTCCACCCTGATGAACGTACTGTCCGGTGTGTATCCTCACGGTACCTATTCAGGCGACATCGTGTACAAAGGCGAAACCTGTAATTTTCACAACCTGCGCGACAGCGAAGCAAAGGGCATCGTAATTATTCATCAGGAGCTGGCGCTTAGTCCCAATCTTTCGGTGGCAGAAAATGTATTCCTGGGGAATGAGCAGACTTCCGCCAAAGGAATCATCGACTGGACGAAGACGAGGAAAAAAGCCCAGGAAATGCTGGAAAAAGTCGGTCTGGAACACGAAGATGTCAACGTACAGGTGAGTACCCTCGGCGTCGGCAAACAGCAGCTGATCGAGATTGCCAAGGCGATGGCGAAGAAAGTTGAACTTCTGATTCTGGATGAACCAACCGCCGCTCTGAACGATGAGGAGAGCCGCAAACTGCTTGACATTATGCTGGAACTGAAGAAACAGGGCGTGACCTGTATTATCATTTCCCATAAACTGAACGAGATTGAATATGTCTGCGATGCGGTTACCGTGATCCGTGATGGTCAGTCCATTGAGACAATTATCAAAGGTGTGGATGAATTTACAGAAGACCGTATCATTAAAGGTATGGTAGGACGTGAACTTACAAATCGGTATCCGGCCCGTGAGGGGGTTAAGCTTGGCGATACGATCTTTGAAGTCAGAGACTGGAATGTATTTCATCCCGATGACGGCAACCGCCAGATGCTGAAGAATATCAATATCAGTGTGAAGGCAGGTGAAGTAGTTGGGCTTGCAGGGCTGATGGGGGCAGGCAGAACAGAGTTTGCCATGAGCCTGTTTGGCCACAGCTATGGTCAGAAAATCAGCGGCAGCGTAAAGATTAACGGTAAGGAAGTACAGTTAAAAACCGTAAAAGACGCGATCGAGAACAAGCTTGCCTATGTGTCGGAAGACCGTAAGACTTATGGCCTGGTGCTGATCAATGATATCAAGGAAAATATGGCGATGGCAGCGCGTCCCAAATTTTTCTCCAGCCATGGCGTGATCAATGGCAATGATGAAATCGTTGCCGCCGAAGAATACAAAAAGAAGATCAACATCAAGGCAAATTCCATAGAGCAGGTAGTGGGTTCGCTTTCCGGCGGTAATCAGCAGAAGGTGGTGCTTGCCAAATGGATGCTGACACAGCCTGATGTACTGATCCTCGATGAGCCTACCCGTGGTATCGACGTAGGTGCGAAATACGAGATCTATTGTGTCATCAATGACCTTGCAAAAGCCGGGAAGGCGGTCATTGTTATTTCTTCCGAAATGCCGGAAATCATCGGTACATGTGACAGAGTTTATGTGATCAATGAGGGTGAGATCGCAGGGGAACTGACCAAAGAAGAAGTAACACAGGAAAAGATTATGCAATGTATTATGGCTCATAATAGAAAGGAAGATGGAAATGACTAACAAAAAAGAAGTTAATCTCGACATGAAGCAGTACGGCATGTTTCTTGCACTGATTGCCATTTATTTGATTTTTGCCGTTATGACAGGCGGAAAGAACCTCTCCCCCGCCAACATCAACAACCTGATTATGCAGAACGGATACGTTGTCATCCTGGCAGTCGGCATGCTTCTCTGCGTACTGACCGGTAACGTCGATCTGGGCGTTGGCTCCGTTGTTGCCGTGACAGGTGCGGCGGCCGGCATCGTAATGGTTGATTATAAGATGAACATGTGGGTTGCGATTATTGCCGCACTGGCAATCGGCCTGATCATCGGTATGTTTGCAGGCTTCTTCATCGCTTACCTTGGCATCCCGCCTTTTGTTGTGACACTGGCAACGATGCTTATGGGCCGTGGTCTTACATATACTGTGCTGCAGGCACAGACAAAAGGTCCTCTGCCGGATAACTTCGTATTCATCGGCGCGGGCTTCCTTCCTACGATCAAAGTTCCTTTCGGTGATGGCACCCTGGATCTGATCAGCATCATCGTCGCAGCGACCGTGTCTGTCGTACTGATTTTAAGTGAAATGAAAAACATCGCCACAAAGAAAAAATACAACTTTGCCACCAACCCTATGTGGCAGATTGCTGTCAAAGAAGCAGTTATGCTTGTGATTGTATGGTTCTTCTTCTATAAGCTGGCACGTTACAACGGACTTCCTTTCGTTTTGCTGATTATGGCGCTTCTGGTTGGCGCATATGCGTTCATTACAAGCAAAACCGTTGCCGGCCGTCAGATTTACGCACTGGGCGGCAACCGCAAGGCGGCTAACCTTTCCGGTATTGATACAAAGAAAGTATTTTTCTGGGTATACACAAACATGGGTATTCTGAGTGCCCTGGCAGGTATTGTCCTTTCCGCACGTAATGCATCCTCCACACCGAAGGCCGGTGACGGATTCGAAATGGATGCCATCGCTTCCTGTTATATCGGCGGCGCAGCGGTAGCCGGCGGTGCAGGTACGATCACAGGTGCCGTTGTGGGTGCTTTCATTATGGGTATCCTGAACAACGGTATGTCCCTGTATGGTTGGTCCACAGATATTCAGAAGATCGTAAAGGGTGCCGTACTTCTGGGTGCGGTTACAGTTGACGTAATCTCCAAAAACAAGAAGAGCTAAATGGCTGGATAGCCTGAATACTAAGTAGGGGATGAAGGCTGCCAATGTGACTCCCGTCCCATGGGCAGCCTTTTTGGGTAGTAAAGAGAATGGCTGAGAATATACCGAAATATCTGGAGCTTGCAGGCTGGATACAGAAACAGATTGAACTGAAGAAAGTGCTTCCCGGAGAAAAAATGTATTCAGAGAATGAACTGAGCAGGATGTTCGGCCTGAGCAGGCAGACAGTACGGCATGCCATCAGTGTTTTGGAGACAGACCATGTGCTGGAACGGGTGCAGGGAAGCGGGACTTATATACGGAAAGATCTTTATATCGAAAATCCTGCCAGACAAAACAGGATCGGGGTCATTATGACGTACCTGGACAATTATATTTTTCCCAAAACAATCCAGACCATAGAAAATGTGCTCTTCAAGGAAGGTTACCCTGTTCAGATTGCATTTACCAATAATCTGGTAAACAGAGAGAGGACCGTTCTGGAGGATATTCTGGAAAAAGATGAAGTGACCGGGCTGATTGTGGAAGCGACCAAGAGTGCCCTTCCGAACCTGAATCTCGCCTATTATCAGGAACTTCAGAAAAGAAGGATACCGGTACTTTTTATCAATAGCTTCTATCCGGCACTGGGGGCGCCCCATGTTTCCATGAATGATATACAGGCCGGGAAAGTGGCTGCCAGACATCTGATTGAGAAAGGACATAAAGAGATCGCAGGCATTTTCAAGCTGGATGACGGACAGGGGCATCTCCGTTACAGAGGCTTTATGGAAGCCCTGAATGAGGCGGGACTTGTCTGTGACGAATCTCACATTCTGTGGATTGATACCGAAGACGTGAAGAATTTTATTAAATTACAGGAAAAGATCAAAGACAGGCTGGAAGGCTGTACAGGGCTGGTTTCCTATAATGACGAGGTGACCTTTGCGCTGACAAAAGTCCTGCCCCGCCTCGACATTCGCATCCCTGATGATTTATCGGTTGTCAGCATTGACGATTCCGAACTGGCCGTACTGGGAAGTATAAAGATCACATCCATACCATACCCCATGGAACTGCTCGGGGAAAAAGCCGCCCATAACCTGTTGGAGATGATAAAGAATCCCAGGTTTGACGGCAATTATGAATTCGATGTAACCGTAACACAACGCGATTCTGTCAGGAATTTAAAATAACATAGAAAACCGCAGGCTTCCGGACCATGCATGGATATGAAAACAGGCGGAAGACTGCCAAGCGTTTAACAGGAGGTTAAGAGATGAAAGCAGCAAAAAATTACAAATTCTGGTTTTGTACCGGTTCTCAGGATCTTTATGGAGATGAGTGCCTGCGCCATGTGGCAGAACATTCCGCAAAGATCGTGGAAGGACTGAACGCAGGCGGGAAACTGCCGTATGAAGTAGTGCTCCGTCCGACCCTGATCGACCAGGCATCCATCAGAAAGACCTTTAATGAAGCCAACAACGATGAGGATTGTGCCGGCGTGATCACATGGATGCACACCTTCTCTCCCGCTAAAATGTGGATCATCGGTCTGCAGGAATATAAGAAACCGCTGTGCCATTTACATACACAGTTCAATGAGGAAATCCCTTATGATACCATGGATATGGATTTCATGAATGAAAATCAGTCCGCACACGGAGATCGTGAGTACGGTCATATTGTCAGCCGTATGGGAATCGAGAGAAAAGTGATCGTGGGCCACTGGAGTGACGTGCGGGTACAGGAAAAACTGGGAAGCTGGATGCGCACGGCCATCGGCGTTATGGAATCTTCTCATATCCGTGTCTGCCGCTTCGGTGATAATATGAACAATGTAGCCGTAACGGAAGGTGATAAGGTAGAAGCACAGATCAAATTCGGCTGGGAGATCGACCATTATAATGTGAATGATCTGGTGGAACTGGTTGACGCCGTACCCGAAGGTGATGTCAATGCTCTCACGGATGAATATTACAGCAAGTATGAGGTGGCACTCGAAGGCAGAGACGAAGCAGAATTCAGAAGACATGTGGCAGTGCAGGCGCAGATTGAGATCGGTATGGAGAAATTCCTGGAAGAGGGAAATTATCAGGCGTTTGTTACCCATTTTGGTATGTTGGGCGGGTTGAAACAGCTCCCGGGCCTTGCGGTGCAGAGATTGATGGAAAAAGGCTATGGCTTTGGCGGCGAAGGCGACTGGAAGACCGCTGCCATGGATCGTCTGATCAAGATTATGACAGCCGGTGTTCCCAATGCAAAAGGCAGCTCCTTTATGGAAGATTATACCTATAATTTTGTTCCCGGCAAGGAAGGCATCATTCAGGCTCATATGCTGGAAGTGTGCCCCGCCATTGCGGAAGGCCCCATCACCATGAAGTGCCAGCCTCTGTCCATGGGCAACAGGGAAGATCCTGCCCGTATCGTATTCCAGGCTAAGGAGGGCAGCGGTATCGCCACATCCCTGGTTGATCTTGGACACAGATTCCGTCTGATTATTAATGCGGTTGACTGTAAGAAAGTGGAGAAGCCGCTTCCCAAACTGCCTGTAGGCATCAACTACTGGACACCGCAGCCTGATCTGTATACGGGTGCGGAAGCATGGATTCTGGCAGGCGGCGCTCATCATACTGCCTTCACCTATGATCTGAGCGTAGAGCAGATGGTTGACTGGGCGGCAGCCATGGGTATTGAAAGTGTGGTGATCGACAAGAATACCACCATCAGAAACCTGAAGAATGAACTGAGATGGAATGAACTGGCATTCAGATGACAGGAAAGACAGATTTTATACATTGCAGGGGCTGCTGCAAAACAAAAAGCCGAAATGAAAGGGGTTATAAGACATGAGCATAGATAAAAATGCGGTAAAGAACGTAATAGAAGCCGGCAGAGCGGTTCTTGGCATTGAGTTTGGTTCCACCCGTATCAAAGCAGTGCTGATCGGGGAAGACAATGCGCCCATTGCATCCGGCAGCTATGACTGGGAAAATGACTATGTGGATGGGATCTGGACTTACAGCCTGGATAAGATCCATAAGGGGCTGCAGGACTGCTACCAAAGCCTGCTGGAAGATGTCAGGGCACAGTACGGCACGGGAATCAGGAAGCTGGGTGCGATCGGTTTCAGTGCCATGATGCATGGCTATATGGCGTTTGATCAGGACGCTCAGCTGCTGGTGCCGTTCCGTACCTGGAGAAATACCATTACGGAGCAGGCATCGGAAGAACTGACAAAACTGTTTAACTATCATATTCCCCAGAGATGGAGTATTGCCCATCTGTATCAGGCAATTCTGAACAAAGAAGAGCATGTGAAGGATATCGCTTTCTTTACCACACTGGCAGGCTATATCCACTGGAAACTGACCGGACGCAAAGTACTGGGTGTGGGAGAGGCGTCAGGGATGTTCCCCATTGATATCGCTACCGGACAGTTCAACAAGACGATGATTGCCAGCTTCGATGAAGTGACGGCTTCTTATGGATTTGACTGGAAACTGGCCGATATCATGCCGGGCGTTTTGAGCGCAGGTGAGGATGCGGGCGCACTGACGGCCGAAGGCGCGGCATTCCTTGATGTGAGTGGCGAACTGGAAGCGGATATTCCGCTGTGCCCGCCGGAAGGGGATGCGGGAACCGGTATGGCGGCGACCAACAGTGTGAAGGTACGGACCGGTAATGTCTCCGCAGGTACGAGCGTATTCGGTATGATCGTACTGGAAAAGGAACTTTCCAAAGTACATGAAGAGATTGATCTGGTGACGACACCCAACGGCCATCTGGTGGCAATGGCGCACTGCAATAACTGTACCTCCGATCTGAATGCATGGGTTAATATTTTTAAGGAATTTGCAGAGAGTTTTGGCATTGACGTAGATATGAACAAACTGTTTGGGACCCTCTATCACAAAGCGCTGGAAGGTGATGCTGACTGTGGCGGCCTGCTGGCATACAACTATTTTTCCGGCGAACACATCGTGGGCATGGAAGAAGGGCGTCCCCTCTTTGTACGTACGCCTAACGCGAAGTTCAGTCTCGCCAATTTCATGCGTGTGAATCTGTTTGCCTCTCTGGGTGTTTTAAAGACGGGACTCGATATCCTGTTCAAGGAAGAAGGCGTACAGGTGGATGAGATTCTTGGCCATGGCGGTCTGTTCAAGACAAAGGGTGTGGGACAGAGGATTCTGGCCGCTGCCATCAATACCCCTGTTTCTGTTATGGAGACTGCAGGAGAAGGCGGCGCATGGGGAATCGCACTGCTGGCATCCTATATGATTCACAAAGAAGCGGGTGAGGAACTGGATCAATTCCTTAACCGTGCCGTATTTGCAGGCGAAAAGGGAAGCCGGATCGAACCGGACGCAAAGGATGTGGCAGGGTTTGACGCGTTTATCGAACGCTATACCAAAGGTCTGCCGATCGAACGCGCTGCCATTGACTATCTGAAATGATGTAAACTGGGAAAGAGAGATGCTTCGATATGTTAGAAGAACTGAAAAAAGAGGTATATGAAGCCAATATGCTGCTTCCAAAGTATGGACTGGTTACTTTTACCTGGGGGAATGTAAGCGGGATAGACAGGGAAAAAGGACTTTTTGTGATCAAACCAAGCGGCGTGGATTATGACAAGCTGACATGGGAAGATATGGTTGTGGTAGATCTGGAAGGCAGGAAAGTGGAAGGTAAGTATAAACCTTCCTCCGATACGCCTACTCATGTGGAGATCTACAAAGGATTTCCGGAAGTGGGCGGCGTCGTACACACACATTCCTCCTGGGCGACAAGCTGGGCACAGGCCGGCAGAGGGATTCCCTGCTATGGCACGACACATGCAGACTATATGTATGGGGAAATCCCTTGTGTGAGAAACCTGACAAAGGAAGAAATTGATGCGGGATATGAAGTCAATACAGGTGTGCTGATTGTCAACTACTTTAAAGAAAATGACATAGATGTTGTGGCAATGCCCGCCGTACTCTGTAAGAACCATGGTCCGTTTACCTGGGGCAAAGATGCGCATGAAGCGGTACACAATGCGGTAGTGCTGGATGAGGTTGCCAAGATGGCCGCCCGCTGTGAGATGATCAATCCGAAGAATAAGCCGGCTCCGCAGGAACTGCAGGATAAACACTACTTCCGCAAACATGGAGCCAATGCATATTACGGACAGAATACGTGATCGTGTGGCAGAGGGAATTTTTATTTCCCCACAGAGCTATGGACGAAAGCAGCGGATTATGCTACATTAAAAGAAGCAGAAAATTTGTAACAGCTCAGTCTTCTGAGCTGTTACGAAAATGATAGGATGGAGGACAAGGCTATGAACAAACTGGAATTAGCGAAGATGGCTAATGAAGTTCGTAAGGGTATCGTGACAGCAGTGCATAGTGCGAAGGCAGGGCATCCGGGCGGATCCCTTTCCGCCGCTGATCTGTTTACGTATCTTTATTTTGAAGAGATGAACATTGATCCGAAAAATCCCAAAATGGAAGACAGAGACCGGTTTGTGCTTTCCAAAGGACATACGGCGCCGGGGCTGTATTCCGTGCTGGCACACAGAGGATATTTCCCGGTGGAAGATTTAAAGACACTGCGTAAGCTGGGTTCTTATCTGCAGGGGCATCCCTGTATGCAGGAGACCCCCGGGGTGGATATGTCCAGCGGATCTCTGGGACAGGGACTTTCCGCGGCGGCAGGAATGGCGCTGGCAGCCAAGCTGGATCAGAAGGATTACCGCGTATACTGCCTTTGCGGTGACGGAGAAATTCAGGAAGGCCAGATCTGGGAAGCGGCCATGTTTGCAGGCCACAGGAAACTTGACAATCTGGTGGTGATCGTGGACAATAACGGACTGCAGATTGACGGTAAGATTGAGGATGTCTGCTCCCCGTATCCCATTGACAAAAAGTTTGAGGCGTTCAACTTCCATGTGATCAATATCAATGGCAACGATCTGGATGAGATTGCGGCTGCCATGAAGCAGGCAAGGGAAACCAAAGGACAGCCTACAGCCATTATCATGAAGACTGTGAAAGGGAAAGGCGTTTCCTTTATGGAAAACAATGCGGGCTGGCACGGCAAGGCGCCCAGCGATGAGGAATATAAGACAGCGATGGCAGATCTTGACAAGATCGGAGAAGAACTGGGAGGTGCAAACTGATGGCTGACGTGAAGAAGATTGCAACGAGAGAAAGTTACGGCAATGCGCTGGCTGAGTGCGGTGCCAAATATCCGAATCTGGTAGTTCTGGACGCAGATCTTGCAGGCGCTACCAAGACGGGAGTATTCCAGAAGGCATTTCCGGACCGCCATATCGACTGCGGTATCGCAGAATGTAATATGACCGGTATTGCGGCAGGACTGGCCACCTGCGGAAAGATTCCCTTTATCAGTTCTTTTGCCATGTTTGCGGCAGGACGTAATTTTGAGCAGGTGAGAAATTCTATCGGTTATCCGCATTTGAATGTGAAGATCGGTGCGACCCATGCAGGGATTACCGTAGGAGAGGACGGCGCTACGCACCAGTGTAATGAGGATATTGCGCTGATGCGCACGATCCCGGGCATGACTGTGATCGTACCTTCTGATGATGTGGAAGCAAAAGCGGCCGTGGAAGCGGCAATCAATTTCGATGGCCCTGTATATCTGCGGTTTGGCCGCGCGGCAGTGCCGGTAATCAATGACGGCGCGGATTATAAGTTTGAGATTGGTAAAGGGACGCTGCTGCGAGAGGGAAAAGATGTGACGATCATTGCCACCGGCACCTGTGTCTGCGGCGCGCTGGAAGCGGCAGAGCAGCTGGCAGCTGACGGAATTGAGGCGGAAGTGATCAACATCCATACGATCAAGCCTCTGGATGAAGAACTGGTACTGGCTTCTGCAAAGAAAACCGGTAAAGTGGTGACAGCAGAAGAGCATTCTGTGATCGGCGGGCTGGGAAGCGCTGTCTGCGACCTGCTGAGCGAGAAATTGCCTACGAAAGTATGCAGAATCGGTATGTATGATGTATTCGGCGAGTCCGGTACTGCGGGCGGCCTGCTTGAGAAGTATGGTCTGGACGGCAAAGGGATTTGTGCGAAAGTAAAGGCATTTGTACAGGAGTAGTTGGAGTATGAACAGGGAGAGGATTATTTCACCATCAATTCTGGCTGCTGACTTTAATATTCTGGGTGAGCAGATTCAGGAAGTTAAGAGATCCGGTGCAAAATATCTTCACATTGATGTTATGGACGGGATGTTTGTCCCGTCCATATCCTTTGGGATGCCTGTGATCTCCTCAATCAGGAAACAGACCGATCTGTTCTTTGATGTCCATCTGATGATCATGGAGCCGATTCGGTATGTGGAAGAATTTGCGCGGATCGGCGCGGATATGGTCACCTTCCATCTGGAAGCCGCCAGGGGATTGGTGGATGAGACAATAGAACGGATCCACAAAGCTGGCTGCAGGGCCGGGATATCCATAAAACCTGCCACTCCGGCGGAGGAGTTGCTTCCCTGGCTGGAAAAAGTGGAGATGATTTTGATTATGACAGTGGAGCCCGGCTTCGGGGGACAGAAATATATTCCTTTCTCCACGGAAAAGATCAGACAGACAAGGCAGCTTCTTACGGCGCATGGACTTGACACCGATATCGAAGTGGATGGCGGTATTACGGCGGACAACATAGGTGTTGTAACAGAGGCCGGTGCGAATGTAATCGTCGCGGGGAGTTCGGTCTTCGGAGGGAATATTGCGGAGAACGTGCGCCGACTGCTGGGGCAGCACCAGTAAAAAACAGAAAGGATCAGGTATGAAATACAGAGTACTGTTAACCGGAAAAAGTAATTCCATCATTGACGACTTCTTTGAGCAGATGTATGACTGCTTTGAAGCACTGACCACATCGGCCCGCCATGACGACATGCTCAGGCATATCAGATACTTTGAACCTGATATTTTTGTATATTGCCTTTACAATGAGCCGAGGGAAAATTACAATCAGATCATCAGCATCAGATATAAATTTCAGGAGCAGCGCATCGCTTTTGTTGTGATCGGTTCGAAAGAAGATTGCGATGAGTTTGAACGGGTGGCAGTCAACACTGCCGACCTTGTACTTTACAAGCCACTTTCTGCAGACAGTGTGCAGAAGGAAATAGAGAAGTTAATGAAAAGAAGGAATCCGGGAGCGGCAGAAGAGGAGCCGGCCATATCTCCCTCTGCCATGGCCGGCTCTGCTTTGGGCGTTTCCCCATTCCCGCGCGGGGGAGAGGCGGATGACGAGGATGCGTTCATGGAACGTGTGGCTGCTTTTGAGCGGATGGTAACTATGCAGACGCAGCCGCCCGAAGAGCCGCAGCCGCCAAAGCGCAGGCTTATCCTGGTAGTCGATGACGATCCGCTTATGCTTAAGATGCTGAAGGAGCAGCTCCGGGAAGAATATGATGTGGCTACCGCCGTCAGCGGTAAGATAGCCCTTAAATATCTGGAGCGCAGGCGTCCCGATCTGATTCTTCTGGATTATCAGATGCCGGTGGAGAGCGGCGCGGAAATTCTGGAGAAGATACGGGCCAAGGAAGAGATCAGAGAGATACCAGTGGTGTTCCTGACGGGTGTGTCAGAGCGTGAAAAGATTCAGGAGGCGCTGGCGTTAAAACCGCAGGGCTATCTGCTCAAACCGGTAGAACGGAGTAAACTGCTGGAAATTATCAAAAAGGTGACCGGTACAGACTGACTGATATTGTAAAAAGGATTGAGCGGATGATGGAACGTATTGACACGCAATTACATTTGACGGATCTGATAGACCGAAGGACTTTGCAGCGGATACAGGATGCTTTTTCCGGTATGGCGGGTATCGCTGCCGTTACCACCGATGTCAACGGATGTCCGGTGACGGAAGGGTCGCGGTTTACGGATCTGTGTCTGTATACCAGAAGCTGCCCGGAGGGATGTGAGCGCTGTCAGATCAGCAATAAAAACGGCGGTGCGCTGGCGGTGAAAAGAGGAAAGGCAAGTATTTATTTCTGTCATGCGGGGCTGGTAAATTTCGCGGCGCCGATTATGGCCGGAGACAGGATCGTAGGCTGCTTTGTAGGCGGCCAGGTTCTGACAGCGCCGCCTAATAAAAGGGAACTGAGGCGGGTAGCGGAAGAGATCGGCATGGATCCGGACAAATATCTGGAAGCGGCAGAACAGCTCCAGATCGTGGAACGCAGAAATATCGACAATGCCGCCAGATTTCTCTATACGATTGCCGATGTGCTGTCTGACATGGCGTATAATAATTTTGTGGTTTATCATGCCAATAAAGAACTGGAAAAGACCGCCAATATGAAATCCGATTTTCTGGCCAATATGAGCCATGAGATCAGGACTCCCATGAATGCGGTTATCGGCATGGCGGAAATGGCGCTGCGGGAAGACCTGCCTGCCACTGCCAGGGATTACATCCATCAGATCAAGGAAGCCGGGAAATCACTGCTTACTATTATCAATGATATCCTGGATTTCTCCAAGATTGAGTCCGGAAAGATGGATATTAACCCGGTGGCCTATGAACCCATGTCCATGATCTATGATGTGGCCAATATCATCATGACGAGACTGAAGGAAAAGGATGTGGAGCTGGTCCTGGATATTACGCCTGACTTGCCAACCAGGCTGGAGGGCGATAATATCAGGATCAAACAGGTACTTTTAAATCTTGCCAATAATGCCGCCAAATTTACTTCAAAGGGTGAGATCATTGTCAGTATTGATTATCAGAAAACGGCAACAAAGCAGATGGAACTGAACATCTCGGTGGAAGATACCGGCATTGGCATTAAAAAAGAAGATATTGATAAACTCTTCCAGTCATTCCAACAGGTGGACAGCAAGCGGAACCGGAATATCGAGGGTACGGGACTGGGACTGGCCATTTCCAGACGGCTGCTTACCCTGATGAATGGGAATATTCATGTGGAAAGCGAATATGAACATGGAAGCATCTTCTCGTTTCATCTGCCGCAGAAAATTGTGGACAGTACGCCCTGTATCAGGATCAAAGATGCGGATTCCCTGCTGGTGGCAGGCTGGATCAGCAATGAATATGTCAGAGCGCAGCTGCATACAGATATGGACAGACTGGGTGTGGTTTATCGGGAAATAAATACCGGACAGGAACTGGAAAGTCTTTTGGGAGATAAGAGACTGTTTCTGTTTGTGGAAAAGGCTGCCCTGACACCGTCGCTGGAGGAATATGTCGGGAAACACCCGGAGATTACCGCTGTTCTTTTATTGGAATTTGATGATACCGTACATTATGATATGCCAGGCTTCCTGCTATTGAAAAAACCTCTTTTCACCTTTAATATTGCCATGATACTGAATGGGGAGGAGCCGGACTGCTGCAACGAGAGCGGAGAGCAGGAGTTTGACTTTGTGGCACCGGCGGCGCAGGTTCTCATCGTGGATGACAATGCTGTGAATCTGACAGTAGCGGAAGGGCTTCTGGAGCCGCTGCGGATGAAAATAGATACGGCATCCAGCGGCAAGACGGCGATTGACAAGATAAGCAAACGCCATTATGATATTGTACTTATGGATCATATGATGCCGGAGCTGGACGGGGTGGAGACCACACATCTGATCCGCCGGTTTCATCCGGAATATAATGATGTGCCCATCATCGCACTGACAGCCAATGCGGTGGAAGGGACAAAGGAAATGTTCTGTCAGGAAGGCATGAATGATTTTGTGCCCAAACCGATCGAACTACGGATGCTGATCGCAAAGATCAGACAGTGGCTTCCCGTTGAAAAGATTCAGAAAATATACAGGCAGGAACCAACGGAGAAAGCAGAGAGAAAAGAGAAAATTGCCATAGGGGATCTGGATGTGGACTATGCGCTGAAATTTCTCGGAAGTGAAACTCTGTTCCGTACGGTTTTAAAGGCATATTATCATTCCATCGAAAAAAAAGCCAGTCTGATCAGGGAATTGGAAGAACAGGAGGAATGGCCGGGGTATACGATAGAGGTTCATGCGCTGAAAAGTTCTTCCAAACAGATTGGGGCCATGGCGCTCTCAGAGATGGCGGCCGCCCTGGAAATGGCGGGCAATGCCAGAAACTCTGACTATATACACAGGCACACGCAGGAACTGCTGCGCCTGTATACATCCTATCTGCCCGTATTGGCGCCGTTTTGTGAAGAGGAAGTAAAAACGGAAGAGAAAGAGGATATCTCTTATGAGGAGCTGTTGTCATGCTTTATGGATATGCGGCAGGCCATGGATGACCTGGATATGGACGCCATGGAAGGCATTGTAAAGAGGATGAACGGATATGCCTATGAGGACTGGCAGCAGGAACAGTTTACCCATCTGAAGGATGCGGTGGATGCCATGGATGTGGATGTGTGTGAGAGTATTCTGCAAAGCTGGGAACAGAGATTGATTTAAACTGGTAACAGGAAAGGAAAGTTTTGATGAGCAAAGGAACTTATTATATTACGACGGCTATCGCCTATACTTCGGGGAAACCCCATATCGGAAACAGCTATGAAATCGTACTGGCGGACAGTATTGCCAGATTTAAGCGCAAAGAAGGATATGATGTCTTTTTTCAGACCGGGACGGATGAGCATGGACAGAAGATCGAACTGAAAGCGCAGGAAGCCGGTGTCACCCCCAGAGAGTTTGTAGACGGTGTGGTAGAAACCATCAGAAAACTCTGGGATCTGATGGACACCTCTTATGATAATTTCATACGTACCACGGATGAAAAGCATGAAAAAGAGGTACAGAAGATATTCAGGCGTCTCTATGAGCAGGGGGATATTTACAAAGGGGCTTATGAAGGGATGTACTGTACACCCTGTGAGTCTTTCTGGACACAGGGACAGCTTGTGGACGGAAAATGTCCGGACTGCGGCAGGGAAGTAAAACCGGCCAGAGAAGAGGCTTATTTTTTCCGGATGAGTAAGTATGCGGACCGCCTGATCGAACATATCAACAGCCATCCGGAATTTATACAGCCTGTATCCCGCAGGAATGAGATGATGAACAATTTCCTTCTTCCGGGCCTGCAGGATCTGTGCGTTTCACGGACATCCTTCAAGTGGGGCATCCCCGTGGACTTTGATGAGAAACATGTGGTTTATGTCTGGATGGATGCCCTGAGCAACTATATCACCGGCATCGGCTATCACTGCGGTGGTGAAAATGGAGAGCAGTATAAGAAATACTGGCCTGCCGATCTGCATCTGATCGGTAAGGATATCATCCGCTTCCATACGATTTACTGGCCGATATTCCTGATGGCGTTGGGTGAGCCGCTGCCGAAGCAGATCTTTGGCCATCCATGGCTGCTGCAGGGTGACGGCAAGATGAGCAAATCCAAAGGCAACGTGATCTATGCGGACGATCTGGTGGATTTCTTTGGTGTGGATGCGGTCCGCTATTTTGTACTTCATGAGATGCCGTTTGAGAATGACGGTGTGATTTCCTGGGAGCTGATGGTTGAACGTCTCAATTCCGATCTTGCCAATACCCTGGGCAATCTGGTGAACCGTACCATCTCCATGAGCAACAAATATTTTGGCGGTATCGTCAGCGACAGGCATGTGACGGATGACGTGGACGAGGATCTGAAAGCAGTGGCCTGCGCAGCAGCGGGCAGGGTACAGGAAAAGATGGACAGTCTGCGGGTGGCGGACGCTATCACAGAGATTTTTGCGCTCTTTAAACGCTGTAATAAATACATTGATGAAACGATGCCCTGGATACTGGCAAAAGAGGAAAAAGACCATGACCGGCTTGCCACCGTCCTCTATCACCTGACGGAAGGCATTGTGATGGGCGCTTCGCTTCTGGAGCCGTTTATGCCACGGTGCGCGGAGAATATTGCGCGGCAGCTTAACACCACGCTCCGTGATTTTGACTCTCTGCAGGAATTTGGCCTTTACCCTTCCGGCAATCGGGTGACAGAAAAACCGGAGATCCTGTTTGCCAGACTGGATGTAAAAGAAGTGGTGGAAAAGGCGGAAGCCATGTTTGAGGCGCGCCGCAGGGAACAGGAGGGAGATGACAGAGCGCAGGAAGAAGAGGTCATTGATCTGGAGGCGAAACCGGAGATTACGTATGATGATTTTGAAAAGCTGCAGTTCCGGGTAGGTGAGATCATTGCCTGTGAGGAAGTGAAGAAGTCAAAAAAGCTGCTTTGTTCTCAGGTGAGGATCGGCAGAGAAGTGAAACAGATTGTATCCGGTATCAAACAGTACTATACGGCGGAGGAGATGGTGGGCAAAAAAGTCATGGTTCTGACGAACTTAAAACCGGCAAAGCTGGCCGGCGTTGTGTCAGAAGGAATGTTGCTATGCGCGGAAGATGCACAGGGACAGCTGGCGCTTGTCGCACCGGAGAAAGAGATGCCTGCCGGCGCGGAAATCTGTTAATGTGTTTTGTTACATGATTTTCCCTGATTTTCAGTATACTAAGGAAGTGCTGATGAAATCAGCGCTTCCTTAGAACCTCCGGCGGATGCGCACGGATTTGCAAGAAAAATGCTGCTTCGCAGCGCAAATCCGGCGCGGGAAACGCTTTCATCAGCGTTTCCCTAAGGAAAGTAAAAGAAGAAAGAGGGATGAATATGAAAATTATGTTTTACAGTACAAAACCTTATGACAGATATTGGTTTGAACCGATGGGCAAGGACTATGGCTTTGAAATGCATTTTGTGGAAATGCAGTGTGACGAGGAGACGCTGTCCCTGGCGCAGGGGTATGATGCCATCTGCATTTTTGTCAATGATTATGTGAATGCGGCGATGATAGAGCGGATGCATCAGATGAAAATCCGGGGAATTCTGCTGCGGTGCGCAGGGTTCAACAATGTAGATATCCGGGCGGCCGAGGGAAAGCTGCATGTACTGCGTGTCCCCAGTTATTCTCCGCAGGCCGTGGCGGAATTTGCCATGGCCCTCCTTCTGACTGTAAACCGCTTTACGCATCGGGCTTATACCAGAACAAGAGATTATAATATGAATATCAACGGATTTATGGGTGTGGATCTGTATAAAAAGACGGCGGGTGTGGTAGGTACCGGTAAGATCGGGCAGGCTATGATCCGTATTCTGCAGGGCTTTTGCATGAAGATACTTGCGTATGATCCCTACCCTAATCCGGCGCTGGATGTCACCTATGTCTCTCTGGAAGAGCTGATGAAGCAGTCGGATATTATCAGTCTCCATTGTCCGCTGACGGAGGAGACCAGGCATCTGATCAATCCGCAGACCATAAGTATGATGAAAAAGGGAGTGTATCTTGTAAATACTTCAAGGGGTGCGCTGATTGATACGGAAGCACTTATAGACGGGCTGCTGGAAAAGAGATTTGCCGGTGTGGGACTGGATGTCTATGAGGAAGAAGAAGGGGTGTTTTACGAGGATCGTTCTAATGAGATTGTCAAAGATGAAAACCTGGTAAGGCTTACCTCTTTTCCCAATGTGCTTATCACCTCTCATATGGGATTTTTTACAAAAGAGGCTACCAAGGCCATTGCACAGACTACGCTGGAAAACGCCTATGCGCTGGAAACGGGAAAAGAGCTGGTCAATGAGGTCAGACCATAACGACAGAAGAGATGTTTTTCCTGTGACAGTCGACGTATGGCAGGATAAGCTGACTCTTGTATTTCCGTAAAAAATCCGATATGATGTATAGAGAGGGCAGTTTAGAGGTGATAGAATGGACAGAGAGCATACCTCATGGACAGTCAGAGTTGCATATCGTGATGAATGGCAGGACGCCATGGCACTGGCATGGAAGACTTTTCTGAAATATGAGGCAGGAGACTATACGGAGGAAGGCGTCAGAAGCTTCCAGGATTTTATAACGGATACCATGCTTTACCGTATGTTTCTGCTGGGCAGTTATGAAATGATGGTTGCAAAAGAGGGAGAGCAGATTGTGGGGATGATCACAGCCCGCAACGGCGGTCATGTTTCCCTTTTGTTTGTGGATGAAAAGTATCACCGGAAAGGCGTCGGGAAAGCGCTGATGCAGTATCTGTGTCATTATCTGCTGACGGAAGCCGGGATATCGAGAGTTACGGTCAATGCTTCTCCCTATGGGATCGGTTTCTATCATAAGCTGGGTTTTCGGGATACCGGACTGGAAACAGAGCAGAGCGGCATCCGTTATACGCCAATGGAATTTGTTATGTAGACTTCAGGGATAAGGAAAAGAGGGAAGTGCCATGCGGGCAATGGATTATATCAGCAGTACCAATATATGCTATCTGACCTGCGATACACTGCGTCTGATAGATGAGAGGCCCATCGTACATGGTATGCGTGTTGCATATATGATGATGAAGATGCTGGAATGTAAAGGAAGCTATGACGAATATGAAGTGGCTGAATTTGCGTTTCTTACGATGATACATGATATCGGGGTGTACCGGACCAATCCGATTACTGACGAGGCTGCCTATGATACGGAGGGGGCCGGGACGGCTCATGCCGTATATGGAGCTCTTTTTCTCAAGCAGGTATCCCCTTTTGGCAGCAGGGCAGACATTATCATGTATCATCACCTGCCGTATTCCAAGGTCGGCCGTCTGAATTATGAATACAGTAAGGTAGCCATGTACCTCTATCTTCTGGAGGATGTGGACCGGCTTTTTCTGAAAGAGGGAGCGGCACTCGATACCCGGGAACTGGAAGCCGGTGCCGGTCAGCGCTATCTGCCGGAGGCAATTTCCCTGCTTGCCCGTTGCATCCGCCAGGAAGGCATGCTGAAAAAGCTGGAATCCGGTGAATATCTGAAAGAACTGCAGGCCTTTATGGAAAACGTGCTGTTTACCAACGAAGAAAAAGAGAATTATATGCGCTTTATCATGCACTGTTTCAGCCTCAAAGGGAGAATGCGGACACTGGAAGCCATCATGTGCAGCTGCATCGTGGATGAAATTGCCCAGAGCATGGAACTGACCGGACGGGAAAAGGATAAACTCTACTATGCCGCCATGCTGCATGATATCGGCCTGATGGCAATAGATCCGGAGATCTTAAAAGGCGCAAAGAAGTTTACCGAAGAAGAGCGCACTGCATATCGCAAGCATGTGGGAATCGGCAGAGAACTGCTGGAAAAATATTTTATCGTGAAAGAGATCGCGGATATTTCGAGCGCTCATCATGAAATGCTGGACGGCAGCGGCTATCCGGAGGGATTGAAGGAGAACCAGATCAGCAATAATCAGGCGATTCTGCAGGTGGCGGATAATGTCACGGCAGTTCTGAATATGAAGAGAAAGCTGACCCGCAGTGAAATACTCAGCATCCTGCAGGTACAGGCCCAGAGAAAACGGCTACATAAAAAAGCGGTCAGTGGTGTGACCGATAATTATGATACGATCCAGAATCGCCTGCGCAGCGAGACACAGGAATATCTGGATCTGCATGTTAAGATTAACGACAGATATAAGCGGCTGATCGGCGGCAGTTCGTCGGGAGGAAGAGCATGAATGGTATATTTAATCCGGAAAGTCCGGTGATGGCATTTTTAGGCAGAGTAGCGGATTTGGTCTGGCTCAATGTGCTGACACTTTTGTGCTGTATTCCGGTGGTAACGGCGGGCGCTGCGCTGACGGCGCTTCACTATGTGACAATCAAGATGGTGAGAGGCGAAGAGGGCTATCTCACCAGAAGCTATTTTAAATCGTTTAAGCAGAATTTTTTTCAGGCTACAGCGCTGTGGCTGTTGTTTGCCCTGATTCTGGCAGTGGCCTGGGGGGATTTTTACTTTATATCCATGATGGATGCTGATGTGGCTGGTGTGCTGCGGATTGCCCTGATGGCCGTATTCTTCTTTTTTCTCTCCGGCGCCGTTTACTGGTTCCCGCTTCTGGCCAGATTTGAGAACAGCATCAGGAATACAGTCAAAAATGCCTGTCTGCTGGGGATTCTTCACTTCCCAAAAACAATCCTGATCCTTGTTATTTATGTGGGGATGGCAGTGATCTACTATCTGTTTCTCTACAGACTTATGCCGCTTATATTTCTGGCGGGTATTTCACTTCCTGTTTACATGACATCTTATTTCTTTTCCGGCATTTTCAGAAAACTGGAGCCGGAGGAAGAGACACCTTCCCAGGCGTAGGCTTCCGGCGGTTTGTCCATGGACTGCCGACAAAGCCACAGACAACGTTGGTCAATCTGTATAGAAATCCCGGAAAACTTTGTGGAATCGTGGTATGGCGCAAAAATGCAATACCAACTATACTATGGATAAGGCAAGAGAGGCCGGTTGGCTTTCGAAGGAAACGATAAAAAACAGGAGGACGAGATAGTGGCAAGTTTATCATTAAAAAACATTTGCAAGAAATACCCCAACGGATTTGAGGCGGTTAAGGATTTTAATCTTGAGATCGAGGATAAGGAATTTATTATTTTCGTAGGACCTTCCGGATGTGGGAAATCCACCACCCTTCGTATGGTGGCAGGCCTGGAAGATATTTCTTCCGGCGAACTGAAGATTGACGGCAGGCTGGTCAATGATGTGGAGCCCAAGGACAGAGATATTGCCATGGTATTCCAGAACTATGCACTGTATCCTCATATGACGGTTTATGACAATATGGCTTTCGGTCTGAAGTTACGTAAGGTGCCGAAAGATGAGATTGATAAAATGGTAAAGGAAGCTGCAAGGATCCTTGATCTGGAAAAACTTCTGGAAGGTAAGCCGAAGGCTCTTTCCGGCGGTCAGAGACAGCGTGTTGCCATGGGGCGTGCCATCGTGCGTAATCCCAAAGTCTTCCTGATGGATGAACCGCTGTCCAATCTGGATGCAAAGCTTCGTGTGCAGATGCGTACCGAGATTGCGAAACTGCACCAGAGACTGGGGGCTACCATTATTTATGTAACGCATGACCAGACCGAGGCCATGACTCTGGGTACAAGAATCGTCGTTATGAAAGACGGCGTCGTTCAGCAGGTTGACAGCCCTCAGAATTTATATGAGAGACCGCAGAATCTTTTTGTTGCAGGCTTTATGGGTTCTCCGCAGATGAACTTTATCGGCGCTGAGATCGAAGTGAAGGGCGACAAGGCGTATGCAAAAACCTCCGGCCTCAATATTGAACTGCCGGCAGAAAAAGCCAAAAAGGTGATTGACGGCGGCTATAACGGGAAGACCGTTACACTGGGAATCCGTCCTGAGGATGTTTATGACGCAGCGATGGCTCCTCAGCTGAAGAACGCATTTGATACGACAATCAATGTATATGAGCTTCTTGGCGCGGAAGTATATCTGTACTTTGATCTGGGCGAGTTCCCGATCACTGCAAGGGTTGATCCCCGGACGGCTGCAAGAAGCGGAAGCAAGGCAAGATTTGCCCTTGATGTGGATAAGATGCACATATTTGACAAAGAGACCGAAAAAGTGATCACCAATTAAGGAGAGATATGCTGTCAAACCAGATCATACAGGCGAGCATTGATGAATTACGGAGCATTACAAGAATAGATTTGTGCGTGACGGATCTGCAGGGGGTGGTGGCAGCGTCGACAATGGACGCTGCCGAAATACCGCCGGGGCTGATTGCGGAGTTTGCCCGGTCCGCTGCCGACAGCCAGACTGTAGGCGGCTATTATCTTTTTAAAGTCATGGAAGCAGAGGAAGCGGCATATGTGGTTCTTTCCAGGGGCAGAGAGGATGCCTATATGACGGGAAGGATCGCAGTGAGCCAGATTCGTCAGCTTATGATTGCTTATAAGGCAAAACTGGATAAAGACAATTTCCTGCAGAATCTGATCTTGGATAATCTGCTCTTGGTGGATATCTATAACCGTGCCAGAAAGCTGCATATTCCGGCAGAAGGCAGGCGGGCGGTGCTCCTGATCGAAACGGATTCGGATGAGGATGCGGACATTATGGAGATGCTCAAGGGTCTCTTTTTGACTTATAATGGTGACTATCTGACTGCCGTGGAAGAGCGGAATATCATTCTGATTAAATCGCTGGGAGAAGAGGAAGGTTATCAGGAACTCAGGCGTGTGGCAGAGATGATCGTCGACATGGTCAATGCGGAAGCCATGGTTAATGTAAAGGTATCTTTTGGAACTATTGTTTCAGAACTCAAAGATGTGTCAAAATCCTTTAAAGAAGCCAAGCTGGCTCTGAACGTAGGGCGCATTTTCTATGAGGAAACCAATGTCATTGCCTATCATTCACTGGGAATCGGCAGACTGATCTATCAGCTTCCGGAAAATCTGTGCAGGATCTTCATACGGGAGATATTTGGCAGAGATGAGATTCCGGAAGAAATTGATGAAGAGATACTCAATACGATTCAGAAATTTTTTCAGAATAATCTCAATATTTCGGAAACCTCCAGGCAACTCTTCGTGCACCGCAATACGCTTGTTTACCGGATTGAGAAGGTGCAGAAAATCACGGGCCTGGACATGAGAAACTTTGAGGATGCCCTGACGTTTAACATTGCGCTCATGGTGCTGAGTTATCTGAAACATCTGGAACTGTAAGAACTTAAAAAGAAATATATTTTTGGAATAACAGGTCTAAGATACCCTGTCCCCGAATATAATGGTTGTAGTATTTAATAGCTGCGACTGGAGGGACAGGGTTGTTTTATTTCAAAAAAATAATATCTTATTTTGATTATTATGAATTCGGAGAAAAGCAAAAAAACTGCGGACACGGAAAGATTCTGGTCAAAGATCAGAAAGTAACCGTGGAGATACATATCAAAGGTCTGGGGAGCAAGGAAAGCCAGATGTGTGATATTTACGCGAAGGGCCGGGAAGAGAAGAAACTGGGCAGAGTGGTACTGAACAAAGGGACAGGCTATTATAACGCCTGTTTTCAGAGTGATGATATGGATGGGCAGGGGCTTTGCATTTTCGGTGTGACAGGACTGCGGATTGCCATGGATGAGAACCGATATTGCGAGACGACGTGGAAATGGGGCGAATTGCCGCCTGAATATGCGGGGATGCAGAATAATGGAGAAGAAAAAGTAAAGCAGAAGGAGGAAGAGGAAACCAGGCGAAAACCGAAGCCGGAAAAAAGAGAAGAATGGCCGGGGCGAAAAGCGGAGCCGGAAAAAAGAGAAGAATGGCCGGAGCAAAAAGCAATATTTGGAAAGAGTGAAGAGGGGACAAAGCTGAACGCAGAGCCGGAAGGAAGAGAAGAGGGGACGGGGCCGAAAGCAGGGCCTGAAAAAAAGATCGTACAGGAAACTGTGGTAAGTCCCGGACTGAACACAGAATCGGAATCGGACTGGCCGGTATGGCATTTGCATGTGGAGCCGGTCAGAGAAAAAGAAGAGAGTAAGCCGCAGGAAGAGGAGAAGCAGAGAAGAGAGAAAGGGGAAGGGATACGAAAGATGGAGTCGGAATCGGAGCCCGAGCAGGAAGAGTGCAAACCGACATGGCGTCTGAGTGTGGAACCGGCCAGAGAGAACAAGGAATGCGAAATGAATGGAAAGGAGGCAGCCTTTCCGAAATCCATGCTGCCCCAAAACAAACATAGCGATGCTGTTCTTCATAAAACACAAATGGAAGAGAAAGTAACAGGCGGCCGGCAGAGCCCGGAGCAGGAAGAAATGCCGTTGCAGAAGATGCTGTATGATGATAAATGGAAACAACTCTGCTGCCTGTATCCGGTATGCCATCCTTTTGGTGCGGACGAGGAATATATTTCCATTGCGCCGAAGGATTTTGTCATTCTGCGAAAAGAATATCAGAATCTGGTGAGCAACAGTTTCCTGCTGCACAGTTTCTATAATTATCATCATGTCATTTTGGGAAAAGCAACTGATGAAAATGAGGAGATGTTTTATATCGGCGTACCGGGGGCTTATCTGGAAAGGGAGAAAAAGGTTGCTGTAATGTTCGGGTTTGAAGGTTTTGCGTTGTCTGAACGGGGGAACAGTAACCGCGGCAGGGCTGTAAGAGGACCCGGTGGGATTGAAACGGGAGCTTTCGGTTATTATATGCGTAAGGTGGAGATTTAGGGCAGTTTCCTCACCTGGGCAGCTTTTTCCGGCCCATAGACGGTTTCATATACGCTGAGATATTCTTCAAATGTAAGAGAGGTTTGGTAAGCTAACAGTTCCATATCCGTGCCAAAAACATTTGCCAGAAGGCCCAGCTCGGTCAGGTGATTTTTCAGATAGAACTGTTTTCGCATCAGGCGCTGCTGTCTGTTCTCTGATTCGCCGAAAGTGCTTTCAATTTCCAGGAAAAAGCGTTTGTCGGTGAAATGAGAAAACAGGGCTTGCAGAGCCAGCCCTCCATATCCCATGCCGCGCCGCATTTCGGCAATGGCAAAATAATCCAGGAGCACAAGATCCCTGGCCTTCATTGTAATGGCAAGCCCACAGAAGACTCCATCTTTTTTCAGAACGAAGATATCTGCCAGCCCTTCTGCCTGCTTTTGGCAAATCAGGGGAAATGGTTTCCGTTCACAGGCCGGGAAGGAACGAAGATAAAGCTGCTCAACCTGACGGAGCAGCTCGGTATCTGCTGCGGGAATTAATTGCATAAGGGCCTCCTTTTTGCGACTGCAATACACTTGTCTTTGCCACATTTACTATATCATTTTTTGTGTGTATTGCAAGAGGTATTTTAGGGAAACGCTGATTTAATCAGCGCTTCCTTAGATCTTACCAGAGGATGCTACTGGCGCCGCCACTTTTCACACGCCGCACAGTACAGAGAGTACGTGGTGCGGCGTGTGAATTACGTCTACTCCTATGCTGATATTTTATCATGAGATCATAGACCATTTATGCAATAGTTTTATTGCGTCTGTTCAGCAGGTAAGTCAGGATTCGGCGGCAGTCTTCTCCATATTGGAAGCAGAGTTCCAGTTCGTCGATTTCGCCGTAGATTTGCGGAAAGGGGAACTGCGCGGTTTTTCCGTTTCCCGCTGTAAGCGGAAGCCTTACGCCATTTTTGTCTACCAGTTCGACAATGCCCTTGCTGCCTGACAGTTTTTCAAAAAATTCATGTGTGTTGCGAATGTTATAAACCTTCATCTTATATCCTCCTGTCTGATTCTTCACATGTTTATGATTGATTCCCACCGGTGTTGTCTGTTGTTGTTTGTTTCTCTTTATGGTATGATTATAACGAAGAACAGACAGTGGATGAAACTGAAATACCGACAAAAAGTATAAATATATGGACAATAAACAGAGAGTATGGCGATATGATACTATCCTCCATTAAGATTAACGAAAACCTGGAAGAAGAAGTGGCGAGGCCGGTAGCGGGGTTTCCGCACTGGGCCTGTTATGAGGACGTGTCGCTGCACCCGGGAGGCTATGTGCCATGGCACTGGCATGCTGATGTGGAATTTATCTGGGCGTTGCAGGGCGGCATCCGCCTGGACACCGCGAATCATTCTTTTACGGTGCGGATGGGAGAAGGGGCATTTATCAACTCCAATATGCTTCATTATAAGGAACCGCTGGCAGGACCTCCGCCGATCATGCTGGATCAGCTTTTTGATGTCCGGTTGCTTTCGGGATATCATAAAAGTGTGTTTGAGCAGAAATATATCATGCCTGTCATTGAATGCAGGGAACTCGAGGCTATGGTGTTTCGGCCATCACAGCCAAACCAGCGCAGGATACTGGAACTTCTCAGACATGCATATGACACTGCCGAACTGGCGGGATACGGCTATGAATTTGAAGTCAGAAATGATCTTTCCACTGTATGGTCTCTGCTCTGCAGGGAAACGGAAGGCATGATTCAGTCGGGTAAAGTGTCGGCAGGGCAGGGGGAGCAGAGGATTAAGCGGATGATGACGTATATCCGTGATCATTACAGGGAACGGATTGCGCTGGAGGAGATTGCCAGGGCTGCCAGCATCAGCCAGCGGGAATGCCTGCGCTGTTTCAGACAGAATTTAAATACCACACCTTTTACCTATCTTCTCGAATATCGTGTCAGAAGGGCATGTGAACAACTGAGAGAGAGTGACCGGTCCATAACCGATATTTCTTATGAATGTGGTTTTTCCGGTACAAGCTATTTTTCAAAAACGTTTAAAAAGCTGATGGCATGTACTCCCAGTGAATATCGGGAAATGTGTAAGCAGGCAGGCGGACATAACCGGTTTATGCACGGAGTGGCTGTTGCGGGAAACCAGCGCAGTAAGACGGAAGACGACGGAGAAGAATATGACAGAACATGAAAAATATATGAAAGAAGCAATCAGGCAGGCCAGGAAAGCGGACACACTGGGCGAGGTGCCGATTGGCTGTGTTATCATATATGAGGGAAAAATTATTGGGCGGGGTTATAACCGCCGGAATACGGATAAAAGCACACTGGCTCATGCAGAGATCACTGCCATAAAGAAAGCCAGCAGGGTAATGGGAGACTGGAGGTTGGAAGGGTGTACGCTGTATGTGACGCTGGAACCATGCCAGATGTGTGCCGGAGCCATTGTGCAGGCCCGCATTCCCCGGGTGGTCATGGCATGTCGCAACCCCAAGGCCGGATGTGGCGGCTCTGTTCTGAACATTCTTCAGGAGCCTGCGTTTAACCATCAGGTGGAGATTACGGAAGGGATATTAGAGGAGGAGTGCAGCGCCTTGCTGACAGACTTTTTCCGGCGTCTTCGGATCAGAAATAAAAAAGAGAAAGAAGAAAAGGGAGCAGGGAAAATAATAAATGCGGAAAGAACCTCGCATAATATTGACTTTATCCGTGAAAACGGCTATACTTAATACGCCGTGCAGCCGGGGAAGTGGCGGGGCCCTGTACCTGAAGTCCGCCATAGCAGGGGTGATGTTCTGACTGAGAGCTTTGACTGATATAGCTGCCCTTTATAAGTGGCATTGAAGTCCGGGTCTCACGCGACGGGTATCTGTGAACCGTGTCAGGTTGGGAACAAAGCAGCACTAAGCAGAACCATCCGGGTGCCGTGAGGGTGCCTGGGCGGAGTTAACTGTAAAGGTAACGTGTGTTGGCACTGTCCGAAGCAGAACGCACGGCTTTCAAAGTATGATAGGGTGTCCTTTTGTCATTATGCGAAAGGGCACCTTTTTGTAAATGGGGACTGTTGGGAAGGCCAGGGGAGTGAATATGAAATCAAAGCTGCGAATGCGGGCAAAGATATTGCTTGTATGTCTGTTAAGTACACTGGCGGCACTGCTGATACAGACGGTTCTCTATCAGAGCGCTTCGTCATCTCTGATTTATGAGCAGGCGGAGAATGAAAGCTATCATACGCTGGAAAATATGCAGAATGAGCTCAATACCTTTTTGCGGAATATAGAAAAGGGTCTGATCAAAGTCTATAATGATAAGGAATTTCTGCGGGATCTGGGCGGCGGCGATGTGGAGGGACTGCGGCGCAAATATTACAGACGGGCCTATGAGATGGCTGCGGGCAATTTCAGCACTTCTGACAATGTGGTAGCATTTTATCTGTACACGGCTGACCATGAACTGATCAGCGCATATCGCAAGACGGTGACACCGAAATATAATTATCCCCGTGATATTCATGAAGCACCCGGGTATAACGGGGAAAAGGTCAGGGAATATGTGGCTTCCTCCGATAATGCCATGCTGATTTCCAGCTATTATAATGAACATCGGGAAAGGAACATTGTCAGGTTTGTGGTGAAGATCTACAATACCACCAATCTGGATGACCGGATCGGATATCTTGTCTGTGATGTGGACAGCAAGGCACTGGAAAAGATTATGAAGAAGTATGTGGTGAACGATACGATGTATATCTGGCTGCAGCCTATGGGGGACCGGCAGATTTATGCCATCGGCAATCTGGAGGAGGAAAGTGCGGACTACTATGAAAAAGTGAATGCCTGTATCCGGGCAGGAGAGTCGGTGGAAATCGCGCATATTTCCGAAAAAAACAAGGTGCTTTTTCAGGTATCTCAGCAAAAGTACAATATGGATGCCTACTCAATCATGCCGCAGGAAATTTTGCGGCAAAATCAGGCGCTTCTCACCCGTAATCTGATTTTTACGGCAGCAGCCATGATTGTGCTGATCACCATTGCGATTTCCTATATTACCAAAAGCCTGACCAGGCCGTTGGAGCAGCTTACGGAGACGATCACCCGTATCCGCTCCGGTAACACAGAATTGCGGGCGGCTTACCGGGAGGAGGACGAGATCGGGCGGCTCGGTAAGGAGTTTAATGAAATGCTGGACGAGATACAACGCCTGATCGGCAAAGAGTATGAGAGCCAGCTTTTGCTGAACCGGGCCGAATATAAGGCACTGCAGGCGCAGATCAATCCTCATTTCCTGTATAACACGTTAGATACGATGAGCAGTATTTCCAGTATCCAGAACTGCGAGATTGTCAGCAGCTTATGCCAGTCGCTGTCGGGTATTTTCCGTTACAGCCTGGATATGAAGCATCCGTATTCCACGGTGGCAAAGGAGATCAACCATCTCAAGAACTATATTTTTGTGATGAATGTGCGGATGCGGGAAGAAGTCAGATACCGGTTTGACATTGCGGATGATGTGCTGCAGGACTCGATTCCCCGGATTTCACTGCAGCCCCTGGTGGAAAATGCCCTGAACCACGGACTGAAAAACAAACATGGGGAAAAATGTGTCAGTGTTACGGCAGAAGAGAAGGAAGGACTCCTTCTGCTTTCCGTTACCGATAACGGGGTAGGGACAGACAGCGCAAAGCTGAACCAAAAACTGCAGGAAAACGACAAGGACGTCATAGAATCCGGCAATTCCATCGGCATTTATAATATCAATGCCCGTTTGAAAATGCTGTATGGAGAAGACTACGGTCTGTCCGTGGAGAGTGCCTATGGGGAGGGGACATGCGTGCGGCTGCGGATCCCCCGGATGAAGGTGGAAGAGGTGGATGCATGGAAAAAGTGAAGTACAGTTATGACGATTTTCATTATGTGAAGGATACTCTGCTGGCCGGTGCCATCAATTATCTGCTCAAACCTGTCAGCAAAATAGAACTGGTGCATGCCATTTCCAGGGCGTTGGAAATCATCGGCCAGCAGGAAGCGGACCGTCAGCAGATTATAAAAGCGGCTTCGCTGATTCAGGACCGGGAGCTGAGCCTCCTGGTGGAAAAACAGCATGTGCCCTATATGCCGGTTATGATGATGGGAGATGAGGAGGGCATGGCCGGATGCAGTGTGATGCTGGTAAAGATTCATGAGCTGCAAAGCTATATGGAGGACTATCACTATGATATGAACCTGCTTTCCTGCCATATCAAGTGCCGGATCAAAGAGATTACCGGTCTGGAAAATTTGCTGATCTTTAACCATATCTACCGCTCCAACGAGTTTATCATTGTAACCGAGCTGGATCAGAACCAGCAGAAAAAGGCGGCGCTGCGGATCCTGGAGCATTTCCGGGAAGAGGGGAAAAGTCCGGTTACCATCGGTGTCAGCGAACATACCTATACGATGGAAAGTATTCATGGCGCGTATGTGCAGAGCGTGTCGGTGTTGATGACAAGACCCTTTAACAGAGACAGTATGGTTATATTTTGCAGAGAAGAAGAGACAAGCATCCGGGAAAAGGTTCAAAATCGGATCAGCCAGGAAACGGAAATGCAGATCCGGGCATTGCTGAAAAGCGGAAACAGCAGAGCGCTGAAGGAACTGATTTTGGAAGGCATCGGTCTGGCGCGCTGCACGGATCAGGGGTGGGGTTATCTGGAAGTGAAGCAGACCGTAAAACGTATCTCCAATCTGCTGCTGGACGATATTCTGCAAAAGGGGATGCGGGAGCAGATACAGGAGATGGAAAGCCTGGCTGAACTGGCAGATCAGATAGTGGAGCGACTGGATGACAGACTGCTGGCCGATATACTGACCGAACTGATTGACAGTGCGATTACACAGCTGCGCCAGGAGCCTGGCGGCACCATCCGGGATATTGTCAGAGCGGCTGCAGCTTATATTGATGAGAATATTTTGAAGAACTGACCCTTGTGATGCTTGCCGGCAGATATGGTGTGGAGAGTTCCTATTTTTCCAGAATGTTCAAACAGGAAACCGGGAAAAATCTGATGCTGTATATTGCAGAAAAAAGAGTGGCGAAGGCAAGAGAGTATATGGAAGATAAAAATATCAACCTGACGGAAATTGCATTCCTGACAGGGTATGATGATTATACCTATTTCAGCCGGGTCTTTAAAAAGATTACGGGAAAGAGCCCCAGGGAGTATCGCGGGGATCTGTGAGGACGAGCGGTTGTTTCCACAAAAAAGTGCAACCCATCTTTACAAATATGTCCTTTGCGGAAACAGGGTAAACTGAGGATACCATGAAAAAGCAGAAAGGAAAGGGAGAAGATGATGAAGAAAAAAATAATCAGTCTTATCTTGGGAACAGCGATGGTTGTCAGTGCCCTGACAGGATGCGGCGGAGGCGGAAATACCGCCGGGGACAGTGCGCCGGCTGAGACGCCTGCGCCTGCGGAAAGCAGCGAAGAGACTGCCGGGGAAGCAGAAAATGCAGGCGGCGGTGACGGATCAGAGTCGGTGACTTTGACGGTATTGGCCGGTCAGTCCACAACGGATGCGGGCATTGAGGATATGATCGACGAAACACTGGCGGCGCAGTATCCTAATATAACACTGGAATGGGAATGCGTGGACTGGGGAAATGATTTCCAGCCCAAGATGCAGCAGTATATGCAGTCCGGCCTGCCTGATATCATGATTGGCAAGGCGCAGGATGTGGCGACTTATGCACCGCAGGGGATTCTCGGTGAGATTGACGCTACATATCTGGACAGAGGGCTGGATGCGGCAAGAGAAAATGTAACCATTGACGGTAAGACGTATGGCCTTGTCTATAACGCATTATATCAGGGCGTATATTACAATAAGACGATGTTTGCGGAGAACGGCTGGGAAGTTCCCAAAACCCAGGAAGATCTGCAGGCCATCATTGACGACTGCAAGGCCAAGGGTATTACTCCTTTTGCCAGTCATATGGTGGATACCTGGTCGATCGGCAACGTGACCATGCAGTTTATGATGAACGACGTATTCAACAACGACCCACAGTGGGGTGATAAATTCCGCGCAGGGGAAGTATCCTTCTCGGATGATAAAGCGGCACAGACAGCATATCAGTATAATAAACTGATCTTCGACAATACGTATCCGGAGACTTTTTCTACGGAGCAGACGGACTGCGATGCAAAGATGGTATTGGGCGAAGCGGCGATGAAGGTATCCGGTTCCTGGTCTATCCAGAATTTCCTGGATATTGATTATTGCGGCATGGCTTCAGGGCGACGCAAGTTTTGAAGATGCACTCAAGGCATCGGACGGAAGAGTGGGGACGAGCAGTGCGAACTGACCGGGCAATGTCGTGACAGCGGGGGATCAGACCTCAAAGGAGAGAAAAGGGCTGCGGCATTCGCCGGCAGCCCTTTTGCAACAGCCCTTGTGCCGACATTGGTTCCGGTATTCATGCGGAGCTGTATCAGCTTTGATTTGCGTACATGATCGGAGGTTATATGAAAAATAAGAATACAATGGAAAAAAATATGGAGAAGCAATATCTGCTTTTGGTACTTCCGGGACTGATTATTTTTACGATCGGTCTGATTATCCCGCTGCTTCTGGCATTTCGCTATTCCTTTACAAGCTGGGACGGTATGTCGGCGGAAAAACCGTTTGTAGGGTTACGAAATTATATGGATCTGCTGCATGACAGCGATTTCCGGTCAGCCTGGTGGTTTACTCTGAAATTTACCATTGGCAATACCATAATCCAGAATGTGCTGGCGCTTTTGTTCGCGGTGGCACTGGACAGTGGGATCAAGGCGCAGAAAGTATATCGGACGGCATTTTTTGTGCCCTGCCTGATCAGTGCCCTGATCGTCGGTTTTGTCTGGCTGAAGATGTTTTCCAACGTGCTGCCGGCGTTGAACGATCTGCTGGGCACCAATTTTAATTTTCTGCTTTTCGGAGATGGTAAGACCGTGCTTTCCGGCCTGCTGATTGCCAATAACTGGCAATGGGTGGGGTACTGGATGCTGATTTATCTGGCGGGACTGCAGTCCATACCGGGTGATCTGTATGAGGCGGCCAAGGTAGACGGTGCGGGAGCCTGGACAAGGTTTAAAAATGTCACCATTCCCATGCTGGCTCCGGCGATTACCATATGCGTCGTGGGCATTACGACCGGTTCTCTGAAAGTATACGATCTGCTTGTATCTTCCACCAAAGGAGGACCTGGCCGGTCGTCCACTTCGGTCATCTATCAGACTTATGCCACGGCGATCAATGGACGACAGTATGGCTATGGATCGGCCATGTCGGTTTCCCTGGTCATTGTACTGCTTCTGGTCGCACTGATCCAGGTGAAAGGGTTAAAGAGTAAGGAGGTGCAGCAATAATGGCATGGAATAAAAAGAAACAGACAGAAGAAGTACCACATCAGCGTTATACCAAGACGACTCTGCTGGTGCAGATTGTCATGTCCATACTGGCCGTTTTGTTTATTGCGCCATTGCTGATCATTATCAATTATTCCTTTAAGACGAAGAAAGAGCTGTACCTGACCAGCCCTCTGTCATTGCCTTCCTCATTCCAGCTCGACAATTATAAAAAGGCTTTTGACAAGCTGAATCTGGCCACTACGTTTACGAATACTTTTCTGTATACCGCAGTAAGTGTACTGATTCTGGCGCTGCTGTGCGGAACGACTGCCTGGGCCATTGCCAGATGCCGGGCCAGATTTTTCAAATTTTGCTACATATATTTTATTATAGGAATTTTAATTCCGTATCAGGCGTTATTTTTTCCTATTTATATAATCGGTTACCGCCTGAACCTGACTAATACAAGATATGGTATCATCTTTATGTATGTGGCGACAGGGATCTCCTTCGGCGTCTTTCTGATGAACAGTTTTATGTCCACGGTGCCCATAGAATTGGAGGAGGCAGCCAGGATTGACGGCTGTTCCGTACTGCGCATTTATTTTACGGTGGTGATGCCGCTGCTGAAACCGGCCATGGCCACATTAATTATCATGCAGGCTTTTCAGATCTGGAATGATTATCTTCTGGCCAGTCTGTATGTGAGCAAGAAAGATCTGAAAACATTAACGGTAGCCATCCAGTCTCTGTTTTCTGCCCAGACGAGCGACTATACAACGGCTATGGCGGCTATTGTGATTTCGGTACTGCCCATTGCGATTCTGTTTATGAGTCTGCAGAAATACTTTATCAATGGAATGACCGTTGGCGCGGTAAAAGGGTAGAGAAAGGAGAAAGGGATACGATGTGGAAGTTGATAGCAACACATAAACTGGGTGATATGCAGGCTGTCTACGGAATGGACAGCGAGACGGAGAATCCGGAATTGGTGCTGCTGCCGGCCGATATGGAATACCGGGAGGCAAAACGTGAGAAACCTTACGGTGACAGTCTGGTTCAGATTAAAATAGCAGGTGATACGTATCCGGGCGGTTATGCCGGTGGAAATACACTGCGGCAGGGACAGAGTGTACTGGATTTTCGTTACAGAGAGCAGAACGTGATCGTTAATGAGGGGCAGACTGATATCTGTACGATTCTGGAAGATCACCGTAATTATAAAATAAAACACCATTTAACTTTTCGGGAAGGGGAAAAAACACTGCGGTCTTACTGCATATTTTCCAATGAAGGGAAGGAGAGGGCGACGCTGGAACTTCTGTCCAGTTTTTCTCTGGGAAAGATATCTCTCTTTATGGAAGGGGATGGTCATGACACCATTCGCATGCACCGACTGCGCAGTGTGTGGAGTATGGAAGGGCGGCTGGAGACAAGGACATTGGAAGAACTGCAGCTGGAGCCTTCCTGGGCAGGACACGCGGTACGGGCGGAACGCTTCGGACAGGCAGGGTCTATGCCGGTAAACGGATATTTTCCCATTCTGGTGCTGGAAGATCAGGCGAACCAGATCTATTGGGGTGCACAGATCGCCCACAATGCTTCCTGGCAGATGGAAGTATACCGCCGGGGCGATGATATCGCAATATCCGGCGGGCTGGCGGACCGGGAACTGGGGCACTGGATGAAGCATGTGGAACCCGGGGAAGAATTTACCACACCGGAGGCGATTCTGTCCGTGTGCTGCAGCCCGGATCAGGAAGTGATCTTTCAGAGACTGACCTCCGCACTGGATACCGAGACGGAGCAGGGGCCGGCGTGCGAGCAGGATTTACCCGTTCTTTTTAATGAATACTGCACGACCTGGGGCTGTCCCAGTCATGCCAATATTGAGAAGATCGTTAACCGTATCAAGGGGAAAGGCTTTTCTTATTTTGTGATTGACTGCGGCTGGTACAGACAGAACGCAGTTCCCTGGGATATTGCCATGGGGGACTACAAGGTGTCAGAAGAACTGTTTCCCGATGGCTTACAAAAGACAACGGATCTGATCCGGGAAAACGGTATGAGGCCCGGTATCTGGTTTGAAATTGACAATGTGGGCTGTAAGTCGCAGGCATATCAGGAGACAGAGCATCTGCTGAAACGGGACAGACAGCCGCTGACGACTACCATGCGTCGTTTCTGGGATATGCGTCAGCCATGGGTGCAGGAATACCTGACCGAAAAAGTGATCGGGACATTAAAGAAGTACGGTTTCGGTTATATGAAGATGGATTATAATGACACCATCGGCATTGGGTGCGACGGGGCGGAGAGCCTGGGAGAGGGTCTGCGCCAAAATATGGAGGCATCGCTGGCTTTTATACGGAAAGTAAAGGAGGAGGTGCCCGGAATCGTTCTTGAAAACTGTTCTTCCGGCGGCCATAAACTGGAACCGCTGATGATGTCGGAGTGTAGCATGGCTTCTTTTTCCGATGCCCATGAATGTGAGGAGATTCCCATTATCGCGGCCAACCTCCACCGGGCGATTCTGCCACGCCAGAGTCAGATCTGGGCAGTGATCCACAGAGAGGACTCTCTGAAACGGATCGCCTACTCCGTGGCAGCCACTTTTCTGGGCCGGATGTGTATATCCGGAGATGTCGTGGATCTGTCAGAGGCACAGTGGAAGTTGATTGACGAGGGTATCGCTTTTTATAAAAAAATAGCGCCAGTTATCAAAAACGGTTTTACCTGGAGATATGGCACGGAAATTACCAGCTACCGCCACCCCAGGGGCTGGCAGGGGGTACTGCGGGCAGGCGATGACAAAAAGGCTTTTGCAGTGTTCCACGGATTCCATGGGGCTTCAGGTATCAGCGCACATATCCCTGTGCCGGATGGATTTGCGATAAAGGATGTGTATGCCGACCCCGATGGGAAAGGGAAAGTCACGATGGAAAATGCAGAGCTGACAGTCTGCTTCCGGGAGGACATGCAGGCTGTGGGGGTTTACCTGGAAAAAGAATGACATTGCAAGATTATGTAGAGGAAAATTGTCCGGCCGCTTGACTTCCGCCTCTGATACCGTTATAATGATTAACGCAGTCATTTGATTGGATGGAGACGTATCGAAGCGGTCATAACGGGGCGCACTCGAAATGCGTTAGCCCTCCGGGGCACGAGGGTTCGAATCCCTCC
>CAJULA010000010.1 GCA_910587155.1 uncultured Lachnospiraceae bacterium
ACCATAGGAGGCTTTTTAATGTTGTCCTCACCGCTTCCACTTACCCTATTCTCCCTAGCATAGCTGGGGGATTAGGATTTTTCATTTAAAATTTTGTACAAAAGATAGATAAATGTTTCACGTGAAACATCAATATATTATTTTGATTTTAAACAACAAATGTTTCACGTGAAACATTTGTTGTTAACATTTTCTATTTTATCATTTATAATAAACGCATTTCATACTGCCTTATCATAAAAAAATAGTTAATGAAAATATTTCATTAGCTATTTTTCTTCCGATCACTTACTATAATTCAACCAGGTTGTTTTTGATGGCAAACACTGCTGCCTGCGTTCTATCTGCAACATCTATTTTTTTGAAAATACTGGATATATGATTCTTTACTGTCCTTTCACTGATTTTCATTTCTTCCGCTATTTCTTTATTAAACATTCCACTGGCTACCAAAATAAGTACTTCCAGTTCTCTTCTCGTTAAAGCTTCTATTTTTTCCCTGTTATTATTTCTGGTAATCAACTTGGAATTTAAAGAGGGAATCAGATCAGGTTGAATATAAGACTCCCCTTTAATTACCGTTTTAATTGCTTTTTTTAATTCTGCAGAACCTGTATTTTTCAATAAATAACCATCTACGCCTATATCGACTGCCTTGACAAGATAATCAATTTCATTATGAACTGTCAAAATCAGTACCTTAACAGGAATCTTTTTTTTTCTGATCTCCTCTAATACTTCAATACCATTTTTCTTTGGCATATTAATATCCAAAAATAATACATCCGGTAAAGTATGGTTGAGAATTGAAAGACATTCAACACCATCATTTGCTTCCGCTATAATTTCTATCTCACCATCAAACTCTAGAAGCTGTTTGATTCCTTCTCTGATCAATACATGATCATCTGAAATCATTACTTTTACACTCATTTTTTTATCCAATAAATGTTCTTATTATAATAAACAACATATCTTATGCAGAACAATTATCTTTCCCCTTAAAATATAATCTGACCGGTAAAAACTTGCCGATCAAACTTATTTTATTATACCATACATATTTACTAAATGTTAGAGTTTTTGTAATAAAATAAAGATTTTTGTTCCTTTTTCAGGTTTGGTATCTATCTTCATACTTCCTGAAAGTATTTTCACTCTTTCTTTCAAAATAAAAAGCCCAAAATGATTTTCTTTATTTTTTGCTTCTTCCAAATCAAACCCAACACCGTCATCTTCTACAGTCAATTCTATATGATCTAGAAAATCTTTCAAAAATACCTTCATATTCTGCGCATGCGCATGCTTACATACATTAATTACACATTCCTGTAAGATACGATATAACTCCAGCTGATAAGATTCGTATCCCGTCATCTCTATTTCATCAATATCATATTCAATTACAAGTGAAGTCATTTTTTTCGCTTTATCCAATAACCCTATAATCGCATTTTTTAAACCCAGATCATCAAACACCATAGGCCTCAGATCATAAATGACCATCCTGATTTCATCAATAATATGATTAATATTTTTGCTGACAGATGCAAGCTCCAGTTTTGCTCGGATCATATCTTTATCCATATACATGGACACCAATTCCAGTTTATGTATAAGATGGGAAAGATTTTGGAGAGAAGTATCATGCAGATCTCTTGCAATTCTTCTTCTGTCCAACTCCTGAATTTCAAAAACCAATTCCTTTTTTTTCATTTCGCTATTCCTCCTGAACTGAAAACTTCCTTGTAACCTTACATAATTTCCGATATAATAGAATCAAAGATACCCGTACAAATATTCTAAAAAAAAGAGGCTTCATATGAAGAAAAAAATCAAAATAATAGCTGCCGTTGCCGCAACCACAGGAGCTGTTATCCATATTATAAACCGAATTCAATTTTCTATAGCGGATAAAAAAAATATTTTAGAACGTGTGGAAAGCAAATACTACGACTGGAGATTTGGTAAAATTCATTATACAGTAAAAGGGAACGGTAAACCTCTTTTGCTCGTTCATAATCTGACAGTCGGAAGTTCTGGCTATGAATTTTATAAAATTGCTGACCAATTATCCGCTCAGTTTGAAGTATACACAATGGATCTTCTTGGTTATGGACTGTCCGATAAACCAGATATGACTTATACCAGCTTTCTCTATGTACAGCTCTTATCAGATTTTATCAAAAATGTAATTGGCAGAAAAAGCGATATTGTTACATCCGGAGATTCCTCTTCTATCTCTATCATGACTTGTCACAACAATCCGGAAGTATGCAATAAGCTGATATTTATCAATCCTCAGAGTCTGCACCAGCTCAGTCTGATTCCTACCAGACGATCCAGAACCCTTAAATTTCTCATTGATCTTCCTGTGATCGGCACATTTATTTTTAACCTTGTTACATCCAGACTTTCATTTTTAAGTCTGTTTCAAAAATATTATTATACGGATATTACCCGACTGAAAGAAACAGATTTACAGGCTTATAGAGAGGCCAGCCATAAATATGACTATCATGCAAAATATTCTTTTTCCAGCCATATAGGAAGATATATGAATTTCAATATACTTCATGCCTTAAAAGAGATTAACCACAGCATCTTCATCATAGCAGGAAATAATAAAACAGACAATAAATCAATCATAGAAAATTATTTTTCCTATAATTCATCTATTGAGGTTACTTATATATCCGAGACCAAACAGTATCCTCATATGGAGGCTCCCGCAAAAGTCCTTGATCAACTGGAAATTTTCTTATAAATTATAATGGCTCTCTGGAAGGAATCCCTGCCTTTCTTGGAAATCTGGCAGGGGTTTCCTTTATTTTCCGGATCAGCAAAATTGTTCTGTTCATGTCAGACACTGGAAGCGTAAAATCATTTTTTTCAATTAACTTTCCTCCCAGCAATCTGATCGCTTTTTCTGCTCCCGGTAATTCATCAGAAATTTTTTCAGACTTATAGGGAACAAAAAGACCGCCCACCCTGACAAATGGCAGACAATATTCGGACAGTGTCGAGAGATTTGCCACTGCACGGGAAACACACAGGTCATACGATTCCCTCATTTTCTCAAATCTGGCGTAATCTTCCGCTCTGCCATGGAAAACTTCTATCCCTTCCAGTCCCAGATTTCCGATCACCTCCTCCAGAAAGCGAATTCTCTTTTTCAGAGAATCCAACAGCGTTACTTTCAGCTCCGGAAAGACAATTTTCAGCGGAATTCCCGGAAAACCTGCCCCTGTCCCCACATCAATAAGTGAATGGACCGCCGTCAGATCCATATACGCTGCCAGGGAAAGACTGTCAACAAAATGTTTTATCATCACTTCTTCATATTCCGTAATCGCAGTAAGATTCATGACAGAATTCCATTCTACTAATATCTCATAATAAGCCAGAAATTGCGCAATCTGTGAATCGCTTACCGAAACGAAAAAACTCTTCATTGCTTTTTCAAATATTGCTGTGTCATATTTCTTCATAAAACGAAACATCCTTTTCACTGATGATTTATAAATTAGGAAAGCGCTGATTTAATCAGCACTTACTCAGGTCTGATGACTGGCATGCTCCAGATAAATGAGCAGAACAGAAATATCAGAAGGTGAAACACCGGAAATTCTGGAAGCCTGTCCCAGAGAAGCAGGCCGATGAATATCAAGTTTCTGTCTGGCCTCCATTCTCAGATTTTTGATTTCGTGATAATTCAGTCCTTCCGGTATCTTTTTATTTTCCATTTTTTTATATTGCAAAACCTGCCTTGTCTGTCTTGCAATATATCCTTCATATTTGATTTCTATTTCAACCTGTTCTTTTACATCTGCCGGAAGCGGTTTTCTGTCAGGATCAATTTCTTTTAATCCATCATATGACAATTCCGGTCTACACATCAATTCTGCCAGACTGGCTCCCGTTCTGAGTCTGGCACTTCCATGAGCCTCCAGAAATTTCTGATGTTTTTCACCGGCGCCCACAAAAACAGATTTCAGTCTCTGTATTTCTTCTCTGATCGCCTTTTCTTTTTCACAGATACTTCGATACCTCTCTGCTGATACCAGACCAATGTCAAATCCCTTTTTTCCAAGACGAAGATCTGCATTATCCTGTCGAAGCAAAAGACGATATTCCGCCCTTGACGTCATCATCCGATAAGGCTCCAAAGTTTCTTTCGTTACCAGATCATCAATCAACACCCCGATATAACTCTCCGAGCGATCCATTACCAACGGCTCCCGACCCAGAATCTCCATTGCTGCATTGACACCGGCTACCAGTCCTTGTGCCGCTGCTTCTTCGTATCCACTGCTGCCATTTAACTGACCGCCGCTGAACAATCCCTTTATCTTTTTAAATTCCAGTGTATTTTTTAATTCTATAGAATTGATACAATCATACTCTATGGCATAAGCATTTCGTACTATCCTGCAATGTTCCAGTCCTGGCACTGTCCGATACATGGCAAGCTGCACATCCTCAGGAAGAGAAGAAGACATTCCTCCCACATACATTTCATTTGTATGCAGACCTTCCGGTTCTATGAATACCTGATGTCTGCTTTTATCGGCAAATTTTACTACCTTGTCTTCTATGGAAGGACAATATCTGGGACCGGTCCCTTCTATCACCCCTGCATAGATCGGAGAACGATCCAGATTTTCTCTGATAATCTGATGTGTTTCTTCATTTGTATAGGTCAGATAACAGGAAACCTGATCAATCTGCACCTCCTCCGGATCTGTGGAAAAGGAAAAAGGAATCACTCTTTCATCACCTTTTTGTTCTTCCATCTTTTCAAAATCAAGAGAACGTCTGTCCATTCTGGCAGGTGTACCCGTCTTAAAACGACGCAGCTCTATGCCCAGATTTCGCAGAGAAGCAGAGAGATGTGTGGCAGCCTGCAGGCCATTGGGCCCGGTATGTACGATAGATTCTCCGCACAGACACCTGGCATTTAAATAAGTTCCCGTACAAAGAATCACTGCCTTACATTCATAAATGATACCTGTTGCAATTTTTACGCCTGTTATTCTTTTCTCATAAAGTGAATTTCCCTCATGATATGTTTCTGACAAAAGTTCACACACTTCTGCCTGCTTTACAATCAGATGATCCTGATTTTCAATAACTTTCCGCATACACCTGGTATATTCCGCTTTATCTGCCTGCGCCCGCAGAGAGTGTACTGCAGGCCCCTTGGACTGGTTCAGCATTTTGGATTGAATAAAGGTCCGATCAATCACTTTTCCCATCTGTCCGCCCAGAGCATCCACTTCTCTTACCAGATGCCCTTTGGAAGAACCTCCTATATTAGGGTTGCAGGGCATCAAGGCAATACTGTCCACACTGACAGTAAATATTATCGTTTCCAATCCCAGCCTGGCGCAGGCAAGAGCCGCCTCACATCCTGCATGTCCCGCACCAACTACACATACATCTGCTTTTTCTCTGATTTCAGGCATCTTATCAGTCCTCTTTTCATCTCTACTTTCCCATACAAAAGCTGGAAAAAATTTCATTGATCAGATCTTCTCCCACTTCTTCTCCCAATATCCTTCCCAGAGCGGCATAGGCATTCATCAAATCTATGGAATAAAAATCTTCCGGCATATGCATGGCAATGCTTTCTTTTACCATTAACATACTATCCAGTGCTTCCTGCAATGCCTCTTTATGTCTCATATTGGTAAGATACACTTCATTGTCAAAAGAAATTTTCCCATTGAAAAACAAATGACTGACAGCAGTTTCCAGATTTTCCATTCCCTTTCCTTCCTTCAATGAGATAGAAAGTATAGGAATATCACATGTTATTTTTTTTAGAATCATTTCTTTTGTCAAAACAGGAGTAAGATCTGTTTTATTTAACAGAATCAGACAGTTTTTTTCTCCGATCAGTGACAGGATATAAGAGTCATTCTCATCCCAGGGAATAGAAGAATCCGCCACATAAAGAATCAAATCCGCATCATGGACACTGGCTACCGCCTTCTCCACTCCGATTTTTTCCACGGCATCATCCGTAAAACGGATACCTGCCGTATCCATAATACGCAAACACACATCTCCCAATCTGACCGATTCTTCCAAAATATCACGCGTCGTCCCCGCTATATCGGTAACGATGGCTCTTTCCTCTCCTGACAGGGCATTCAGAAGAGAAGATTTTCCCGCATTCGGTTTTCCCAAAATCACCGTGCGAATGCCCTCCCGTATCACCCTGGCATTTGTGGCACTGTGAAGAAGCTTGCTCATCTCATTTGCTACCTCTTCAATCATACATGAAATTGTTTGCTCATATCCATCCAGCGTGATATGCTCCGGATCATCGAGAGCAGATTCTATAAAAGCAATCTCATGCAATATTTTTTTTCTGAGCCCCTTTATAATAGAAGAAACAGAGCCCTGCAACTGACCAAAGGAAGATCTGAGTGCCAGCTCACTGTCAGAACGGATCAGATCCATGACTGCTTCCGCTTTAGTCAGATCAATTCTCCCATTCAGAAAAGCCCGTTTTGTAAATTCCCCCGGTTCAGCAAGCCTGGCTCCATGTTCAAGTATCAGCTCCAAAATCCTTCTGGTGATTAAAATGCCACCATGACAATTAATCTCTACCGTATCTTCCGCCGTATAGCTTCTGGGAGACTTCATCACGGAAACCATTACTTCATCTAAAGGTTCATCCTCTTTAAAAATGAATCCATAATGAATCGTATGACTTTTTACATCCCTCAGAATATGTTTTTTTCCCTTTGTCATAAAAATTCTGTCTGCTATCGCGATTGCTTCTTCACCGCTGATTCTGATTATACTGATGCCGGAAGCAGACAAAGCTGTGGCAATCGCTGCTATCGTTTCCGCTTGCATAACAATTCTCCCGCATTTCATCATACAAAACAGGGCCGACACATCAGGAAATCAAAAACTGTTTTCTTTCCATGCGGCGGCCCCATAGGTTTTCTATTTTTTCAGTGTCACAACTACTCTCCTGAAAGGTTCATCCCCTTCACTGTGTGTCACCACATATCTGTCATTTTGAAGAGCGGAGTGAATGATCCTTCTCTCATAAGGATTCATAGGTTCCAGAGAAACAGGACGCTTCGTCCTCTTTACTTTGAATGCAATATTCTTAGCAAGATTTTCAAGTGTATCTTTTCTCCTCTTTCGGTAATTCTCCGTATCAACCTTTACCCGGATATAATTTTCCGCATCCTTATTCACAACGAGAGAAGTAAGATACTGCAGAGAATCCAGAGTCTGTCCCCTTTTACCAATCAGGACACCCATTTCATCCCCTTTCAGGTCAATATCCATAAAATGATCAATCTCATCATACTTCATATCCACGACAACCGTCAGTCCCATCGCTTCAAACACATCCTGCAGAAAAGATCTGGCCGTATCCTGTATTGATGATTTTACTCTTGCTTTAATGACTGCAGCTCTGGAACCGATTCCCAAAAATCCTGCAGAACCTTCCTCTATCACTTCATATTCCAGTTTATCGCTTGTAACGGAAAATTTCTGGCATGCTTCCGTGATCGCATCGTCTACTGTTTTTGCAGTCACCTCTATAAATTCCATCTCTGTTACCCCCTGTCTATTTTTTATTGTTCTTCTCGTTGTATTCCCTCACCAGATTCGCTTTCGCAGCTATACTTCCCACATCTTTATGCGTTTCGTAATACTCTCTTGCTTTTCGCAGCATCTCTTCCTTTTCATCTTCTGTATATCTGGAATTGGAAGAATTCATTCTCCTCGTGTTGATGGAAGCATTATCATTAATCTGTCTTCCGGAAACCCCCATCTTTTCCAGTTTCTTTTCTCTCTTTTCCAGATTCTTACGGATCAGCTCATCCATATCTATTTTGTCAATATGCTTATTAATCAAAATCTGCTGAATACATCTCACCACTGCACCGGCCACCCAGTAAATACCCATACCTGCAGGAAGGGTAAAACAGAAAACAGCAGACATAATAGGCATCATCATATTCATTGTCTTCATGGAAGCCGCCATGGAATCCTGCTGACCATTATTCCCTTTTGTCTCAGGCTGAGGCATCAGCTTCACATTCAACCACTGGGTAAAGGCCGCCAGAAAAGGCACCATCACGGCCGCTGCCATCATCAGATAAGCCCCTGAGGAAAAAGCCTCCTTTAACATAAAAGAGGGGGAATTGGCTATATTGAGTCCAAGAAAATTATTATATTCATTTAATTTATCAACCGTTTCCACAACATTCGTCGCCAAAGAAGGAAACTTGTCCGATATACTCTGCCATTCCGCCGTTGATGCCCTGTTCAGACAGTCGATAAATGTATTCTGAATATAAGTTGTATTTCCGTTTACAAAAGCCTCATTGGTAAACTGTCTTGCATAAATATTGGCATTCGTAAAGCCCTGCAGAAGTTCCGCACTGCCGCTCTGCGCCATCAGCTTATCTACAAGAGGGAAAAAAACACCTTTAATCTGCGCCACATAAGCCGGCATGGAATTGATCACTCGATAAAGAGCAAACAGAATAGGCATCTGGATCAGAAGCTGCAGACAGCTTCCGGTAGGGGAAACACCGTACTTATCGTAAATTGCCCTTGTCTCCTCATTCATGGCCATCATGGATTCATTATCTTTTTTATTTTTATATTTTTTCTGAACCGCCTGCAGCTCAGGATTCATTTTGGCAGACAGCTTGGAAAATTTCTGCTGTTTGATCGTCAGCGGCGTCATCAGCGCATAGATAATGATTGTGAATAAAATAATAGCCAAACCTATGTTCGGAATCCCCATCTTGTCCAATACGGCAAAGATTCCTTCCATCAGATAGCCCAGTATGATCGCAACCGGTTTTAAAAAACCCGACTGCTGTGTCAGTAATATACCACCCGGCAATTTTCTTTCCTCCTTTTTAACCCCTTCTCCTGTTGTCAGGGAACAGGGTCATATCCGCCTTTTGAAAAAGGATTACACCTCAGTATCCGCCAGATCGTCAGAAGTCCGCCCTTTAATACGCCATATTTTTCCAGAGCTTCCACCCCATACTGAGAACAGCTCGGAATATAAGGACACCTGACTCTTTTCAACGGAGACAGATATGTCTGATAAAGTTTTATAAAATGAATCAATATTTTTTTCATTCTGATACAAACAGATCAGGGGAAGCAGCATCCTCATCACAACACGATCTTATGGATCTTCCCCAAATACAATACGGCATCCCTGATTTCCTGATAGGAAGCGCCTGCCGCACAACCTCTTGCAACAACTACAATGTCCAAACCACTATTGAACATATTTTCATGCAGTCTGTAACTTTCCCGGACCAGCCTTATGATACGATGTCTTACAACACTGTTGCCAACCTTCTTACTGACAGATATTCCCAGCCTGTTTTTACTTTGATGATTTTCCATACTATACATTACCAGATACTTGTTGGCATAAGATCTGCCTTTTCTGTAAACAGTGCGGAAATCTCTGTTCTTTTTCAAAGATTCAGAAAATATCATAGTCAAAACCTGTTGATAAGAGAAAAAAGGCCACAAAACTGCGGCCTATGCTGATAATCTCTTTCTTCCCTTTGCTCTTCTTGCAGCTAAAACTTTTCTTCCACCCGGAGTACTCATTCTTGCACGGAAGCCATGTACCTTGGATCTCTGTCTTCTTTTCGGCTGAAACGTCATTTTCATGTGGAAACACCTCCTTTTATCTATGGAAAATATCGTTACAATTATATAAGATAGAGACGTGCAAGTCAAGGGAAACCCTTATTTTTCCTGAAAAAAATGTGGAATACAGAGAAAGGATGACATAATATTATCCACAAAATGTGGATAACTCAGTGGATAACTTTCATTTCTCCTGTGAAAAACTTTCTTAAACCTCATAATTAAGCTTTTTTCGATTGTTTATAACTTGGACTTCGTTATCCACATTCTCCCATCTGTCATTCCGGACCTCATCGCTCCTTTTTTTACATTTGAAATTTCCGTTAAAATAAGGTAATATATAGGGTGAGATATTTTGAGATCAGGAGAATCCGGATATGGACAAAATCAGAGAAGAATGGGAAACGATTAAGGAAAACATACGGAAAGAGTACGATTTGTCGGAAATTTCCTATACTACCTGGGTCGATCCGCTCAAATATTATAAGACGGAAAATGATGTGGTCATTATTTCCATTCCTTCCGATCAGTCTCATGCCCTGAAATATATCTCCAGTAAATATAAGAGTTATTTTCAGGTGATGATCACGGAAATGATGAATCATCACTATGAGGTATCCTTTATACTGGAGCAGGATGAGGAAGCAGAGGATCCGGCCAGAGAGGCTCTTCAGAAGAGTCAATATGAAAAAGCCAACCTGAATCCGAAATATAAATTTGATACCTTTGTGGTAGGTTCCAATAATAAATTTGCCCACTCCGCTTCTCTGGCAGTGGCTGAATCACCGGGGATCACCTATAATCCTCTCTATATTTACGGTGGAGCGGGACTGGGAAAGACGCATTTGATGCATTCCATCGGTCATTTTATCCTTGAACATGACCCTGAGATGAAGGTACTCTATGTAACCAGTGAACAGTTTACCAATGAGGTAATCGAATCTATCCGCAGCGGTAATGCCGCCATGATGACCAATCTGCGTGAAAAATACCGGACCGTGGATGTGCTCCTCATTGACGATATACAGTTTATAATAGGAAAAGAAAGTACACAGGAAGAGTTTTTTCATACCTTTAATGTGCTTCACTCTGCCCGCAAACAAATCATCCTCTCCTCAGACAAGCCTCCGAAAGATATGGAAACTCTGGAAGAGAGGTTCCGTTCCCGTTTTGAATGGGGCCTGACCGCTGACATTCAGACCCCTGATTATGAGACCAGAGTTGCTATCCTGCGCAAAAATGCGGAAACCTTCGGGAAAAAAATTCCCAATGAAATCCTGGACTACATTGCGGAAAATATAAAATCCAATATCAGAGAGCTGGAAGGAGCCTTTAATAAGATTGTGGCCTTCATCAAGTTAAATAATGTGGAGGTTATGACGATGGCCATGGCTGAAGACGCTCTGAAAGACATGATCAATCCGGATCAGCCCAAAGTCATCACACCACAGCTGATTTTGGAGACAGTGGCAGAGCATTATCAAATCAGTGCCAACGATATCACCTCCCGCAAGAGAAACGGAGAACTGATCCAGCCCAGACATGTGGTTATGTATCTTTGCCGCAATCTGATTGATATTCCCTATACCAGCATAGCGGCTCTTCTTAACAAAAAAGATCATACCACCATCATTCACGGTGTGAATAAAGTGACTGAGGATATGGAAAAAGATGTGGATTTAAAGAATAAGATTGACCTGATCCTGAAGATTCTCAATCCCTCCTGAAAAGTTATCAACATAGCTTTTTTGTTATCCACCTGGTATTCAGCGTTTTTCACACGCAAATTATTTCCATTTCCTCCCGAAAATAGTATAATGGAGGAGATATGAACAAATTCACACCCTTTATGATTAAGACTAAGAAAATTATTATTAATAGATAGCCAGCTTCACGTAAATCAAACAAACCGGCAGGAAAGGAAGTTATACACAGATGAAATTAATATGTTCAAAATCAACACTCCTAAACGGTGTACAGATTGTATCCAAAGCGGTTCCCAGCAAAACTACAATGACCATTCTGGAATGTATCCTGATTGATGCAAGAAGAAGTGAGATTACCTTGATTGCCAATGATATGGAGCTTGGAATCGAAACCAGAATCGAAGGGTCCGTGGAAGAAAAGGGAATGATTGCTCTGGATGCCAAGATTTTTCTTGAAATTGTCAGAAAACTTCCTGAAAATGATATTACCATTGAAACAGACAGCTCTCTGAAAACTACGATCACCTGTGAAAAAGCAAAATTCAATATTATAGGAAAATCAGGAGAAGACTTCTCTTTTCTCCCGGCGGTCGAAAAAGAAGACTGTGTGACGCTTTCTCAGTTTACATTGAGAGAAGCTATCAGGCAGACTATCTTTTCCATTGCGGATAACGATAATAATAAGCTGATGACAGGGGAACTGTTTGAGATCAAAGAGGACAACCTGAAAGTAGTCTCTCTTGACGGTCATAGAATCTCCATCAGGAACATTAAACTCAAAAATTTCTACCAGGATAAAAAGGCAGTGATACCCGGCAAGACACTGACAGAGATTGCCAAGATTCTGAGTGGGGATGTGGATAAAGATGTTTCTGCCTATTTTACGGACAAACATGTAGTCTTTGAGTTTGACAATACTACGGTTGTTTCCCGTCTGATAGAGGGAGAGTACTTCAGGATAGACCAGATGCTGTCCAGTGATTATGAGACTAAGATCAAGATTAATAAAAGGGAATTTTTAAGCTGCATTGACAGAGCGACTCTTCTGGTAAAAGAAGGAGATAAGAAACCGATTATCATAACCATTAACGACAGCAGTATGGAATTAAAGATCAATTCCACACTTGGCAGTATGAATGAAGAAATTGACATTAATAAAAGCGGTAAGGATATTATGATCGGATTTAATCCAAAATTCCTCATTGATGCTCTCAAAGTCATTGATGACGAGGAAATCTATGTTTATATGGTCAATCCAAAGGCTCCCTGTTTTATCAGAGATTCCGGAGAGAATTATATCTATCTGATCCTGCCGGTTAATTTTACAAACGTTTCGTAATGAGATGCAGGCAGATTTTTTATCTGTGCGGATAATTACTGACATATATGTCAGTAAAGAGTATGATCAGTATGAATCAGGCAGTATGATTAGAGATGGGAAATTATGGAAAGAATAAAATTAAAGAGTGAATTTATCAAACTTGGGCAGGCACTGAAAGCAGCAGGGCTTGTGGAGAATGGTGTGGATGCCAAATTCGTCATACAGGACGGCCTTGTAAAAGTGAACGGCGATGTGGAGCTGCGTCGGGGCAGAAAGCTGTACGGCGGAGAGATTGTAGAGTTTCAGGGAGAACAGATCAGGATAGAGGAAACAATATGATCATGAAATCACTGGAACTTTCCCATTTCAGAAATTATGATCTTCTGGATATGTCGTTTGATAAAGGCACCAATATCCTGTATGGCGACAATGCCCAGGGAAAAACAAATATACTGGAAGCCATCTATGTATCGGCCACTACCAAATCCCATAAAGGCAGCAGGGATAAAGAAATGATACAGTTTGGCAGCACGGAAGCCCATATACGTACTTATCTGGAGAAAGAAGAACTGGAAAACAGAGTGGATATGCATCTGCGCAGCTCAGGTTCCAAAGGCATTGCCATTGACGGGAAAAAGATCAAAAAGGCGGCGGAACTGCTGGGGCTTTTAAATGTGGTATTTTTTTCTCCCGAAGATCTGAGTATTATCAAGAATGGACCGGGGGAGAGGCGCCGTTTTGTGGATATGGAGCTCTGTCAGCTTGACAGTTTTTATCTTTATAATTTAAATCATTATAATAAAATCGTGAATCAGAGAAATAAACTGTTAAAGGATCTGACTTTTCATCCGGATTTGAAGGAGACTCTTGGCATATGGGATGCGCAGCTTGTCTCTTTTGGCAGTAAGATAATTGAACGGAGAGAAGTTTTTACATCTCAGCTTAATGAGATGATCGTGGACATACATAAAAGATTATCGGGCGGAAAAGAAGAACTGAGGATTGTCTATGAACCTGACGTATCGATAGATGATTTCGAAGAAAAATGCAGGAGGAATCAGGAAAAGGACATTCGGTTGAAACAGACGACCACAGGGCCTCACAGAGACGATTTTTCTTTTCTGACGGGAAACGTGGATATCAGAAAGTTTGGTTCTCAGGGTCAGCAGAGAACGGCTGCCCTGTCGCTGAAACTGGCTGAGATAGAGCTTGTGAAAAAAACAGCCAGAGATAATCCGGTATTGCTGTTGGATGATGTCCTTTCAGAACTGGACAGCAGCAGGCAGAATTATCTGCTGGGCAGTATCGGCGATATTCAGACAATCATTACCTGTACAGGTCTGGATGAATTTATCAATAACCGTTTTGAAATCAACAAGATATTCAGGGTGACAAACGGGTCAGTGAAAAATGAGAATTAAATGACAGGAGGAATATATGAGTACGGAATACGGAGCGGACCAGATTCAGATACTGGAGGGACTGGAAGCGGTAAGAAAAAGACCGGGTATGTATATCGGCAGTACTTCCGCAAGAGGTCTCCATCATCTCGTCTATGAGATCGTGGACAATTCGGTTGACGAAGCGCTTGCGGGTTTTTGTGATGAGATACGTGTTACGATATGTCAGGACAATTCCGTGACAGTGGAGGATAATGGCCGCGGCATTCCGGTAGGCATTAACCACAAGGCAGGGATTCCTGCGGTGGAAGTGGTTTTCACCATCCTGCATGCAGGGGGCAAATTCGGCGGCGGCGGATATAAGGTATCGGGCGGGCTTCACGGCGTGGGTGCTTCTGTTGTCAATGCCCTGTCCAACTGGCTGGAAGTGACGATTTACAAGGAAGGAAAGGTATACAGACAGAGATACGAAAAGGGGAAGGCCTGCTGCCCACTGGAAGAGATTGGTGTCTGTGATCCCGGAAAGACGGGTACGACCGTGTCGTTCAAACCGGATGAAACCATATTTCAGGAGACCACGATTTTTGAATTTGATATTTTAAAGCAGCGGCTTCGGGAAATGGCATTTCTGACAAAAAACTTAAAGATTATACTTTGCGACGATCGTGTCATAAATGAAGAGACAGGGGAGAAGAAGCCTCTTGTCAGGATCTTCCATTATGAAGGCGGTATCAGAGAATTTGTCACTTATCTGAATAAGAGTAAGACAGCTCTTTATGATTCGATTCTTTATTTCGAAGGAATGAAGGATCATGTGTACGTGGAAGTGGCCATGCAGCACAATGATTCTTATACGGAAAGTTCCTACAGTTTTGTAAATAACATCAATACACCGGAAGGCGGTACGCACCTGGCCGGTTTCCGCAACGCCATTACAAAGACCTTTAATGACTATGCCCGCAACAATAAGCTGTTAAAAGACAGTGAACCGAATCTGTCAGGGGAAGATATCAGAGAAGGCATGACTGCCATTGTCAGTGTGAAAATAGAAGACCCGCAGTTTGAGGGACAGACTAAGCAGAAACTGGGCAATTCGGAGGCCAGAGGGGCTGTGGACAGTGTGGTCAGTGAACAGCTTACGTATTATCTGGAACAGAATCCGTCTGTGGCCAAGACAATCTGTGAAAAATCCATACTGGCACAGCGGGCGAGGGATGCGGCCAGAAAGGCAAGGGATCTGACCAGACGAAAGACAGCACTGGAAGGTATGGCTCTGCCAGGCAAGCTGGCAGACTGCTCAGATAAAGATCCCAAAAACTGTGAAATCTATATCGTTGAGGGTGATTCTGCCGGCGGATCGGCAAAGACAGCCCGCAGCCGTGCGACACAGGCTATTTTGCCTCTTCGCGGCAAGATATTGAATGTGGAAAAGGCCAGACTGGATAAAATCTATGCCAACGCGGAGATCAAGGCTATGATTACTGCTTTTGGTACGGGAATCCATGAGGATTTTGACATTGCGAAGCTGCGTTATCACAAGATTATCATTATGACAGATGCCGATGTGGACGGCGCCCATATTTCCACACTGATGCTGACGTTCCTCTATCGTTTTATGCCGGAGCTGATCAAAGGCGGATATGTCTATCTGGCTCAGCCGCCTCTTTATAAACTGGAAAAAAATAAAAAAGTCTGGTATGCTTACAGCGATGAAGAGTTGAATACAATCCTCAACGAAGTGGGCAGAGATCAGAATAACCGCATACAGCGTTATAAAGGGCTGGGAGAAATGGACGCGGAACAGCTCTGGGAGACGACCATGGATCCGGAGCGCCGTATTTTGCTGCGTGTTACCATGGATGAAGAGACAGAATCGGAGGTAGATCTGACGTTTACAACTCTGATGGGAGACAAGGTGGAGCCCCGCCGGGAATTTATAGAAGAAAATGCCAGATTCGTCAAAAATCTGGATATCTGATGAGAGGAGACTGGTTTGGAAGATAATATTTTTGATAAAGTACACGACGTTGACCTGAAAAAAACGATGGAAACCTCTTATATTGACTATGCCATGAGCGTGATTGCTTCCAGAGCGCTGCCGGACGTAAGAGATGGACTGAAACCTGTACAGAGACGTGTTCTTTATTCCATGATCGAATTGAATAACGGTCCGGATAAGCCTCACAGAAAGAGTGCCCGTATCGTCGGCGATACCATGGGTAAATATCATCCTCACGGAGACAGCTCCATTTATGGCGCTCTGGTCAATATGGCACAGCCCTGGTCCATGCGTCATGTACTGATTGACGGACACGGCAATTTTGGTTCGGTGGACGGCGACGGCGCGGCGGCCATGCGTTATACGGAAGCCAGGCTCTCAAAGATTTCCATGGAAATGATTGCCGATATCGGCAAGGATACGGTAGATTTTGTACCAAATTTTGATGAAACGGAAAAGGAACCATCCGTTCTGCCAAGCCGTTTTCCCAATCTGCTTGTAAACGGGACGACAGGAATTGCGGTAGGTATGGCGACCAATATCCCACCCCATAATCTGCGGGAAGTGGTAAATGCAGTTACAAAGATTATTGACAATCGCGTTGAGGAAGACCGGGATACGGAGATAGAAGAAATACTGGATATTATAAAGGCACCTGATTTTCCTACCGGCGGCGTTATTCTCGGGACAAGAGGCAGTGAGGAAGCCTATCGTACAGGCCGCGGCAAAATAAAAGTACAGGCAGTGACCAATATCGAGACACTCCCAAACGGAAAAAACCAGATTATTGTTACAGAGCTTCCTTATCTGGTCAATAAAGCAAGACTGATCGAGAAAATAGCGGAATTACATAAAGAAAAAAGGATTGACGGCATTACGGATCTGCGGGATGAGTCCGACAGAGAAGGTATGCGGATTGTGGTGGAATTGCGTAAGGATGCCAATGCGAATGTGATTCTCAATCAGCTTTACAAGCATACCCAGCTGCAGGATACGTTTGGTGTGATCATGCTGGCACTTGTAAACAATGAACCAAAAGTTATGAACCTTCTTGATATGCTTCAATTTTATCTGAAGCATCAGGAAGATGTGGTAACAAGGCGGACGAAATATGATCTCAACAAGGCTCAGGAGAGGGATCATATCCTGCAGGGTCTGCTGATTGCGCTGGATCATATTGATGAAGTGATACGGATTATCCGTTCCAGTCAGACCACGCAGATCGCAAAAACAAGCCTGATGGAACGTTTTGCTCTGAGTGATGCGCAGGCACAGGCTATTGTGGATATGCGTCTGCGTGCGCTGACCGGTCTGGAAAGAGAAAAACTGGAAAATGAGCATAAAGAATTATTGGCCAGGATTGCGCAACTGAAAGCGATACTGGCAGATGAAAAGCTGCTTCTGGGCGTAATCAGGACAGAGATGAGCGCCATAGCGGAAAAGTTCGGTGAAGACAGAAGAAGTATCATTGGGTTTGATGCCTATGATATTTCCATGGAAGATCTGATTCCTAAGGAGAATACAGTGATTGCCATGACAAGTCTGGGTTATATCAAACGTATGACTGTGGACAACTTTAAAAGCCAGAACAGAGGCGGCAGAGGCATTAAGGGGATGCAGACCATCGAAGAGGATTACATCGAGGATCTGCTGATGACGACTACCCATCATTATGCGATGTTTTTTACAAATTTCGGCCGTGTCTACCGGTTGAAAGTATATGAGATACCGGAAGGAGGCCGCACCGCCAGGGGCACCGCCATTGTCAATCTGCTGCAGATGAATTCCGGTGAAAAAATCACGGCCATTATGGCGGTGAAACAGTACGAGGATGATAAAAATTTCTTTATGGTGACCAGAAATGGGATTGTAAAGAAAACATCCATTATGGAATACAGTAATGTCAGAAAGAACGGTCTGACAGCCATCAATCTGCGGGAGGATGATGAGCTGATCGAAGTGAAGATTACAGATTCCGACACAGATATCTTTCTTGTGACAAGACAGGGGATGTGTATCCGTTTCAAAGAGACGGATGTGCGGTCCACGGGAAGAAATTCCATGGGTGTGATCGGTATGAACTTATCGCCGGGGGATGAAGTGGTTGGTATGCAGCTTGACCATCAGGGAGATTCTCTGCTGATTGTATCCGGCAATGGTATGGGCAAACGGACTTATCTCGAAGAATTTACCGTACAGAAGCGCGGCGGCAAAGGTGTGAAATGTTATAAGATCACGGAAAAAACAGGGGATGTGGTAGGCGTTAAAGCGGTCAATGACAGCCATGAGATTATGATGATCACCACAGGGGGTATTATTATCCAACTGCGGATGGAAGATATTTCCACTCTCGGAAGAATTACATCCGGTGTAAAAATGATCAATCTGGATGAAGGTGTGGTTGTTGCCAAGATTGCCAAAGTCAGGGAAAAAGTATCTGACGGCAGCCAGGAATTTGAAAATCCGGAAGATGCCATGGAGGAGTTTCCGGATGAGGGAGAAGAAAAAAACGATAAATAAAAGAATAAGAGGGTAAGACAGTTATGGAAGCATATACAGTATTTAAGGATCTGGCTATTATCATCATTGTTGCAAAAATCTTCGGCATTCTGGCGAGAAAGGTGAAAGCACCTCAGGTGGTGGGTGAGATTATTGCAGGACTTTTAATAGGTCCCTGTGTACTGGGATGGGTGACTCAGACAGTCTTTCTCAGTGAGATGGCAGAGATCGGCGTTATCTTGCTTATGTTTTCTGCGGGTCTGGGAACTGACTTAAAAGAACTGATTAAGACAGGGCCGGTTGCTTTTCTGATTGCATGCTGTGGTGTATTTGTACCGCTTGTCTGCGGCGGGGCGCTTTATATGGCATTTTACGGTGTCTCTCCCTGGGGCAGCGATGAATTTTATAAAGCAGTCTTTATGGGAACCATACTGACAGCCACTTCCGTCAGCATTACCGTGGAATGTCTCAAGGAGATGGGGAAACTCAAAGGACGGGTAGGTACGACGATCCTGAGTGCCGCCATCATTGACGATGTCATCGGTATCGTAGTGCTAACCTTTGTGATTGGATTTAAAAGTCCGGATTCCAGTCCGTTTAAAGTAGTAATCAGCACAATTCTGTTTTTTGTGTTTGCCGTTGTAGTCGGATTTATTTCTTATCACATTTTTGCCATTATAGACGAGAGATATGCTCATACGAGAAGGATTCCTATCACGGGGTTTGCTTTCTGTCTGGCCATGGCTTATGTGGCAGAACGCTATTTTGGTATTGCGGATATTACGGGCGCTTATGTGGCCGGTATTATTCTCTGCAGTGTCAAGGATGCGGAATACATAGCACGGAAGATGGACATCAATTCTTATATGCTGTTTGGCCCGATTTTCTTTGCCAGCATTGGTTTAAAGACCAGCATTGACAATGTCACCGGATCATTACTTGCTTTTTCTGCGGCATTTGTGCTGGTAGGGCTTTTGAGTAAAATAATAGGCTGCGGCCTGATGGCCAGAATCTGCCGCTTTAGCGGGAAGGATTCCCTGAAAGTAGGTGTCGGTATGATGACAAGGGGAGAAGTGGCCCTGATTGTCTCTCAGAAGGGACTGTCAGTGGGCCTGATGTCACCGGTCTATTTTACATCGGTGATTTTCCTGATTATCGTATCATCCATCCTTACACCGATTCTGTTGAAAATTCTTTACGGAAAATCAGAACAGGATTTGATCCAGATGGATCCGTATCAGTAAAAATAAAAAAATGGGAGAAACAAAATGACTATTTTTGATGAATTGAAAGCAAGAGGCCTTCTTGCACAGCTGACGGACGAAGAAGAAATAAAGGAGCTGATTAATAACGGAAAAGCGACTTTTTATATCGGATTTGATCCGACTGCGGACAGCCTTCATGTAGGGCATTTTATGGCTCTTTGTCTGATGAAACGCCTGCAGATGGCAGGCAATAAACCTATCGCTCTTGTGGGAGGCGGAACGGGAATGATCGGCGATCCTTCCGGCAGAAGTGATATGCGTACGATGATGACGGTGGAGGAGATAGAGCATAATTGTGAATGTTTTAAAAAACAGATGAGTCGGTTTATTGATTTTTCTGAAGGACAGGCTCTGATGGTAAACAATGCGGACTGGCTGATGGGTCTGAATTATATCGAACTGCTCAGAGAAGTGGGTGCTCATTTTTCCGTAAACCGTATGCTCACGGCGGAATGTTATAAGCAGAGGATGGAAAAGGGACTGTCTTTTCTGGAATTTAATTACATGATTATGCAGAGTTATGATTTCTATGAGTTGTTCCGGAAATATGGCTGTAATATGCAGTTTGGCGGAGATGACCAGTGGAGCAATATGCTGGGCGGCACGGAACTGATCCGGCGCAAGCTGGGCAAGGATGCTTATGCCATGACAATCACACTGCTTCTGAATTCCGAAGGCAAGAAAATGGGAAAGACCCAGAAAGGTGCTGTGTGGCTTGATCCTGATAAGACATCTCCCTTTGAATTTTATCAGTACTGGCGGAATGTGGCAGATGCGGATGTGCTGAAATGTATCCGTATGCTTACGTTCCTGCCATTGGAAGAAATAGATCAAATGGATGCCTGGGAAGGCAGCCAGCTCAATAAGGCAAAAGAAATCCTGGCCTTTGAACTGACGAAACTGGTACATGGTGAGGAAGAGGCAAAAAAGGCTCAGGAAGGGGCAAGGGCGCTGTTTTCCACCGGTAATGCCGCTGAGATGCCTACGGCGCTGCTGACAGAGGATGATTTTAAAGAAGAAAAGATAGATCTGATCAGTCTGCTTGTAGCATGCGGCCTTGTATCCAGCAGATCAGAAGGCAGACGGGCCATCGAACAGGGAGGTGTGTCCCTGAACGGAGAAAAAGAGACAGATATCAGGAGAGAATATGATCGATCCTTTTTTTCTGACGGAGTTGTCATAAAGCGAGGTAAGAAAAATTTCAGAAAGGCAGTTATCAAATAGCATGAAAAATAAGGCTGTTATTTTTGACATGGACGGCGTACTTTTTGATACGGAGTCCATGTCGTCCAACGCCTGGTTTCAGCTGGCAGAGGAGTGGGAGTTGGGAGATATTGCCGAACTGACAGATCTCTGTATCGGCAGAAACAGGACGGATATCATCCTTCAGTTTAAAGAAAGATTCGGACAGGAATTTGATGCGGACAGATTTCTGAAAAAAGGGCATGAACTGGTACAGAGATGGATAGAAAGAGACGGACTTCCTCTCATGAAAGGGGTAAAGGAAATACTGCAATATCTGAAAGAAAACAGGTATACGATCGGTGTGGCCTCTTCTTCCGGTACAAAAACTGTGATCAGTCATATGGAACGTTCCGGGCTTCTTGGTTATTTTGATGCCGTTATCGGGGGCGATCAGGTCAGACTGAGTAAGCCCAGACCCGATATTTATTTAAAAGCCTGTAAAGCACTGCAGATACCTCCCTGTGAAGCCATGGCAGTAGAAGATTCTCCCAATGGGATCAGGGCAGCTTTTGCGGCCGGAATGAAGCCTGTGATGATTCCTGATCTGATAAAACCCGATGAAGAGATCATGGCGCTTCTTTACCGGAAATATGATTCTCTGACTGAAATGAAAAAAGCGTTTGAAAAAGGGATGCTGTGAGCATCCCTTGAAACCCTACCAGAAAATGCCTTCCAGTGCATAAAAAAGTTCCCAATCATAATTCTCCTGATATTCCCCGTCTTTTGGTCCAAACCATTCTCCCCGTAAAATATAATAACGCCAGCTTTTGGAACCGTCACAGAGATCATTCTGCCCTTTATTGCTTGTGATGGACACTGTTAGATTGCAGGTATAATCTGTGTCCCTGTTAATATCTTCCATTATGGCCAGGATGTTTTCCCGGATTTCTTCTTCATGCGTCTTTTTCCCGGTTTCCGACAGGTCTACCTCATCTATACTGAGATGCATGGATACTTCAATGGGAAAACGTTGAAAAATACCATGATAATCCAGATTATAAAAGTGAATCATATTCTGTTCTTCTGACAGGCTTTGCCACAGTTTATTAAAATACTGATTGTTTTTTTCTTTTGTTCTGTTATATTCCTCTTCTTTGTCCATCGTATAGCTGCCTACCGGAGAACCGATAAAAATAAAGCAATAGGATGCTGAAAAATATTCCTCTGCGGAAAGACTCTCAAATGTTCCTTTGGGAAAACGGTCAAGAAGATACTTTTGTTTGTAATAGGAGGACAGTTGATTTTTCAGCCATTCTATCTGTTGTGATTCCAGATTCTGCCGATTATTCAATGTCTGTGTATAGGTAAAGCCATTTTGATCCTGATAGGTGATGTCCCATTCATCATAGATAAGGCCGTCAACATGATAACCACAGTCACAGTTTTCAGCTTCTATTTTTACGGTTTTCTTTTCTCCGATTTCGTAATCACTGCCGAACATAATGGCGAGCTGTTCTTTGTAGAGAATCGGATAGTCCTCCGTATATTTGCGGGGAATATTTTTTATATAGGAAGCGCAGGTGCTGACAGCGGCATAGATAAAAAGCACGGACAGGAGCAATTTTATCAATGGTTTCAATTTTTTTCCTTTCCCGGGGTATAAGAAACCCGGCAGAACATGCATGCCGGGTTTCCTTCATTAGTCTGTGGCATAATTTAATTTCACGGTAATGGTAGCGGTTTTGTTTCTGGAACTTGTATCGAATGCGCCGCCATAGCTGTATTCAGAGTCCGAATTTTGTGCAGTGATCTGGAATACGCCAAGGTTGGCACTGAGAAGACGGGTTGTGCGTGCGTTTGTACCGTTTGCAATGATATCGGCTCTGGCCTTGGCATTTTCCGTGGCCTGCTCAATCAGATCCAGCTTCAGTTCGTCCAGTTTCGTATAATAATATTCCGGCGAATCTGACTCAAATTCGATATTCGCCTCGATCAGTTTCGTAATATCCCTGGAGATTGCATCTACCTTGTCGATGTCTTCGGAAGTGACAGTGACAGACTGGTACAGGTCATAGCCGTCCAGATATTCTCCGATCCTCTCTCCCTCATCATTGTATTGTGTAGTCCATCTCTGAGAAATGGAAACAGAACTGAAGGAAAGCTCTGATTCGGAAATGCCATTATCCGTCAGATATTTTTTGATGACTTCGGCATCATTTTTAATGGACTTGTAAGCACTCTTGGGTGTGACTCCATAGGAAGAAAAGCTGCCTCTCCATACAATCAGATCTGATTCAAAGTCACAGCTTGCTGATCCGGTCACGCTGATCCCGCTGCCGCTGTTGTATTTTTTGTATTTTGCAAAGTTGCCTGAAAAAATACTGACACAGATAATTGCGGAAATTCCGGCGATCAGTGCAATGACGATAGAGGTGGAAAGCGGCTTTTTCGGCGGCTTGCCCATAGTCTCCGGCGTTTGCAGAGCGTCATTCCCATTTCCATACGTGTTTCCGTACATAATATACTCCCCCTTCTGATATGTAAATCAACAGTTATTCTTATTATAGCAGATGGCATGGAGTTTACAAGAAGCTAAAATGGAAAGTTTTATTAAGATTTTCATCTGTTATCCATCCTACGGACAGAAAAAAGCACCATCCCCAAGGCTGCTGCGTCCTCAAAAATGGTACTTATAAGTGCGCCTTCAGGGGTTCGAACCCTGGACACCCTGATTAAGAGTCAGGTGCTCTGCCAGCTGAGCTAAAGGCGCGTTCGCTTTACTTGTTTACAACACAATAATGATTATAGTATAATATGTTTTAGTTTGCAAGAGATTTTTACAAAAAAATGAATTTTCTCTTAAATTTGTGAAAAATATAAAATAAAAAGAAAGAAAAAAGGTGATATTTTATGATATTTGAAACACACGCTCATTATGATGATGAGGCATTTGAGGAAGATCGGGAAGCGCTTTTGGGGAAGCTTACGGAAAAGGGAATCGGAGCCGTCATCAATGCGGGCTCCAGTCTGGAATCCTTGAAAAAGATTGCGGAGCTGACAGAGAAGTATCCTTTTATATATGGGGCAGTGGGAATACATCCCTGTGATACCGGCGAACTGACAGAAGAGAATTTGTTATGGATGAAGGAGCGGTGCAAAGACAAGAAAACAGTGGCAGTCGGTGAGATCGGGCTGGATTATCACTGGAAGGAGCCGGAGGCAGAGATTCAGAAACAGTGGTTTATCCGTCAGTTAATATTGGCACAGGAAGTTTCCCTTCCTGTCATCATTCATTCCAGGGAAGCTGCAAAGGATACACTGGATATTATGAAAACATATCATGCCGAAAAGACAGGAGGTGTCATTCATTGTTTTTCCTATGGAAAGGAAATGGCGGAGGAATTTGGGAAGCTGGGATTTTATTTCGGAATCGGTGGCGTGGTCACTTTTCAGAATGCAAGAAAGCTGTTGGAAGCGTTGGAGGTGATACCGATGGAGAAGATAGTCCTGGAAACAGACAGCCCGTATCTTGCGCCGGTTCCACACAGAGGAGAGAGGAATAGTTCACTGTATTTACCTTATATCATCGAAAAGATAAGTGAGATCAAAAGCATTTCTGTTCAGGAAGTGACAGATATCACAAGACAGAATGCAGAAAGACTTTTTGGAATCAGATGCGAAGGAGGACGATGATGGCTTATCTTGGCAATCCGTCACGCACAGCAGAAGTATTAAAAAAATATCAATTTCATTTTCAGAAAAGATACGGACAGAATTTTCTGATTGACAGCCATATCCTGGAAAAGATTATTCAGGTTTCCCATATTACGGAGAAGGATTTTGTATTGGAGATCGGGCCTGGTATCGGTACAATGACACAGTATCTGGCAGAATCTGCAGGAGGGGTGGCGGCAGTGGAAATAGACAAATCACTGATTCCGATTCTGGAAGAGACACTGGCTGATTATGATAATGTGACTATTATTCATGAGGATATTCTGAAAATGGATATCAGGGCTCTGGCAGAGGAAAAAAATAATGGCAGACCTGTAAAAGTGGTGGCGAATCTTCCCTATTATATTACCACTCCGATTATTATGGGACTGTTTGAAAGTCATGTGCCTCTGGAAAGCATTACAGTCATGGTGCAGAAGGAAGTCGCGGACAGGATGCAGGCCGGACCGGGAACAAAAGATTACGGCGCTCTGTCTTTGGCTGTTCAGTATTATGCCAGACCAGAAGTAATGTTTATGGTTTCACCGAGCTGCTTTATGCCCAGACCCACTGTGGGAAGTGCAGTGATCCGTCTGGTCAGATATCAGGAAAATCCTGTTACCGTAACGGATGAAGCCCGTATGTTTGCAATGATAAAAGCCGCTTTCGGACAGAGAAGAAAAACACTTATCAACAGTCTTTCCCATGCGCCGGCACTGGGCATCAGCAAAGGGCAGATTACCGATGCTCTGGAGAAGATGCAGCTTGACTGCAATATCAGAGGAGAGGCTCTTACATTGGAACAATTTGCACGGCTGAGTATGTTAATCAGCTTTTGACTTATGCAAATGGCTATGGTAAACTTACAATAACTTACTGTGAAAGCCCCGGACAGCGGCTGTGTGGCCTGGCGTGCTTGCACGCACAGCCATACAGACATTGGACGGGCAAGCCGGTATGAGCAAGTAGGCCGATAGGCCGGATTGCGAATACCAGCGGCAGTCACGGGAGAGCCGAAGGCGCGTAGTGACTGGTTTTCATGCCGTGGTGGTGTGCCGCACTAGCTGCGCTGTCTGCTATGGATTTTTATGAGGTGGGTACGTTGGATAAATACGAATATAAGATACGTTCAGAAGAGATCAAAACCCTGATCGGAAGAAAAAAATACATAGAAGCCATGGAAATAGCGGATACGATTGACTGGCGGAAAGTAAAGAATATCAATATGCTTTGTACTGTGAGCGATCTGTATAAGCTGAATCGCAGATATGAAGAAAGCCGCGAGATCCTTCTGCTTGCCTATGAACGTCATCCGGGGGGAAGAATGATCATTTATTCCCTCTGCGAACTGAGTATCAAGCTGGATGATGTTGTCCATGCGGTGGAATATTATAAAGAATTTGTCCAGACTGCTCCCAGAGACAACGGCAGGTATGTACTCCAGTATAAACTGTATGAGGCCCAGGATGTGACTCTCGAGGAGAGGGTCGCTGTCCTTGAAGAACTCAAGCGACGGGAATACAGGGAAAAATGGGCTTATGAGCTGGCATACCTGTATCATCGGATCGGTCTGGGAACCAAGTGTGTGGAAGAGTGTGATGAGCTCATTCTCTGGTTCGGCGAAGGCAGATATGTGATAAAAGCCATGGAACTGAAAATGCTGCATACGCAGCTGTCACCGGATCAGCAGAAAAAATATAATAAGGCAAAGGGGATTAAAAATGCTCCTGTCAGAGAAGAATCCGTTTCTACACCTGCGCTTGTTGACGATGGTATGGATATCGAAGTCAAACCGGTGAATGTAGGCGAGTATGCCACCATTAATCTGCAGCGCGAGCTGGCGGAAAGTATGCGGGAAGTACTGGGTGAGGAGGCTGCCGCGCCGGAAATGCAGCAGACAATGGTGTATGCATCGGCGGAAAAACCCGCTGCTTCTCCTGCCATTGATTATACGACGGAAGAAATCCGGGATTTTCAGGCCGAGTTGGAAAATAATGAACTGGAAATCTATGAAGAGGACTATCAGACAGACGAACTGGATACGGAAGAAACGGGAGCATATGAGGAATATTATGGGACGGCTGATCAGGATTATGAAGAGGATCCCTCCCTGGAATATTATGATATGCAGTCGCAGCCCGGGGCTCTCAGTGCTGTAAATTTTCAGCAGCCGCCTGTCACTTACAGTACGGTACAGTCACGGCCGCAGCCTGCTGTTTACAGCACGGTGCAGTCACGGCTGCAGCCTGCCGCTTACAGTACGGTACAGTCACGGCCGCAACCTGCCGCTTACAGTACGGTACAGTCACGGCCGCAGCCTGCCGCCTACAGTGCGGTGCAGTCCCGTACCCAGCAGTCACCGCATCTGATCAGAATGCCTCAAAGTAAACAGCCGGATTTTTCCATGGAAGGGCCGGGAGATTTTACGAGAGAAATTCTTTCGAATCTGATGCAGGATACCCAGGAAGAGGAAACACAAGAGCAGGAACAGACAACATATTATGAGACGACATCAGATCAGGGAGAAGTATTTTTTGAAGATCCGGATACGATGGAACTTCCCTCACCTCCTGTCGAAGAAGAGCCGGCCAGAGTGGTACAGATGTCCCGTACTTCTGAGATTCCAAAGATAATTCAGAACAGCCAGGATACATCGGCTGTTAAGAGAGCCATAAGAAAACAGGAAGAGAAACCAGAGCAGGTACAGGAGAAGGAAGAAGTACAGGAAATTGTGATGGATCAGGCAGATCAGGGTGAAGAGCCCACGGTGGCAGATGATACGGATAAAAAGAGCAGGGCAGTTGCGAAAGATACCATGCAGGAAAAAAATAAATTTGACGAGTATCTGACCCAGGAATATGACGGACAGATCAGACTGGCTGTACCGGAAGATAATAAGGTAGAACGGCAGATCACAGGACAGATCAGCATTGATGATATTTTGCTGGAGTGGGAGAAAAAGAAAAGGGAAAATGTGGAGCAGCGTGCCGAAGCGATACGCCAGCGGGTAAAACAGCAGACAGGAGAGATATTTTCCCAGTTTGACGCTTCCACAAAAGAAGGGATACTCGCTGAACTGGATCTTATGGCGGAAGAGTCGGTGAAAAAGGAAAAAGCGGCTTCCAAAAAGAAAAAAGCGGAATCTTCCCCGGAAAAGAAAACCGAAGAGTCTGAGACAGAGACGACAAAAGGAGCTGATCCGACGGATGAAGAGATATTACAGCAGTCGCCGGAAAATAACGGAGAACAAAGCACTGCTTCTGCAGAAGAAGAATCCGGGAAAGGGGCAGAGCAGGGAATTGCAGAAAAAGTCAATGAAGAGGCATTAAAAGATACTGTTTCTGAAGAGGATAAGCAGGAAGAGGAGGAAAGCGGATCTCGGGAAGACAGAGAACAGAGAAAAGCAGATCCGGAAAACGGAAAAGCAGGCAGAAGCAGGCGAAGTGAGATTTCGGAAAAATCCCAGAGGCCGATGACAGCCGAAGAGAAAAAACTGTTTGGCCCTTTTATCCAGACCAGATCCACGAAAGATCAGATTATGGATACTCTGGATCATATCAGCCTGGCTTCCTATACGGGCAATGTCATTTTGACAGGAGAACCGGGGATGGGTTCAGTAAAACTGGCAAAAAATATCATCAAGGAAATCCAGATGACAGACAGCAACTTCTCCGGCAGGATGGCCAAGATTACAGGACAGGCGCTGAACAATAAAGATATGGGAAAGACTTTTTCAAGACTGAGTAACGGCGCCCTGATTGTGGAAGGGGCGGGGAATCTGAAGGGAAATGCCGTCAAATCCATGGTGAAGCTGCTGGAGCAGGAAGAGCAGGGCATTATCGTCATATTGGAAGATACAAAGATCAATATGAATAAACTGCTTGATAATCATAAAGTACTGCACCAGAATTTTAATCTGAGAATTGACATTGAAGCCATGGACAATGATTCTCTTGTTCTGTTTGCCAAGAAATATGCGCTGGAACAGGAATATGCGATTGATGAACTGGGAGTACTTGCTTTGTATACAAAGATTTCAGATCTTCAGACAAGTGAACATTCCGTGACAACAAAGGAGGTTAAAGAGATCGTGGAAGATGCCATTCATCATGCAGGCAGAAAAAATATGTCTCATTTTATGGATATTCTTCTGGGCAAACGGTATGATGATGAAGATATGATTATATTAAGAGAGAAGGATTTTGCATAAAATCCGATAAGGTATTAGGAGAAGGAGGATACTATGGGAGGATTGGAAACCGTATTTATTTCGGAGACAGATCAGTATCTGTTTGCGCAGGGGACACATTATGACATTTACAAGAAGCTGGGAGCTCATCTGTCAGTGGAAGACGGAAAAAGGGGAGTCTATTTTGCCGTCTGGGCGCCCAATGCTGCAAAGGTTAATGTGATTGGCAGTTTTAATGACTGGAATGAAGAAATGCATGAACTTAAAAAGATCGGTCCCGGCGGTATTTATGCGCGGTTTATCCCGGATGTAAAGGCAGGGGAAATGTATAAATTTCTGATTACGGCCAGCGACGGCAGAAAGCTGTATAAAGCAGATCCGTTTGCCAATTATGCGGAAATGAGACCGGGAACGGCATCTATTATTACGGATCTTTCCGACATGCACTGGTCGGATGAAGAATGGATGAATGCCCGCAGACGAAAAGATATCAATATGGAACCTGTTGCTGTCTATGAGTGCCATATCGGTTCCTGGATGAGACATCCTTTCAGGGAAGATGAAGGATTTTACAATTACAGGGAATTTGCGGATGCTCTTGTCAAATACCTGAAAAAGATGCGTTTTACACATGTGGAGCTGATGGGGATCGCGGAGCATCCCTTTGACGGTTCCTGGGGGTATCAGGTGACCGGATACTATGCGCCTACTTCCCGATATGGCACCCCTCAGGATTTTATGTATCTTGTCAATACTCTGCATCAGCATAATATCGGTGTGATCCTGGACTGGGTGCCGGCACATTTTCCAAAAGACGCACACGGTCTGGCAGAGTTTGACGGTACAGCTGTCTTTGAGCATCCGGATCCGCGGATCGGAGAACATCCGGACTGGGGGACAAAGATTTTTAATTACGGAAAAACAGAAGTTGTCAATTTCCTGATTGCCAATGCCCTGTTTTGGATCAAGGAATTTCATATAGACGGACTGCGGGTGGATGCCGTGGCATCCATGCTGTATCTTGATTATGGAAAAAAGGACGGACAGTGGGTGGCAAATAAATATGGCGATAACAAAAATCTGGAAGCCATTGAATTTTTCAAGCATATGAATTCCGTGATCCGCGGTACATTCCCCGGTGTGATGACGATTGCGGAAGAATCCACGGCATGGCCTAAGGTGACAGGGGCCATTGAGGAAGGTGGTCTGTTCTTTACCTTTAAGTGGAATATGGGCTGGATGCATGATTTCTGTGAATATATGAAGCTGGATCCGTTTTTCCGCAAGGGAAACCATTATGCCATGACATTTGCCATGAGTTATAATGACAGTGAGAATTATATCCTCCCTCTGTCTCATGACGAAGTGGTTCATCTGAAATGTTCGATGCTGGGAAAGATGCCGGGATATCATAAAGACAAATATGCCAATCTGCGTACCGGATATACTTATATGTTTGGACATGAAGGCAAGAAATTGCTGTTTATGGGACAGGAATTCGGTCAGGAGAGAGAATGGAGCGAGGAGAGAGAGATTGACTGGTTCCTGCTTCAGGAGGATCTCAATAAAGGGATGCAGAATTATGTGAAAGATCTGCTGAAAATATATCGGAAATATTCCTGTATGTATGAAGTGGATAACAGCTGGGAAGGATTTGAATGGGTGAAGGCCGATGATACGGAGGAGAGTACCTACGCGTTTATCCGCAAATGCCCGTCCAGCAAACGTAAACTGTTGTTTGTTATGAATATGACGCCCATGGAGCGGAAAGGGTATCGGGTTGGTGTTCCCAAGAAAAAGAAGTATAAACTGATCTTAAACAGTGACGATGTGGGATACGGCGGTGAGGGCAGAGAAATTCCCGAAGTGATTCAGGCGGAAAAAACCCCTTGTGATTACCGGGATTATTCCATTACCTTTGATCTTCCGCCGTGGTCTTCTGCCGTATTTTCTTTCTGAAGACACAATACGAAGGTTAAGTAATCCGGTCAGTGTGCCGAAATAAAAGGTGGATGCAGCAAATAAATGTCTGCATTCACCTTTTTATGTACAAAGTCGAAGAAGAGGAGAATGTATGCGGATCACGTTTCAGAATACGGATATGAATCAGGTTATGGAAAAGCAGGAGGTATCCCGCAGAGAGCCTGCCTCACAAAAGGCAGGCACAGATCAGGGATTTGGCTATATGCTTGACATCTCAGGTTCGTCCGCGGAGAATCAGATCTATCAGGAGCAGGGAAAGACAGTGGAGGATGTGATGGCGCAGGCTGCCAGTCAGAATGTGGATCTGACCGGCGATTATATGGCTGTGATGTCAAATTCCATGTCAGAAGAGGATTTTGCGAAACTGCAGGAAAACGGATACGAGGTTGGCAGTACCCGGGTGGATGAGGCTGTTACGATTGTGGATAACATAAAGGCTTCCCTGTTGGAGGCCGGCGTATCCATATCCGGATATACAGATACCCTGGATATGGATACGCTGACAGAGATTACGGGGGATGCGGCGCTGGCAAGAGATCTGGCGGATGCCTTTACAGAAAAAGGAGTGCCGCTGACCGAAGAGAATGCCAGAAAGGCGATGGAAGCTCTGGAGGAAGCAAGGACTCTGCAGACGCCAGGTAATGATACGCTTAAATATATGGTGGTACATGAGAAGGAACCGGTGATTGAGGAATTGTACAAAGCCCGTTACAGCAGTACGGAGGGTAATGGCCGTCAGGGCCGGGGATATTATCAGGATGAAAACGGCTATCTGACAAAGAGGGCGGACAATATCAATTGGGAAAGTCTGCAGTCTCAGATAGATCAGATTATAGAAAAAGCTTCTCTTTCCGGCAGTGAAGGAGCACAGGAGGGAGCCAGATGGCTGATCAGTGCCGGTATACCGCTGACGGTAGAGACTCTCACCTCTTATATGGGACTGAAGCAGATTGCCCTTCCCATGGAAGATAAAGCGCTTTTGTCAGCCATGGCGACAGCCGTATCGGATGGCAAGAGTCCGGGCAGGGCGGATCTGACAGGAGCAGATACGCTGTGGAATAAGGCTTATCAGATTTGGGACACTGTGCAGAAACTGTCCGCACAGGCTGCAGATCTGGCGGCGTCAGAAGGAAAAGATATGACGATCGCTTCTCTGGATGCGGCACAAAAGCTGATCGAGAACGGGTATCAGAATGTAACGCAGGAAAATGCCGCAGCCAGAAGACAGCTTGAAGAGGCCAGGCTGCAGATGAGCATTTTGGCCAACAGAGAATTGTTGAAAAGCGGTTTTGCCATCGAGACGGCAAAGATAGAAGAAGTGATAGAAGCACTGCGGGATGTGGAACAAAATGGCCAGCGTATCTTATTTGGCGGCGACACGCAGGAAGAGACATTTGCGCGCGCGCAGCTTTATGCGGAGACCAGGCAGACAGCGGAAAAGATTCCCCATATGCCGCTGGCAGTTCTGGGAAAGGTCAGCATTGCAAGAGCAGATTTTACTCTGACACATCTCAGGGAGAGCGGGGAAGCGCTGGCCGCCTCCTATAAAAAAGCCAATGAAAATTATGAAACTTTCCAGACAACTCCCAGAAGCGATATGGGAGACTCCATGGCAAAGGCATTCCGTAACACGGAAGTCCTGCTTGAAGAACTGGGACTGGAGGCTACGGATGCCAATAAGCGGGCAGTCCGTATCCTTGGCTATAATTCTCTGGAGATTACGGAAGAAAATATCATGACTGTCAAAGCGGCGGATGAAGCGCTGCGCAATGTAGTAAAAAAACTGACACCGGCAGCAACGATGGAAATGATCCGGGAGGATAAAAACCCTCTCACCATGACAGTGGAGGAGCTTGATGATTATCTGAATGAGCGGCAGCAGGATCCCGCCAGAGAACAGGAAAAATTCAGCAAATACCTCTATAAGCTGGAACAGAAAAAAGAGATCACCAAAGAAGAAAAAGAGTCTTATATCGGTATTTACCGGCTGCTGCGGCAGGTGGAAAAATCAGACGGAGCAGTGATCGGAAGTCTGCTTCACCAGGGCGCTTCTCTTTCATTCAAAAATCTGCTTACGTTTGTCCGTACCGGTAAGGCAAAAGGAATGGATGCGGTAGTGGATGATGATATGGGTACTCTCAGAGAGGTAAAGGAAAAAGGAGAGACCATCGACCGGCAGATTGAAAGCGCTTTTTCGCGGCATACGCAGGAGGATTCGTATTACATAAGACTGGGGCATGAAGCCTATGGGGAACTGGACGGGGATAAGGTGGCGCAGATCGCCCCGGAAGATACAATGGAGCTGGAAGAGTTTACACAGCGACTGAGGGAAACGCAGGAGTTGGAGGAGTCAAATGCATCTTATCTGAAAGAACAGACGAAAATGATCAGACAGATCCGGGCTCATGGAGATACATCGCAGATGTTGCGCTTTCTGAAAGAGCCGGCTACACCGGAAAATATACAGGCCATGAATGAATATCTTTCGGACAGTGCAGGTGCGTTTAAAAAGATACGAAAAGACGCGGGCAGAGACGGAAATGCGCAGGATTCCCGGTTTGCAGACAGTATTTCCAAACTGGAAGAAAAATTCCTGTCCAGAGAAGAAGCGGGCAGAGCCTATCGGGAATTTACGGAGACGGAAAAAGAGCTGCTGGAAGAGTCCATGTATGAATCAGATGAAATCACATATCCGGATATGCGTCAGCTTGGTCTTTTATATAAACAGGTTTCCTTTACCGCAGGACTGGCCGATACGGAAAGATATGACATACCTGTCATAACGGAAGATTCCGTGCTGGCTCTGCATGTACAGATCGTTCACGCAAAAGAAGAACAGGGAACGGCGGAAATTTCCATGGAAACAGAACAATATGGGAAGATTTCCGTGAAACTGCAGCTTACAGGAAAGCGTGTGAGGGGATTTGTCCTCGGTTCTCAGGAAGGCTGCAGTCATAAGCTGGAAGCTGTCAGAGAAAGAGCACAGGAAGAATTGTCCCGGGCCGGATTTGACAGTGATGACATGCATGTGGGAATACGGCGTGATCTGCATATCGGATTCACGGCCGGTAAGGAGGAAGCCACAGAAGATGGTCAGGTATCGACAAAGGAACTTTACAGTGCCGCAAAAGCAGTGGTGATAGCGGTGCGCAGAGAGATAGAAAGGGGTTAATGCCATGAAAATAAATTTTAATATGTCAGCCGTACTGTCCAATGATCATTTAAACAAATCAGAAAATGCACTGTCTACATCCATAGAAAAGCTGTCTTCCGGTTTCAAGATCAACCGTGCCAAAGACAATCCTTCCGGTATTGCCATCGCCAAAAGAATGCATGCCCAGCTTCGCTGTCTGGCGTCTGGCTCCAATAATGCCAGCGATGGCGTATCCATTATCAATGTGGCGGAGGGAGCCATGACAGAAGTCCATGAGATGTTGCAGCGTATGAACGAACTGAGCATCCAGGCATCCAATGGTCCCATGTCTGACAGTGACAGACAGAATGTGCAGGAAGAGATTGATTCTCTTCTGGAAGAGATTGACCGTATTGCGGAATCGACCGATTTTAACGGCAGAAAGATCATCAACGGGACCTATGATCTGAAAGGATATGTGGAGAAATCCACAAAAGAAACAAATGCTGCCTTTGATACCTTATCCGTAAAAGTGGAGTCCTATTCCGATGAAGCAAAGATTGGTTTCTATGAAGTAGTGATTGAAACCGGCTGGAAGGTGGAGATGAAACGAGAGATCAATGAGGACGGAGAGGCAGTCGATGTGCCGTATGATGTGCCTTATGTTATAGATGCCAAGATTTCCTCACCTCCCACACCGCCGCAGACAGAAATTCACGGAAAGATGGAAGATCTGGAGACGGTGCAGAATCAGAAAATGATTCCTTCTCCCGATGATGACCATACGGTGACGATCGTGGCGGACAATGGTTTTTCCCTGACTCTGGATATTGATCTCGAAAAATTTACGTCTACACAGCCAACGGATACTCCGAATACTTCAACACGTACAGTCAATGTGGATCTGACCGGTATCGGTCCCATGACCACACAGGTTGGCGCTGCCGAAGGGCAGGAACTGGATATCCGGATTCCAAAGGTATCCTGTAAGACACTGGGTGTGGCCGAGCTGGATGTGTCCACCGAAGATGAGGCGAGAAATTCCATCGACCGTATCGGACGGGCGATCAATAATCTTTCTTCTATCCGTTCCCGTCTGGGTGCTTATCAGAACCGTCTGGAGCATATGATATCCAGTCTGGATATTACACAGGAAAATCTGACCGGCGCCTATGCACGTATCATGGATACGGATATGGCAGAAGAGATGACAGAATATACGAAGGATCAGGTGCTGAGCCAGGCGGGTACGTCCATGCTGGCACAGGCTAATCAAAGGCCCTCTCAGATACTTCAGCTGCTGCAGTAATTTCCAAATGGAGTGATATGAGATGACAGAGGAAACAAAGAAGGATTTTACCAGGCGGATCACGCAGGCCAATCAGAGCGGACTGGTTGTAATCTTATATGAGATGTATCTGGCCTGTCTGGAGGATGCGGAGGGAGCCGGTGAGAACAGAGAAATTTTTCGGGATGCGCTGTCAAGGGCCAGAGGGTGTATCAATGAACTGATGGGTTCTCTTGATTTCAGATATGAACCTGCAGGCAGTCTGTTGCAGTTATATCTGTTTATCATCGGTGAGATGGCAAAGGCAGACAGCAAAGTCAGCAGAGAGCCTTTGAAGATATGCAGAAAAATCATGACAGAGCTTTTGTCCGCATACAGGGAAGTGAGCCGTCAGGACACTTCCCCGGCGGTTATGGAAAATACGCAGACAGTCTATGCCGGCTTAACCTACGGAAAAGGGGAACTCACGGAAAGTTTGTCTCACCAGGGGAATCGGGGATTCCTCGTATAGATTTTCTGATTTTGGCGTTTCAGTTGCGGCCTTCATCTTTGCAGCTTCCTGCAGCAGGTATTTATAGCGCTTTTGTATTGCATTGACTTCATAGATATAGCAGTCGATCAGATCAGGATCCGTTGCGTTGTCGAAACCGGCATAGGCCGTTTCCAGAGCGTAACGGGTCTTTGCTATGTCGCTTAAAATACTGTTGTCCTCTTTGTCCAGATGAGAACTTTTGCTGAAATAAGATTTCATAATATTCCGCCTTTCCTGAGATTTACGAACCTGATGCCGGTATACGCAGCAGGTAGGGAACCGGTATCTTTAGTATAGAGTATGGTCTTATACTGGTAATTTATTCATGTAATATTAAATTCCCGCCCGAATAGAATAGTAGTGACAGACAGACCATAAGCAGTCATGGAAAAGGCAGGGAAAGGATCGGAAGATGGGAATGGAGCAGATGGCAGGTGCGCCTTTTATCGTAATCATGTGCGTTATCATTTTATGTGTACTCGCATTGCGCAGAAAAGCGGAGTTTGTGCTGAATTTTATGCTGCGCAGTATAACAGGTGTTATTTGTATATTTATGATTAATGAACTGCTGGCGTCACAAAATTATGCCACGATGGTGGGAATTAATCCGTGGACGGCTTTGACATCCGGAATACTCGGATTGCCGGGTGTTGCGCTGCTTTACGGTATTCATTTCCTGAAATTTTTGTGAAAGATTGCCAATAGACATGAAGATCAAAGCTGTATTATAATGCGACTTACAGATCACACCGACTTTACGAAAAGGAGGTGGAGAGTATTGTAAGTCTTTTTTTCTTTTTATTATTGGCTGTATGGCAGGATTATCATACACAAAAGATTTCTAATTCTCTTATTATTACGGCACTGCTTGGTGCGATTCTCAGTCAGATCAGACAAAATGGATTTCAAAGTATTTTACCTTCTGTTAATCAGGCATTTATCATCATTCTTATTTTATTTCCATTCTATCTGTGTAAAGCTCTCGGTGCAGGTGATCTCAAGCTGCTTGGTGTGACAGCGGTATTTCTTTCATGGCGCCAGGCTCTTATGGCTTTTCTGTCAGGGATGTTTTTTGCCCTGGTCCCGGTATTCTTTCTGCTTTTTGGCAGGAAAAAATGTATGGGGAACAAAATTCCCATGTCCGGCCCGTTTCTGGGCGGTATTCTTCTCACGTTATATTTAACGGATCTTTGATCTGGAACAGTACGGATACTGATGTCACAGTCTGGCAGATTGATTTGTCGGACGTATTACAAACAGGAGGTGGATATGCACAGGAAACAGATTCTTGCTGTCTGTGATCCGGAGGCGGAATATACAAGCCGTTTCTGCGATTATATCAGTAAAAAGGAAAGCTGTCCTTTTGAAATGGCGGCGTTTACTTCCCGGGAGACACTGGAGAGATTCTGCCGGGAAGAAGAGGTGACAGTGGCGCTTATTGCGGAAAAAATGTATGATTCTGTTCTGGAAGAGCGAATAAAAGGGACACTGCTTATCCTGAGTGAAGAGAAAGACGGGGAGGATGAGAAAAAGATATGGAAATATCAGCCCTGTGAGGAGATTTTTCGCAGCATGATGCGGTGCCTGGAAGGGAATGGTGAAGATGTTTTGCAGAAAAAAAAGCGGCCGGGCAGAATGCATCTGATCGGACTCTTTACACCGGTTCACAGATGTATGCAGACCGGTTTCGCTCTTACTCTGGGGGAAGTGCTGGCCAGAGAACATAAAACCCTGTATCTGAACTTTGAAAGTTTTTCCGGTCTTTCCAGACGGCTTGACCGCGAGTTTATGACGGATATGTCAGATTTGATCTATTATATCACCAATGCCAGAGAGGCGCTTTTCTATAAGCTGAAAGGAATGACAGAGACGATACGGCATCTGGATTATATTCCTCCTGTTTTTTCGTGTATGGATCTGGCGCGGATCACTGTGAAGCAATGGTTTCTGATGCTGGAAGAACTGGAACAGTACACAGAATATGAATATCTGATTCTTGATCTGTCAGAACAGATACAGGGACTGTTTGATATTTTGCGAAGCTGTGAAAAAATATTTACACTTACACGCGGGGATCATGCGGCGAGTGCAAAACTGAGTCAGTATGAAAAACTGCTGGAGAGGGCCGAATATGAAGATGTTCTGGAAAAAACCTGTAAATACAGACTTCCGTTCATACGCAATGTATCGCTTGATCCGGAAATGCTGACGCACGGAGAACTGGCAGAACATGTGAAAAAACTGGTGAAGGAAAATCTGTATGACTCATAAAAGGGAATTATTGTTGGAAAGAATCCATCAGAAAATTGATTATTCCAGAGAAATGGATGAGACGCAGGTTCGGACACTGATTGCCGAGAGTCTGACGGAGTATGGCAGAGAAGAATTTCTGACATTACAGGAAAAAGAAAAGCTGGGCAGAGAATTGTTTCATGCCATACGCAGACTGGATATCCTGCAGGAACTGCTGGAGGATGCGGAGATTACCGAAATTATGATCAACGGACCCAATCATATTTTTATCGAAAAAAGAGGAAAGCTCTCTGCCTGGGAAAATCGTTTTTCTTCCAGAGAAAAACTGGAAGATATCATTCAGCAGATCGTGGCAAAATGCAATCGTGTGGTGAACGAGGCTGCTCCCGTAGCGGATGCCAGACTCGAAGACGGCTCCCGGGTCAATGTGGTACTTGCGCCGGTGGCGCTCAATGGCCCGATTCTTACGATCCGGCGTTTTCCCGGAGAGCCAATTACGATGGAGACATTGATCGATGCAGGTTCTCTGCCGCAAGAGACAGCCCTCTGGCTGAGAGATCTGGTGCGGGCCGGATATAATATTCTGGTCAGCGGCGGCACAGGTTCCGGTAAAACGACGTTTTTAAATGCTCTGTCTGAATATATCCCACTGGAGGAAAGAATTATAACGATCGAAGACAGCGCGGAACTCCAGATCAGAGGGGTACGCAATCTGGTCAGTCTGGAGACGAGGAATGCCAATGCGGATGGTCAGGGTGAGATCAGCATCCGGGATCTGATCCGCACAAGCCTGCGAATGCGTCCTGACCGGCTGATCGTCGGTGAAGTGAGGGGAGGAGAGGCAGTGGATCTGCTGCAATGTCTTAATACGGGACATGACGGCTCTCTGTCCACCGGCCATGCCAACAGTGCGGGAGATATGCTCTCACGTCTGGAAATGATGGTGTTGATGGGAATGGATCTTCCTCTTTCCGCAGTGAGACGCCAGATTGCATCAGGGATTGATTTGATCGTACATCTGGGAAGACTGCGGGACGGTACAAGAAAGGTAATGGAAATCGGGGAGGTGATTGGTATGGAGCAAGAGGAGATCCGCCTGGATTTGTTATGGGTCTTTGAAGAAAATTTGTCAAAGGAAAAGAAGGAGGTAAAGGGAACACTTGTCCGCAAAAAGGAACTATATCATCGACAGAAACTTGCAGCAGCAGGATTATCGGAACTACAGATTCCATAAAAAAGAAATGATACGATATGGAATGGAAGGATATGTGACAGGTATTTGTTTTCTTGCTTTTTTCTATCGTAGCGTGCTGGTTTTTCCCATGGGGATTTTGTGTGCCGTGCTTTATTGCCAATGGAAAAGAACGCGGCTGTGTGAAAAGAGAAAAGAGATACTGCAGCAGCAGTTCCGGGACTGGATCAACGCCGCTGCTTCTCATCTGCAGTCAGGAAGCTCCGTGGAAAATGCCTTTGTACATGCCGGCAGAGAACTCACCCTTCTGTATGGAGAAGAAACAGATATCCGCAGAGAGATAAGGGGTATGGAACATTTGCTCGCCAATAACATTCCCCTGGAAAAGATACTGTTGGAACTGGGGGATAGGAGTCAGGCGGAAGACATTAGAAATTTTGCCGAGGTCTTTGCCATCGGCAAACGCAGCGGAGGAAATCTGCGGGAGATGATCGAAAACTGTTGTGGAATCATTGGTATGAAAGCAGAGGTGGAAAGAGAGATTCAGACACTGCTTCATGGAAAGGTCATGGAACAAAAAGTCATGTGTTTCATTCCGTTTGGGATTATCTCTTATATCAGCATCACTTCCCCGGGCTATTTCCAGCCTCTTTATCACAATCCCGCCGGTGTCTGTATGATGAGTATCTGTCTTTTGTGTTATCTTTTTTCTGTCTGGCTTTCTGCCCGTATTGTCCATATTGAGGTATAAAGATGAAGATGGTGGTATTGTATCTTGCAGGTCTTATGTGTTCCCTGCTTTATCTCCTGAAAAAGAAAAGATTCCGAAAACCGGCTCTTCTGTTACTGGCAGGCAGTCTGGTGGCATCCGCTGTTTTCACGGCGGATATGATCGCTGCGAAAGATGGCAAAGTATGGGAGATAGAACGGGCGGAAAAAAGCGGAAATCCAAGGACTGTAGAGTTGGAAGCGCAGGCGGCAGATGAGATAGAAACCATTTTGATAAAAATAGCGCCTCAGTCATATAGCCTGCAGGAACTGGAGCAGCTCAGTGAGAGGTTATTTGCCGAACTGGAAGAAAAAATTCCGGGAAAAGAAAATACTCTGGACTGTGTCACAAGCGATATGTATTTCCCGGCGGTGGCAGAGGGATATCCGTTTACACTCAAATGGCAGACAGATCATCCTGATATATTATCGCAGGAAGGAAAAATAGGAGAGGACATTCCCCCGGAAGGAGTGCTGATCCAGATCCGTCTGCACCTTTTCTATGCGAATACTTCTTTTGAAGCAGAGCATTTGTTTTATGCTATGATTTATCCTTCCGGAGACGACGCCGCTTACTGGAACAGGCTGAAAAAATATCTGGAAAGGCAGGAAATGGATAGCAGAGAGAAAAATGACTTCCTGCTGCCTGACCGGTTTGAAGACAGAGAATTGCTGTTTCAGGAGAAAAAATCAGATAAAAGTCAGGCATTATTTCTGCTTTCTGTCGTGGCAGCGCTTTTGATGGCAGCGGGAGAGAAACAGGAACAGGACAGACAGAAAAAGAAAAAACTTAAGGAAATGGCAGAAGAATATCCGGAACTGGCCGTTCGTATGGCAATGCTGACAGGGACAGGCATGACTATTTCCACAGCTTTTCGCCGGATCGCTGGTGAATACGGCAGGCAAAAGCAAAAAAAGGAAAAACCTCTCTATGAAGAACTGATGATAACGTGCCGGGAAATGGAAACAGGAATCCCTGAAATAACCGCTTATCAGAATATGGGCAAAAGATGCAGTCTTTCCTGCGTGGCAAGATTTACAACCCTGCTGATTCAGTACACAAAAAGCGGCGCCAAAGGACTAAAGACAGCTCTGCAGGAGGAGAGTGCACAGGCACTGAAAGAACGCAGAGAAAGAGCAAAAAGAAAAGGAGAAGAGGCAGGCACCAGACTCCTCCTCCCCATGACACTGATGCTGGTACTGGTCATGGCTATTATCATGATACCGGCACTCACTTCATTTGGTTTATAAAAATAAGAAAACAGAAGTTTTGCAGAACTGGAATAGGAGATTTGATGATATGGTTATGAACAAAATAAAAGATTTTTTTCGGGAAGAAGACGGAATCGGTACAGTAGAAATGATATTGATCCTTGTGGTTCTGATCTCTCTTGTTATTATTTTCAAGGATCAGCTTACAAATCTGGTCAATGATATCTTTTCCCAGATCACTTCCAAAAGCAGCAGTATTTACTGATGAAAAGGTATAAGGGAGAGATCACAGTCTTTCTTTCTCTGGTTCTTATGATTCTGATTTCACTGCTTTTTACCGTGATTGAAGCGGCCAGAGATAACGGCGTGGAATTTCAGACAGAATGTGCGGCGGATATGGCTATACAATCGGCACTGGCAGAGTATAACAGGGAGGCTTTGGAGCAGTATGATCTGTTTCTGACAGAGATCGGATATGGAAGTGATGAGAGTGGGTATATCCTGCTGGAACAGCATCTGCAGAATTATCTGCAGGATAATCTCAGCGTCAGAGAAATATTATCTGCGAAAGGAATGACTGATCTGCTGCAGATCAGTGTGGATGGTGTCACTGTGATACAGGCTTCAGGTGCGGCGGATGGAGAGGGAGCGGTATTGGAAAGGAAGGCGGTGGACTATATGCTGGATAAGTACGGACTACAGGATTTTTCTTCTTTCCTTTCCCTGTCCGCTACTGTGGAGCAGGAGAGATTTCTGGAAAATGCCGTGGAGGAAAAAAGACTGGAAAACGAGAGAAAAATAGATGATGTGGATACTACGGTGACGGATGATGAAGGTAACAGCCATAAAATACCTGTCAATAATCCGGCGGATGCGGTCAACAGCAGGCGTGGCAGCAGCAGCATTCTGAGAATGGTCACTGAGAAAAAAGGAATTTCTGAAAAGGAGACAGATCTTTCAGGTTGTATTTCTCACCGTAATTACACGACGCGCGATGGATTTTTGCAGGGAGAAAAGTATCTTTCTCCGGCGGAAGATCTGATCTATCAGAAATATCTGATGGAGAAATGTGGCAATTATGTCAGAGAAAAAGAAGGTTCTCATCTTACTTATGAGATGGAATATATATTGGCCGGAAAAAATTCTGACAGAGAAAATCTCCGTATCGTAACAGAGCGAATCATTATGCTGCGGGAAGCGGCCAATTTTTTGTATCTTTTGTCAGATTCCGGAAAAAAAGCGGAGGCAGAAGCACTTGCTATGACTCTGTCAGCAGTGATACTTTTCCCTGAATTAAAGGATCTGATTAAAATATCCATTCTGATCGGATGGGCTTATGCGGAAAGTGTGAATGATTGCAGGATATTGCTGGAAGGAGGAAAAGTACCTCTTCTGAAAAGCAAGGTAAGCTGGAATCTGAGTCTGAAAAAAGCCATGAAAATGGAGGTTGGAGAGGATGGCAAAGGGAATGAGCAGGGACTTTCCTATGAAGAATATCTGCACATTCTGTTGGCTGTTCTTGACAAAAAGGCAAGGAATCTGCGTTTTATGGATCTGATGGAAATGGACATCAGACAGACACCCGGTAACGATAATTTCTGTCTGGATCACTGCCTGCATGGTTTCACTGTCAGGATTATAACATATTCGCATACGGGTCACAGTTGTATGATTACCAGAACAGCAGGTTATCTGAAATGATGGGATCCAGGCGGCAGAAGCACAGAAAGGAGGCGACAAAGATGCGTTTCTTTTGGAAGACGAAAATTTCTGAGAAAGGAGTTCTGACTAAAAGTCTCTTTTGGACAATCCCCCAATCTTGTCCTGAAATTTCACTTTATCCTGTAAGAAAGACAATGAAAACAAAGCAAACAGATATGACAAATCTACTTCTTCGTACCAAAAGGAACGTGTCTTTGTCTCCTTCTTTGCAGGGCAGCATTACGGCAGAAACTGCTTTTGTACTTCCTCTTTTTGTTTTTTTCTGTGTGCAGCTAATGAGTGTGATCAGTCTGATACAGTTGCATAGTGCACTTACCTCAGCTCTTCATCAGGAAGTGTCAAAAGCGGCTCTCCGGGCATATGCCCTGGATCAGGGCGGAGAGAGCGGATATGCGGAAACAGAGAGGATACTGGAAGAAAACCTGATCAAAAGCCGGGTTTTGGATAGGGCAGGCAGAGAATATCTGGATCATTCTATGATAAAAGGAGGCAGCAGTGGTATCCGGATTTTATATACACCGAAAACAGACCGGCAGGATACGGTGGATATCATACTCACCTATCAGATCAGGCCGATGACAAATATTTTGGGTTTTTCCGGCTTTTCCATGGCCAGCCGCTGCCGGATGAAGGCATGGACAGGATACCGGCTGGAGGAGAAGGTTTCCCTGTCAGAGAAGGAAGAAGAACTGGTCTATATCACACCGACAGGGTCCGTCTATCATAAAAGCAGAAACTGTACCCATCTGGCACTGTCTGTCCGTCCGGTGGAGACAGACAGTCTGGGTGTACTGCGGAATGAGGATGGCGGAAAATATTATCCCTGTGAACATTGTGGTAGCATCGCAGGGGGTATCGTCTTTTTGACGGATCAGGGAAACAGATATCATACATCCTTATTTTGCAGCGGATTGAAACGGACAATTTATACGGTTGCGATATCGCAGACAGGAGGGAGGGGGCCATGCAGGAGATGCTCCGCTGCGGGTTGACGGCGTTATTTTTATTATTTTGTACCTGGCAGGATGTAAAGACAGGAAAAATTTCCCTAAGACTGATCTGTTTTTTTGCACTGACAGGTATTCTTGTTAACTTTGTTCTGAAAAGTCCTTTGCATACATGGGTTTACAGTATTCTTCCGGGACTGGGGATTTTACTGTTTGGCAGGTTATCCGGAGAACAGATAGGTTATGGAGACGGACTGGTTATGGTAGTGACCGGATTGTTCTTAGAAGCGAGAGGGGCCGTCAGTCTGTTTCTGTCGGGATTACTGTTATGCGCAGTCAGTGCCGCAGTCCTGTTTCTGTCAGGAAAGGCGACTGCGAAAACCACATTTCCGTTTCTGCCGTTTTTGCTGGCGGGATTTGTCGTGCAGATGATAGTTATCTCTTTGTAATAATCGGGGTGGTGAATAATGAGAGGTAATAAGTATAAAAAGAAATATTCCGGGGATATCGAAACGATGAAAAATCCCGTCAGAAAGGCTGTACCGGCTTTTCAGGGAAGTTTTACGGTAGAAGCGTCACTTCTGTTGCCGATGATTATTTTTCTGATTTTTAATCTGTTGTTTCTGTCTTTTTTTCTATATGATCAGTGTACGATTCTACAGGGATGTTACTGTACGGCTCTTTGTACGGAACGGGCGATTGGGACAGAGGAAGAAAAAAATGCGGTTGCTCTGGAAAAATACAAATGGTCGGTGAGAAAAAAAGCGGTGGCGGCCAATATTTCCGAAGATATTAACGTACAAAATGGGAGTGTCACAGTAGAGACAATGTTTTCCATGAAGGCGCCGGGCAGATACTTTTTTCAGAGTATATGGAACGGCAGACAGAAACAGACTGCAGATCAGTGGGAACCGGTGACGTTTATCCGAAAATGCCGGAAAGCGGAAACCATAGGGAATATCATACAGACAGGAAAGTAAAGATATGAGAGGAAAGATAAGATATCAGAAAGAATTACAGAAAACATATCTGGTCGCGGAGGAATGTGGGAAAGAAAGACTGGAAAATTATTGTGGTCAGATGGTACTCAGGGGCAGGATCAGAGGCCTGGCGAAGTGTGGTATCCATCTGATGGATGGCCGACGGGAGATATGGTATGATATCAGTTTCCTTCAGCCTCTGGAGCAGGTATTTGCAGTAAAGGAGCTGGTTTACCATGATCTGAGACAGTTGACTTTGCACATGATACAGGTTGTGAATGAAATGGAACGATATCTTCTGGATGGTGGGCAGCTTTGTTTTGAACCACAGTTCCTGTACTGGGATATGGAGACAGAGACGCCGGTGTTTCTGTTTGACTTTACCGAAGATGATACGATTAACAGTCTGCGGGCACTGGGAGAATTTATCTTGGAGAGAAGCTGTCACGAAGAGGAAAAGACGGTGGATCTGGCCTATTTCTTATATGAAAAACTGTCAGGGGAGAGTTTTTCCGTGAAAGAAGTGGAACAATATCTGGAAGAACACGGAGACTGGACGGCAGATAAACATACTGTACCTGAGAGAATTGAAAAAGAGACAAAAAGTACAGGAATAGAGATTACGGAGGATACGGATCGCAGGATAAAGCCGGCAACAGAAGAAAAGGAAAACAGCAGGGAAAATACGGAAACGTATGATGCAGAAAAATCTTTATTATGGAATGAATCATATCACAGAGAAGATCCGGAAAAAAATCCCTGTTTTTCAGTGGCAGGAGAGGGAAAAGGTACACGGAATCCGGACTTGCCTGTATTCTGACTGCCATACTTTCCGGAATCGGTTATTTTCTGATCCGGAAGTATTTTATACTGGAAGAGAAAGAGATGATGCTGTGGGCAGGAGCAGGCATATGTCTGCTGGCGGCAGGCGTGATATTTATTTTCTGTGGATATCTGGCAGGAAAAAGAGAAGAATGGGAGAAAAGAGGAGAAAACAGACAGAACACAGAATATGAACGGATCAAAGACAAAAAAGGAAAAAGAGAAGAAGCAGACAAAGACAGGAAACAGGATCATTACAGTCAGGAAGAGGAATACTGGCAATGGCAGGAGGAAGAGATGTCTGTGGATCATAAAATGGAAGAAAACAGGGCGGATCAGAAAACTGTTTATATCGGAAAAGCATTGCTGAACAGAGGTTACAGTCTGGTTTCGCTTGGAAAGGGAGAGGAAAAGGAATATTCTGTGGAATTTTATCCCTATGTGATTGGTAAAGATAAAGAAAGAGTCAATTTGTATTTGAAAGAACATTCGGTCAGCAGGATACATGCGAGACTGCTGGAAGAAAACGGCGATATTTATATCGAAGATTTGCATTCCACCAATGGGACCTATCTGAATGATCTGATTCTTACGCCTCATGAGAAAATAAAAATCAGGAGAGGGGATATTATTCTCTTTGGTAAGGCAGAATTTGCTTTTCGCTGAAAAGAGCGGTATAATAAGCCACAACAAATACATTTTGTGAGGACAGGATAGCATGAAGATAAATATTTATTATGGCGGCAGGGGACTGATGGATGACCCGACTTTATATGTGATCAATAAAATGCAGGAAGTTCTGGAAGAACTCAGGGTAAGTGTGGTGCGTTTCAATCTGTATGAAATGAAAAACAGCATTGCCACAGTGCCTCAGACACTGAAAGATGCGGATGGTATTATCCTGGCATCCACAGTAGAGTGGCATGGTATCGGCGGATATATGCATCAGTTTCTGGATTCCTGCTGGCTGTATGGAGATAAAGAAAAGATCAGTGGGATTTATATGTGCCCTGTTGTCATGTCAACTACGTATGGCGAGCGGGAGGGTAAGCTGGATCTGGCCGTGGCCTGGGAGATACTGGGCGGGCTGCCCTGCAGCGGTATCTGCGGGTATATTGCGGATACAATGAGTCTGGAAATGAATCAGGAACTGACCAGGCTGATCGAAAAGACGGCGGAGAATATGTATCGCACCGTGAATCAGAAGACTGCCAGCTTTCCTGCCAGCAATCAGGTCATCAAGCAGATGGTATCCGTAACAAAGAATATCAATCTCACGCCGCAGGAATCGGAGCAGCTTTCTCAATATGTATCGGATGAAAGTTATGTACAGAGACAAAAAGAGGATATCCAGGAGCTTACCAGCCTCTTCAAGGGGATGCTGGAAAACCAGGATCTGAATGAGGAGAATGTATATCTTGAAGATTTCAAGTCGCATTTCAAACCGGGTCCGGGGATCAGAGCGGTTTACCGTTTCCAGATAGAGGAGAGGGACAAGCCTCTGATCCTGGAGGTGGATGGCCCCAGATTGAATTGTTATTATGGAAATGTTTCAAACGTGGATGTGGATATCCGGATCAGTAACAGCGCGATGAATGATATCGTTTTTTCCAGAATGAGTTTCCAGAGAGCATTCATGACCGGAAATATGAAGACCAAAGGTGATTTCAAGCTGCTGCGGGCACTGGATCAGGTCTTTGTGTTTCAGGATGGAAGACAATAGAAAGTAAAACAGGAGGATAGTGAGCCATGAGAGAAGACAACTGTATTTTCTGTAAAATTGCAAACGGAGAGATTCCGTCAAAAACATTGTATGAGGATGATGCATTCCGGGTCATTCTGGATCTGGGGCCGGCAGCAAAAGGACATGCCCTGATTCTTCCCAAAGAGCATTATGAAAACCTCTATGAACTGCCGGACAAAACGGCAGCGGGAGCCATGCTGCTGGCTAAGAAAATGGCGGCTTTGATGAAAGAGAAGCTTGGCTGTGATGGTCTGAATCTGATCCAGAATAATGGAGAGACGGCCGGACAGACCGTGTTTCATTTTCATATGCATCTGATTCCCAGATATAAGGATGACGGGCAGAAAATAGGATGGGTGCAGGGAAAAGCGGAGGCAGAAGAACTGGAAGAGATACGTAAGCTGATCGCTGAGTAAATTTCCCTGTCAGATACCGGTATTCATAAAGAAAAATGGGGGATATCATAATAGGAAATCAGGTTTTCCTATTATGATACGCTTCCCGCGGCGGCTTTTTCTATCAGCTTCATGATAGTCTGAATGGAACCAAGCTGGTCGCTTTTTCCCATCGCATCCATATAGATCTGCCGGGAAAAATAGATTTCATGGACTTTTTCGACCAAAAGGGTGTCGATCAGATCATCTTCATCAATCACAAGGCTGAATCCCTGGGATTCAAAAGAGCGTGCGTTGAGAATCTGATCGCCTCTGCTGCTTCTGGCAGAGAGGGGAATCAGGACATTTGGCTTTTTCAGTGCCAGAAGTTCGCAGATTGCGTTGGCCCCGGCACGGGAAATCACGACATCGGCCAGTGCAAACAAATCTTTCAGTTCTGCTTTTACATATTCAAACTGTTTGTAGCCCGGAACATTCAGCAGAAGATTGTCTACTTTTTCCTTGCCACATATATGAATGATCTGAAAATCTTCCAGAAGGCTGGGCAGAGCTTCACGGACTGTCTTATTGATGGAAGCTGCGCCGAGGCTGCCGCCGATCACCATGACTACAGGTTTGTTTGCCGTGAAACCGCACAAATCCAGAGCGGCGATACGATTGCCCTGACGCAGTTCCGCACGGATCGGAGAGCCTGTGAGTACAGCCTTGTCTGCAGGCAGCATTTTGAGAGTCTCCGGAAAGTTGCAGCAGACTTTTTGTGCGACGGGAATACACAGTTTGTTGGCAAGCCCGGGTGTCATATCAGATTCATGGATGATACACGGGATTCCGAGGGAGTGAGCGGCTCTTACGACAGGAACCGAAACAAACCCGCCTTTGGAAAAGACCACATCCGGGCGGAGCTGTTTGAGGATCTTTCTGGCTTCTCCATACCCTTTGATCACACGGAGCGGATCCGTGAAATTTTTCAGAGCAAAATATCTTCTGAACTTGCCGGTGGCAATACCATAATAAGATACTTTGTAATCTTCCATCAGTCTTTTTTCTATTCCGTCATAGGAGCCAATATAGTGGATCTCAAAACCTGCCTCCGTAAGAGCGGGGAGCAGTGCGATATTGGGTGTCACATGCCCGGCGGTACCGCCGCCTGTCAGGACGATTTTCTTCATAGCCTGAGCCTCCTAAGAATTTTGCAGAATAGATTCCAGTGCCTGCGCAAGCTGATCAGGGCAGGAGGTGGATTTGAAACCGCACTTTATTCCTTTCAGCCGTTCGATCGCCTCTTCTATTTTCATACCTCTGACAAGACGGGAAATTCCCTGCAGATTGCCATTACATCCTCCGGTAAAAGAAACGGATTCTATGATACCATTGCTGACATCAATATCAATTGCGTTGGAACAAACGCCTTTTGGCACATATCTCATAATGATTCCTCCCGAAAAGTATTTAAATTGAAAGATAACTGATATTATAACAAATATCGACAGCGGTTTCCAGTATTTCCTTAAATTTTGGTGAAATATGTAAAACGATTTTTAAACCATGCATGGTGAGCACATGGTATAATCTATGCACACAATCATTGTGTGGTGTCATTGGGCAGTGTGGGAGCAGATATGATTTTGGGAGGTGCGGTATATGTTTTCCGGTTTTTTTGAACATCTTTATTTTATGGAAATTGTGTTGGCCCTTTTAGTATTAAGCATTTTGTTTCAGATTATGATTGGTGTCTTATACCAGAAGATGATCCGTGAAACGGATAATATGGCAGCGACAGAAAACAAATTGCTCAAGCAGTGCAAACTGAAATTTTCTAACTGTTATGAACTGAATGAAGGGAATGTCAATGTTCCGGTTTTTGTGGACAAGTTTATCAGTCAGTTCCGATTTGCAGGGATATCACTGATAAATATGACACATTTGTCAGGACAGTTAATGCTGCTGTCCGTGTTTACAGCCGGAATCGGTGCATGTAAAGGGATTATAGAGGGAAATATGCTGGGAGAACTTTTGCCCTATTATGTGGTGAGCCTTTTCGGTCTGTATCTTTATTTTTCTGTCTCTTCTTTTGTAGATGTGAAAAGAAAGAGCAATATGGTACGGACAAATCTGATTGATTATCTGGAAAACCATATGGCAAAGCATCTGAATCTTACAAAAGATGTGGAGATGCAGCCGTTTATCATCAAGGATATCATAAAAAATAAAAAAGGGACAAAGGCTGTGATCGGCATAGAAACGGCGTCGGTGGAAAAGGAAACAGAGAGGAGTGTGGCAGAACCGCTTCTGGGGATTGAGACAGCAGCTGAGATCAGAGCGGTCAGCGGCAGGGAAGAAGTGGAACGGACAGAGGCCGTGGTAGAAGTAAAACCGGCCACGGAGTCGGTGGTGGTAAAGACAGGGGATAATATCTGTTTTATAGAGACAGAGAAACGTTCTGTTTTTTCCAGACAGGAAAGGGACGAGTTGGAAGAACTTTTGCAGGAATTTCTGGCTTAGGGGAATGGACATGCCTTGAAAAAAGATGACGGCTTTGCTATACTGAAAACACAGGAAGGTAGTGAAAACCAATTCTTAAAAAGGAGCAGAAAAGATGAGTGGAAAAGTAACATTTGACTATGGAAAGACGACACCTTTTGTAAGCGAAAGTGAAGTGGAATCCATGAAAAAGCTGACAATGGATGCCAGAGAGCTTCTTCTTTCCAGAACAGGCGCGGGTAATGATTTTCTGGGATGGATTGATCTCCCTGAGGAATATGACAAAGAGGAGTTTGCCAGGATCAAAAAAGCGGCACAGAAGATTCAGAATGATTCAGAAGTTCTGCTTGTGATCGGTATTGGCGGTTCCTATCTGGGTGCAAGGGCAGCCATCGAGTTTTTAAGACACAGCTTCTATAATATAGTGGATAAGAGCATCCGCAAGACACCCGAGATTTATTTTGTAGGAAATTCTATCAGTTCCACTTATATCAGACACCTGATGGATGTGATCGGAGAGAGGGATTTTTCCATTAATATGATATCCAAATCCGGTACGACTACAGAGCCCGCCATCGCATTCCGTGTATTCAAGGAGATGATGGAGAAAAAATATGGCAAAGAAGAGGCGGCAAAGCGTATCTATGCTACCACGGACAAGGCAAGAGGATCGTTAAAGAGTCTTGCAACGGAAGAGGGATACGAGACATTTGTGGTACCGGACGATGTGGGCGGACGTTTTTCCGTACTGACGGCGGTAGGTCTTCTCCCCATTGCTGTCAGCGGCGCGGATATTGATAAGCTGATGGAAGGTGCACAGGCAGGCCGGAAGCAGGCACTGGAGGCTGACTTTGATAATAATGATGCACTGAAGTATGCGGCTCTGAGAAATATCCTTCTCAGAAAAGGGAAAACAGTGGAGATTCTTGCCAACTATGAGCCTGCAGTACATTTTGTATCTGAATGGTGGAAACAGCTTTACGGCGAAAGTGAAGGCAAGGATCAAAAAGGTATTTTCCCTGCAAGTGTGGATCTGACCACGGATCTTCATTCGATGGGACAGTTTATCCAGGATGGTGCGCGTATCATGTTTGAGACGGTTATCAATGTGGAAAGTTCCCGTGAGGAGATATTAATCGGAGAGGAGCCGGTGGATCTGGACGGGCTGAACTATCTGGCGGGAAAGAATGTGGATTTTGTCAATAAGAGTGCGATGAACGGAACGATTCTGGCGCATACGGACGGGCAGGTTCCCAATCTTATGATTCATGTACCCGAAGTCAGTGAGTACTGCCTGGGACAGCTTTTCTATTTCTTTGAGTTTGCCTGCGGCGTCAGCGGTTATCTGCTTGGTGTGAATCCGTTTAATCAGCCTGGTGTGGAGAGCTATAAGAAGAATATGTTTGCGCTTCTTGGAAAGCCGGGTTTCGAGGCACAAAGAGAAGAATTGCTGAAGAGATTATAAGATGAAGATTGTAATATTGGAACGGGACAGCCTGGGCAGTGATGTGGACATCAGCTGTTATGAAAAATTCGGCGATGTAACCGTTTATGGCAATACATTGGAACATCAGGTGGCCGACAGGGTGAGAGATGCAGAAATTATTATGGGCAATAAAGCTCCCATGAATGAACTGACGTTGAAAGATGCATCCAGTCTGAAGCTGATCTGCCTGTTTTCCACAGGGTATGATTGTGTGGATCTGCAATACTGTCAGGGCAGGGGAATCAAAGTCACCAACGTGGTAGACTATTGTACGGATGCCGTCAGCCAGCATACGTTTGCGATGTTGTTTTATCTGCTGGAACATCTGCGGCATTATGATGATTATGTGAAGAGCGGGGCGTATGGCCTGCAAGAGAGATTTTCCAATTTTGACCAGCCATTTACCGAGCTGAGCGGAAAGACATGGGGAATTGTGGGAATGGGCCATATCGGCAGAAAAGTGGCGGCCATTGCACAGGCTTTTGGATGTCAGGTTATTTTTTATTCGGCGTCGGGCAGGAGTACCTGTACCGAATACCGGCAGGTTGATCTGGATACGCTGCTTGCTTCTTCAGACATTTTGTCACTCCATTGCCCGCTGAGCGACAGAACCAGAGGACTGATTAATAAAAATTCGCTGGCCAGAATGAAGAGATCGGCTATTTTGCTGAATGTGGCCCGGGGTCCGGTCATCAATAATGCGGATCTGTATTGGGCACTTCAGAATGAAGAGATCGCGGCAGCAGGTCTGGATGTGTTGGAAAGGGAGCCCATCACCTCCGACAATCTGCTGGGCAGGATTCAGGACAGTAATAAACTGCTTATTACACCGCATATGGCATGGGCTACCAGGGAAGCCAGAACACGTATTGTGGAAGAGGTATTCCGCAATCTGGAAGCGTACATGCAGGGCATGGACAGAAATGTTGTAAGCCTGTAAATAGTATACTGCAAATAAAAAAGAAACGGAGCCGTACAAATTTGTTTAGCATAAATGTCAGCTCCGTTTTTTTTTCCCCATAGGTAATGCTCCATCCGCTCAATAATCACACTTTCAGCACCGCCTATTTTGCCATCTGCTGCGTTGTCGTCGGTCAACGATGCCACCGCATCGCCTCCTTCCTCCGTCTTGCAGACTGACAAAATATTCGGCACTGGCAGTGCGATTACTGGCCGGATAGAGCATTAACCTTACCTGTAAAAATTAACAAAAAATTTATAAAATTTTAGGTAAAATAGTAGAATCTGCTTATTGAAAAAGGAAACTAACTTGACATCATTGTCAAATCCGCTATAATAAAAACTATATTCCATATAATGAAATCTTGTTTCACATTGTGAAACTCAGAGACATGATTATAGTAAACAGGAGGAGAACAAATGAAGGGAAAGAAATTATTGTCAACAGTTCTGGCAGTTGCCATGGTCGGCGCGATGCTGACAGGCTGCGGCAGTGCGGGCGGTTCCGGCTCTACTGCACCGTCAGGTGACTCGGGCAGCGCATCTGCAGGTGGTGCAGATCTGTCAGGAGAGTCCATTACCTGTATTGTGCCTTATGATGCAGGCGGCGGTACGGATACTGTTATGAGGGCGCTGGCTGATTCGGCCAAAGGTTCTTTCAAAAATGTGACAGTGGAGAACCGTTCCGGCGCAGGCGGCGCGACGGGTATGCTGGCAGGTGCAACGGCCAAGGCAGACGGTACTACGGTTACTATGATCACGGTGGAACTGGCTACGCTGGAGGCAATGGGAACCAATGCAGGGCTGACCTATTCCATGTTTAAACCGATCATGATGGTGAACAGCGCATGTTCCGCCATTACGGTTAAAGCAGATGATGATCGCTTTGGCAGTCTGGAAGATCTGATCGAATACAGCAAGAGCAACGAGCTGCAGATGGGGAATTCCGGTAACGGCGCTATCTGGCATCTGGCGGCTGCAGGTCTGGCCAAGACAGCGGGTACGGAATTTAAGCATGTGGCATATGACGGTGCGGCAGGAGCCATTACGGATCTTCTGGGCGGACATATTGATGCAGTGGCAGTTTCTTATGCGGAAGTTGCAAGCTATGTGGAGAGCGGAGATTTAAAGGTACTGGCTGTTATGAGTGAAAATCGTCTGGAATCCATTCCGGATGTGCCTACCTGCAAGGAAAGCGGATATGACGCGGTATTGGGTACATGGAGAGGACTTGGCGTACCCAAGGATACTCCGGATGAAGTGGTGGATGCTTTATATGCGGCGTTCAGCTCAGCAGCGGAATCAGATGCTTTTGTGGAGTTTATGGACAATTCCAACAACGTGATAGAAATTTTGGATGGCGCTGCATTTGAAGAGCGTATTAAAAAAGATCTGGAGATTTATACCGGGCTTGTCAATGACCTTGGATTAAAGGTTCAGTAAGAAAAAAATACATTGTTATGAAATGAAGCTTATAGGATCAGCGAAGAAGTATGCTTCTTCGCTGATTTTTTACATCATATCTCAGTGAGGAAAAGAGATACGGAGGATTATCAATGAAAAAAGGAAATATCATTTCTTCTGTCATTGTTATGATAATCGGTATTTATGTGCTTGTCGTATGTTCGGGTTATCCGACGGCAGAGGCATACGGGACAGGCGTACCGGGGCCGGGACTGTGGCCTATAGCAGTGGCAGCTCTGATGGTGGTTGCAGCCATCAGCCTTCTGATTAAGGCAATCCGTACCAAACCGGAAGATGACACGCCGATTGCGATGTGGACGGAAGGGACTAGGAGAGTATACATAACCATGGCGGCTCTTGTTGTATATGTGGCAGTATTGGGATTTCTCGGCTTTCTGCTCTCTACCGTTGTCATGCTGTTTGGTTTTATTCAGTGGTTTGCGAAAAAGAATCCGCTTATTACCCTGCTTATTTCGGTAATCTGTACGGCAGCCATTTACGGCGTATTCAAATTCCTGCTGAATGTACCTGTTGATTTCGGTTTATTCGCCATATAGAAGGAGGGAATGTCATGTTAATGGAAGTATTACAGTCAGCTTTTAATCCGATTATCCTTTTATATATGGTAGTGGGTGTGGCGGCAGGTATCTGTATCGGCGCTCTTCCCGGTCTGACGGCTACTATGGGTGTGGCACTTCTGCTTCCCCTCACATTTGGCATGGATGCCACTTCCGGTATTCTGATGCTGCTTGGTATCTATGTGGGGGCGATTTACGGCGGTTCCATTTCCGCGGTACTGCTGCATACGCCGGGGACACCTGCATCCGCTGCCACTGCCATAGACGGTTATGAGTTTTCTAAAAGAGGAGAAGCGGGTCGTGCGCTCGGGATTGCCACACTGGGCAGTTATGTGGGCGGAATCGTCAGTTGTATCTGTCTTTGGCTGATCAGCCCTCAGCTTGCCAAGCTGGCGCTGAAATTCAGTTCGGCGGAATTTTTTCTGCTGGCGCTGTTCGGACTCTGCATCATTTCCAATATTTCAGGAAAGGATATGGCGAAAGGTCTGATCTGCGGTTTTCTTGGTATTCTGACAGCGACGATCGGCATAGACAGTGTCACAAGCTATGTGCGCTTTTCCAACAATGTCAATCTGCTCTCTGGTGTACAGTATATCGCCGTTATGATCGGTCTGTTCGCCATGAGTCAGGCATTTGAATCCATAGAAGATATTTTTTCCAAAGATGAGGTCAACACAAAGGTGACAAGGCTGCTTCCCACAAAGGAAGATATGAAAATCATTTTAAAGACTTCATCTGTGACAGGACTGATCGGTACTTTTATCGGTATTGTGCCCGGAGCCGGAGCAGATATCGGTTCTTTTGTAGGCTACAATGCGGCAAGAGGATTTTCGAAGCATCCCGAACTGTTTGGCAAAGGAGCTCCTGATGCGGTTGCCGCTTCCGAAGGAGGCAACAATGGTGTGACCGGCGGTGCACTGATTCCCATGCTGACGCTGGGTGTGCCGGGAGATGCGGTGGCGGCTATTATGATCGGCGCGCTGACCATCCAGGGACTGACACCCGGCCCCATGCTTTTTGAGAGTAATAAGGTTCTTGTATACACGATTTTTCTTGGCATGTTTATTGCCAATACCATTATGGTTCTGCTGGGATTTTCCTGTATTAGGCTGTTTACCAAGGTGCTGAGCGTACCTAAGACGATATTGACGCCCATTATCTTTGCTCTCTGTGTGATTGGCAGCTTCGCCATGAGAAACAATCTGTTTGATGTCGGGATCATGCTTTTTGCGGGAATTGTCGGCTACTTCCTGGGCAAGGTTAAGATTCCCACCTCACCGGCGATCCTCGGACTGATTCTTGGACCGATGGCAGAAAAGAATTTCCGTACCGCATTGCTTAAATCAGGCGGAAGCCCGAGCGTATTTTTCAATACGGTTATCTGCTGGTTCTTTATCATATTGATTGTTGTCTCTCTATTCGGCGGCAGGATCAAAGCATTGATCAAAAAGAGAAAGGCATAAGTATGTCTGAAATCATAACTATGGGAGAAACCATGGCGGCGATGACGCCAAAGAGTACCGGTTATCTCCACTATGTCAGAGAATATGAAATGCGAATTGCCGGTGCGGAGAGCAATCTTGCCATCGGTGTCTGTAAACTGGGACACAGTGCATCGTGGATCAGCACTCTGGGGGATGATGAGCTGGGATATTTTGTAAATAACAGTATCCGGGCGGAGGGTGTCGACACCACGTGGGTGCGGTTTGATGACACATACAGAACAGGCGTGATGTTCAAACAGATCCTGAGCGGGAAAGAAACCAGTGTATTCTATTATCGGGAAAATTCCGCTGCCAGCCATATGGATGCGGATTTGCTTGCACCGTCAATGTTTGCGGGCGGAAAGATTCTGCATCTGACCGGTATCACACCGGTGCTGTCCGATACTTGCAGGGCGCTGACAGAGAAGGCGGTGTCCATGGCACAGGAGGCGGGACTTCAGATCAGCTTTGATCCCAATATCCGCAGGAAGCTGTGGAAAGACACGGATTATACGCCGGTACTGAAGAGGCTGGCAGAACATGCCAATATTCTGATGATGGGACTGGAAGAAGCAAAGGTTCTCTATGGAACGGCGGAAAAAGAAGAGATTGCCGAAGCGTTTTTTAAAAGGAAAGAGGCCTTATATCTTGCCATTAAAGACGGCAGCCAAGGCGCATGGGTGGCGGAGAGGTCAGGCGGTTATGAGATACCGCCCCATCCCTGCCGCCCCGTCGATCCCATCGGGGCGGGGGATGCCTTCAATGCAGGATTTCTCTGCGGACTTCTGGAAAACAGATCTGTAGAGGAAGCAGGGCAGATTGCAGCGATTGCGGGGGCGTTGGCTACGGAAAGCTATGGAGACATTGAAGGGTATCCCACCGGCCGGAATATAAAACGGATCTTGGGACAAAAATTCGGAAACACAAACGACAGTGGAGAAATTTACCGCTGACATGGAGGGCGTATGCGGGACCTGAAAACAGCAGGAGTCCGTATACGGGACTGGAATATGAAAACGATATTAAAAAATAACCCGATATGTGCGATTATGCGCAATGTACCGACAGAGAAGGCGGTATCTTACGCGAAAGCAGTATATCGGGGCGGAATTAAAATGTTTGAAGTGGCGATGAATACGCCGGAAGGCGCCAGACAGATCGGGATGCTGCGCAGCGAATTTGGAGACAGTGCCTATGTGGGAGCGGGAACTGTGATTGACAAAGAGCGCTGCCAGGCGGCCAAAGAGGCCGGTGCACAGTTTTTTCTGACACCCAATGCTGCGGTCGTGACGCTTTCCTATTGCCGGGAACATGCAATACCACTGCTTCCGGGCGTCCTGACACCGACAGATGTGGGCGTCTGCCTCGACTACGGCTATCATATTATGAAGCTGTTTCCGGCAGGCGATATGCCCATGTCTTATATCAAAAGCCTGAAGGGGCCTTTTGACGGAACAGAATATGTGGCTGTGGGCGGTGTGAGTCCGGAAAATATCGGTGATTTTTTCAAAGCCGGTTTTATCGGCGTGGGGATTGGCAGCAATCTGATCCCAAAAGAGATGGTAGAGCGCGGTGCGTGGGATGAGGCGTCAGAACGGATTGCGCAATTGTATGAACAGGTCAGGGTGTGGAGATAAAAGGAAAGGGGAAAAGAGGATGGAAGTCAGAGCGGCGGCATCACCGAAGGATGCGATGCATTATACGACGGAACGTCTCCGGGAAGAATTTCTGATTCAGAATCTGTTTGTGCCGGGTGAGACGAGAATGGTTTACAGTCATATTGACAGAATCATTACGGGCGGGATTGTCCCTGTTACGCCGATCTCACTTGCCGCGAGAGAAGAGCTGCGGGCGGATTATTTTCTGCAGAGAAGGGAAATGGGGATCATCAATATTGGTGCAGAAGGTATGATAACGGTGGACGGAAAGAAATTTCCGCTGAAAAACAGAGATGGTTTATATATCGGCATGGGCAGCAAAAATGTGACCTTTGCCAGTAAAGACCGCTTTGATCCGGCCAGATTTTACCTGAACAGTACACCGGCTCACCACACGTATCCCACGGTACTGATCCGACCGGATGGCAGGGATGGCGATGAGGAAAAAGAAGGTACTGTTATCGTGAAACCTGAAAATAAGGTGGAGCTGGGTACGCTGGAGGAGTCAAATCACAGAACGATCTGTAAATATATCCTGCCCGGTCAGGTGGAGAGCTGTCAGCTTGTTATGGGAATGACAAGACTGGAGCCGGGCAGTGTCTGGAACAGTATGCCATGTCATACGCACGAGCGGCGGATGGAAGTTTATCTGTATTTTGATTTGTCGGCGGATGCGTTTGTCATGCATTATATGGGAGAGCCGTCTCAGACCAGACATATCGTTGTAAGAAATGAAGAAGCAGTCATTTCGCCCAGCTGGTCGATTCACTGCGGGTGCGGGACGAGAGCTTATTCTTTTATATGGGGAATGGCAGGGGAAAATCAGGAATTTGACGATATGGACGCCATTCCCAATCAGGATCTGCTGTAGAGAAGGCAGAAAAACAAGGCATCGGTTCCGGCCGGGCAGCCTGTCGGAACTGGGAGAAGATGAGAAAGGAACAGGACAATCATATGAATCCGATACTTGAAAAAATTGAAAAACTGGGGATTGTGCCGGTGGTAGTGCTGCATGACGCAGGGGATGCGGAACCGGTGGCAAAGGCACTTTGTGCAGGCGGGCTTCCGGTTGCGGAGGTGACATTCCGGACGGATGCGGCGGCTGAGTCCATCCGCATTATGAAAGAGAAATTCCCGCAGATGCTGGTTGGAGCAGGAACGGTTCTGACGACAGAACAGGTTGACCGGGCGGTAGACGCAGGGGCTGAATTTATCGTAAGCCCCGGTTTTAATAAAACGGTAGTGGAGTACTGCCTGAAAAATGGAGTGCTGATGACACCGGGATGCAATAATCCGTCTGCGATAGAAGGAGCCATGGAACTGGGGCTGGATGTGGTGAAATTTTTTCCGGCGGAAGCGTCCGGCGGTCTGAAGGCAATCAAGGCAATGGCGGCGCCTTATGTTAACCTGAAATTTATGCCAACAGGTGGTATCAATGAAAAAAATATAGGGGAATATCTGTCATTTCCAAGAATCATAGCCTGCGGCGGAAGCTGGATGGTGAGCGGAGAGCTCGTAAAAAATAAAGAATATGATAAAATAGAAGCGCTTACCAGAGAGGCAGTGATGACAGTGCTTGGATTTGATCTGAGGCATATCGGCATCAACTGTGATAATGAGGGAGAGGCGGAACGAACAGCGGAATTTTTCTCGAAGGCGTTTGGGTTTGCGGCAAAAGCAGGACAGAGTTCTATATTTGCAGGTGCTTATGTGGAGGCGTTGAAGACACCCTATCTGGGCGCCAGAGGACATATTGCCATCGGCACCAACAGCATCGAGCGGGCAGTTAATTATCTGGATGTTATGGGTATTGCGGTGGATATGGAGACAGCCAAGTATAAGGACGGAAAGCTGACGGCTGTTTATCTGAAAGATGAAGTATCGGGATTTGCGGTGCATCTTCTGCAAAAATAATGGATTTTGTCACTGGAGGATGATCTCCCGGATACTGATTATACGGGCGCACCGGCATAAGCTTTGGTGCGCCGTTTTACGTTTGCGGAACAAGATATTTGATTCCGGGCAGAGAGCGGATGCCATCCCGGGAAATAAAATAAAGGAATCGGAAGGATGAATGGTCTTAAGACACAAAAGGAAAAAAAGTGCCTCTGGTATACATATCTGACATTTATGATGAATGGTCTGTTGGCATTGTCTCTTGGCTCCCTGCTGCCCTTTATCCGTGAGTCAGCGGGTCTGAGCTATGCATTTGCGGGTATGATTGTAAGCCTCCATTCGGTCGGGAACCTGCTTGCCGGTTTTGCTGCCGGTATTTTTCCTGCTGTAATAGGGAAAAGAAAGAATATCCTGTTGTTCAATGCCTGCTATGCACTGTCTTATTTGTTGATTGTTGCGGGCGGGAATGCTTTTTGCCTGGCATTGGCTTATTTTATGACCGGTCTTGCCAGAGGGGCATCCAGCAATTTTGCCAATGATATGGTCAACAGTCTGGCGCCGGGTAAGGCGTCTTACCTGAACGGCCTTCATGCCATGTTTTCTGTCGGCGCCTTTTCCTTTCCCGTTTTTCTCACCATTCTGACACGCAGCAGTGTGGCAAACTGGATGTATGCCTGCTATGCAATGGTGGGTATGGGTATCTTAAGCTGGCTTTTGTATTACAGGATGCCGATGGAAAAAGGGAAGGCGGCCCGGAAAGAGGCAGAGAGTGGAAGAGGGACCGGACAACTGGCATTTTTCAAAGAACCACTGTTTTATCTCTGTACGCTGATTCTATTTTTTTATTTGTGTGCGGAACAGGGAGTAATCGGCTGGCTGATCACATATTTTGTGGACACTGGCTTGCTTACCGTGTCCCTCTCCCAGTTGATGGCCAGCATGCTCTGGATTATGATGCTGACAGGGCGCCTGACAACAGCCTGGGCGGTCAGGAGGGCAAAAAAAGAACACTTGCTTTTGCTCATGAGTACCGGAGCGGTATGCTTTTTCTTCTGCCTGTTGCGCTCTGAAAATACGCTGCCTGTTTTATTTGGGATTATGGGATTTGGTTTCAGCATGGCTGGGATTTATCCCACGACCGTATCCTTTTGTGGTACGCTCATTCAAAAATATGCCATCGCGTGGAGTTTTATTCTGACCCTGGCCAGTTTTGGTTCGATTCTCATGCCCGCCGTGATCGGCAGAGTGGCACAATATGCCGGGATTGCCTATGCGATGGGCTTAGTGGCGATAGCCGTGGCGGTGGATTTGATTCTGATCGCGATTCTGAATTTGTATATTTCACGGAAGGCGGAAAAAAATGCCGACGCATTGTAATATTAGACAAAAATAATGCAACAAATTAGGTAAAATCGGAGAAGATAACGGCAAAAAAGCTATAATTGCTTGACAGTGGCGAAAAAGACCTTATAATAAAATTAAAGGTTTCACTATATGGAATTATGTTTCGCTATATGAAACAAATAAAAAGCAATCGGCCGGGGAAGAAAGGGTTTGGGCAGAAGGTATGACAGATATGTTTTCATTGCAGGGTAAGGTGGCTCTTGTGACAGGTGCGGCCTATGGAATCGGCTTTGCCATTGCGGAGTGTTACGCAAAGGCAGGGGCCAGAGTGGTATTTAACTGTCGTTCCCGTGCACATCTGGAGCAGGCGCTGGAAGAGTATAAAGCAAAAGGAATTGAGGCAAAGGGGTATCTCTGTGATGTCACGGACGACAGACAGGTAGGAGATATGGTTGCTGACATTGAGAAGGAACTGGGATCGGTGGATATTCTGGTGAATAATGCGGGAATCATCAAACGGATTCCGATGACGGAGATGTCGGCAGAGGACTTCAGGCAGGTAATTGATATTGATCTTACGGCTGCTTTTATCGTATCCAAAGCAGTACTGCCGAAGATGATGGAAAAAAAGAGAGGTAAGATCATTAATATATGCTCCATGATGAGTGAACTGGGGCGGGAGACTGTTTCTGCCTATGCCGCTGCAAAAGGTGGTTTGAAGATGCTCACAAGAAATATTGCTTCCGAGTATGGCGGATACCAGATCCAGTGCAATGGTATCGGGCCGGGTTATATCGCCACGCCGCAGACAGCGCCGCTGCGCCAGAAGCAGCCCGATGGCAGCCGGCATCCGTTTGACAGTTTTATCCTTGCAAAGACACCGGCCGCAAGATGGGGAACACCGGAAGATCTGATGGGGCCGGCTCTGTTTCTGGCATCGGAAGCATCGGATTTTGTCAATGGCCAGATCCTATATGTGGATGGCGGAATTCTGGCTTATATAGGAAAGCAGCCGTAACGGTTCGGACAGGTTTGCGTGTTTGTTGTGTTCACTGTAAAATATGATTCAGGAGGATAGGGTATTATGGCAAAAAAGGTAGTTACATTTGGGGAGATTATGCTCAGACTGGCACCGGAAGGATATTATCGTTTTGTGCAGGCGGATACGCTGGGGGCGACTTACGGCGGCGGTGAAGCCAATGTGGCGGTGTCTCTGGCGAATTATGGGTTTGATGCGTATTATGTTACGAAACTGCCCACACATGAGATCGGACAGGCGGCGGTTAATTCACTGAGACGATTCGGCGTGAATACGGATTATATTACAAGAGGCGGCAAGCGGGTAGGAATCTATTTCCTTGAAAAGGGCGCTTCCCAGCGGCCTTCGAAGGTGATCTATGACAGAGCCGGTTCGGCGATTGCGGAAGCTTCCAAAGAGGATTTTAACTGGACGGAGATTTTTGAAGGCGCAGAATGGTTCCATTTTACGGGTATTACGCCTGCGCTTAACGATGAGGTGGCGGCTATCTGCCTGGATGCCTGCAAAGCGGCAAAAGAAGCAGGGGTAACAATTTCCTGTGATCTGAATTACAGAAAGAAGTTATGGAGCAAAGAAAAGGCGGGACAGGTGATGGGACAGCTCTGTGAATATGTGGATGTCTGCATTGCCAATGAAGAGGATGCGGCGGATGTATTCGGTATCCACGCGTCCAATACTGACGTCACAACGGGAAAGGTAAATAAGGAAGGCTATAAGGAAGTGGCCAGACAGCTTGCTGACAGGTTCGGATTTGAGAAGGTGGCCATCACGCTGCGGGAATCTCTGTCGGCAAATGATAATAACTGGTCTGCCATGCTGTACGATGGCGGCGAATACTTCTTCAGTAAGCAATATGCGATGCATATCGTGGATCGCGTGGGAGGCGGGGACAGCTTTGGCGGCGGCCTGATCTGTGCCACTCTGCAGGGATATGCTTCCCAGCAGATTATCGAATTTGCGACAGCAGCATCCTGCCTGAAGCATACGATTGAAGGAGATTATAATATGGTCTCCATGGACGAGGTGCTGACACTGGCGGGAGGCGACGGTTCCGGAAGGGTTCAGAGATAAGCGATTAAGAAAAAAGGGGCGTTCCTGCCCCTTTTTATGTGCAATGAGAATATCTTTATCCGGGATGGTATCCCAGTTCACCGGAAAGTTTGCCGGCCACATCCAGAATCAGGGCGGAGAGCTCAGGTATCCTTTCATCCGGCATACGAAAGATGGGAGCGGAAATACTGATGGCGTATTCCGCACTTCCGGTATAATCGGTAATTGCTGTGGCCAGACAGCGGACTCCCAGTTCATTCTCCTCATTGTCCAGAGAATAGCCCCGGATACGTACCTGTGCCAGATCTTTTAACAGCTGTTCCGGGTCAAGAATGGTATGTTCGGTCCTGGGGGATACCTGGCATTTGGCAAGTATTTCCCGGATTTCGTTGTCCGGGAGTCGTGCCATAATCGCTTTTCCCACACCGGTGCAGTACAGCGGGCTGATCATACCGATAAAGGAGGCCATCTGAATGGAGCGGCCTGTATTGGATGGCTCCAGTTTCTGAATATAACAGATAGTATCGTCCACCCGTTTCACCAGGTGGACGGTTTCATAAGTCTGTTCCATCAGATATTTCAGATAGGGTTGTGAAATGGAGAGAATATCCATCTGTTTCAGTACTTTACCCGATACATTGACAATCTTTAATGTCATATGATATTTGAGGGATACTTCGTCCTGACTGACATATCCCATATAGATCAGGGAATTCAGAAGCCGGTGTACGGTACTCTTATTGATATTCAGATGATGGCTGATCTCGAGAAGGCCACAGGGCCCCGCTTCCGCCAGCATTTCCATAATCTGGAATATTTTCCCGGCAGATTGGACCGGATTGTTTTTTTCGGTGTCCATAGACGATTCCCTTCTGAAAAAAAATTGCTGTCAATGCGTCCGGGCAGAGGTATATGATCCTACAGATGCTGTATCATATGTTCTACCAGCTTCGCGGAATGTTCTGCCGCCGCTTTCTCAAAAGCGGGATAATCCATATGGGCACTGTCGTCCGCTTTATCGGAAATGGCGCGGATAATGACAAAAGGGATCTGATTGAGCCAGGAAGCATGAGCAATGGCAGCCCCTTCCATCTCTGTACAGTAACTGCCGGGAAAGTTGGTCAGAATGTTGTCTTTCACTTCAGGGTTGGAGATAAACTGATCTCCGCTGACGATTCTGCCTTCGAATACTTTGATCTCCGGATTGACAGTCTCGCAGGAAGTTCTCGCCTGGGAGACCATTCGGGGATCCGCTGTAAAAGTAAGCGTACCAAGCTGAGGGATCTCTCCCAGAGGATAGCCAAATCCGGTGGCATCCACATCATGGTAGAGGGTATCGGTGGAAACGACGATATCTCCGATATCTATGGCAGCATTCAATGAGCCTGCCACACCAGTGTTAATCACATGTGTTACATGAAAAATATCTGCCAGAATCTGTACACACATACCGGCGTTAACTTTTCCGATGCCGCTTCTGACAATAACTGCAGGTACGCCGTTCAGGGCGCCTTCCAGAAAAGTCATGGAGGCTTTTTCCAGAGTGTTCGTGATTTGCATATGGCTTTTGAGTGTTTCCACTTCAATCTCCATGGCGCCGATGATTCCGATTTTATTCATAGGTTGTGATCCTTTCTCATGCATCCTTTTCCGGATAGATCAGATGCGCTTCGTCAATATGGTAGAGGGTGCGTTCCAGATAGCGATTGGCTACATATTTTGCCATATCCACATTGTGGTCCAGATAGTTGCCGCAGTCCATGGGTGCAGCTCCGGGAAGCTCTCCCTCGAAATCTCTGACAAATTCAAACATGCCGGTGATGAAGGGAACGATATCCTTCGAATCCAGATCTCCTGCCATCAGCAGATAGCATCCGGTACGGCAGCCCATCGGTCCAAAGTATACGATCTTATCTTTCCATGTTGCATCATTTCTGGCATAGGTGGCACATAAGTGCTCCAGGGTGTGCATTTCCGCCGTATTCATGCATGGTTCGTCGTTGGGGGAAGTCATGCGCAGATCAAATGTCGTGATGGTGGTATCGCCGTAAGTATCCTTTCTGGATACATAGATACCGGGCTGCAGTTTGATGTGGTCGATGGTAAAGCTTGCTATTTTTTCCATATTTTTTCTCCTGTTTTTTTTAATATCGAGTCTTTCTTTCCGGTCGCGATGTCTGCAGGGACTTTCCCGTGCCGCGGCGTTTGCCCGGATCTTTGTCATAACGATACCGGGAACGGCCAAAACCGAGGATAATTATGAAGAGGGGGTTGAGAAAGATCAGACCAAGTGCAAATCCCGGGCCGTATCCAAATGCCGCCGACAGTCTGTAATAACTGATCGAGGATATGAGAAGACCAGTCAGTATCAGACCAGTGCCAATGATCATCAGATAGTCCTTCGCAGTGCCAGACAATGCGTAACCGGCTGACATACACAAAAGATAAAACGGAAAGTATCTGCTGCTTTGGGCAATGCGGAAATCAATCCAGTTACTGTATAGCGGGATGAGAGATTTCCAACCCGCTACGCCCGCCTTTGTGTAGATTTTCCACTTTCCTGCAGCGGAAAGCAGGAAGAGAATATTGAACCCGATTATGATCGCGTATACAAGTACCAGGATCATACTATTGGTGAAAGCAGTCAGGTGATCTGAAATGTCCGTCATATGTTTCCCCTCACCAGACAATCATACAAAAAGTAAGGGGAAAAGTCAAATCTGAGATTACACTTTAAAACGATACCCCACGCCCCAGATTGTTTCTATATACTGTGGTTTGGCCGTATCAAATTCAATTTTTTCACGGATTTTTTTAATATGCACCGTGACAGTGGCGATATCGCCGATGGAATCCATATCCCATATTCTGCGGAACAGCTCTTCTTTTGTAAAGACATGGTTGGGATTTTCCGCCAGGAAAGTGAGCAGATCAAATTCCTTGGTGGTGAAATTTTTTTCTTCTCCGTTGATCATCACGCGGCGGGCAGTCTTGTCAATACGGATCCCTCTGATTTCCACGACATCATTGGCCTGCGCCTGAGAACCTACCAGTCGGTTGTAGCGGGCCATATGGGCCTTGACCCTGGCCACCAGCTCGCTGGGGCTGAAAGGCTTGGTGATATAATCGTCGGCGCCCAGTCCCAGTCCACGGATCTTGTCAATGTCTTCTTTCTTTGCGGAAACCATAAGAACAGGGATATCTTTTGCCTTGCGGATTTTGCGGCATACCTCAAAACCGTCGATACCCGGGAGCATCAGATCAAGAATGATCAGATCAAAATCTTCTGCCAGCGCTCTGGCCAGACCGGTATCGCCTGCATTTTCAATTTCCACTTCAAATTCGCTCAGTTCCAGATAATCTTTTTCCAGATCAGCGATGGCTTCTTCGTCTTCAATTATCAATATTCTGCTCATCGTTTTCCACCTCTCTATATTTTCTGATTACAAAATGCAGGCAGGTGCCTTCTCCTTCTCTGCTCGTGGCCCAGATGTAACCGCCATGGTCTTCAATGATCTTTTTCACAATGGAAAGACCGATCCCGCTGCCTCCCTTGGAAGAATTGCGGGATGCATCCGTGCGGTAAAAACGTTCGAAGATGTTGCTCAGATCCTTGGTGGCAATGCCCTTGCCATTGTCCTCGATCTCCACCCGGATGGAGTCGATTTCGTCCAGTATGCGGATATTGATCACTCCCTGGGGTTTATCCATATATTTGATGCTGTTGCTGATAATATTGTTGATAACCCGCTTGAGCTGTTCGGGATCGGCAATGATCCGTACGGAAGGGTCCACGAGGCTGGAGTAGTTAAGACGGATATTCTCGGATTCCAGTTCGAATCCCACTTCTTCGACACAATCCCGGAAGTATTCATGTACATTGATCCGATGGAAATTATAGGGAATCCGGTTGGAATCAATCCCGGAGTAAAAGGACAGCTCATTGATCAGGCGATCCATGTCATTGGCCTTGCTGTATATGGTGTGGACGTATTTTTCTATTTTTTCCGGGGTATTGGCAACGCCGTCCATCAATCCCTCCACATAGCCTTTGATGGCGGTAATGGGGGTTTTCAGATCGTGGGAAATATTGCTGATCAGCTCCCTGTTCTGCCGTTCGCTCTGTACTTTCTCATCGGTTGTCTCTTTCAGCCGCAGACGCATTTCTTCGTAGTTGCGAAACAGATCGCCGAATTCACCTTTTTCGTCAGTGGTGAGAGAATAGTCCAGGTTTCCTTCCGCGATCATCTGCATGGCCTTGTTCAGATTGCGGATTGGGCGGAATACACCTTTGTGGATCCACTGGGTCAGCATACAGGCCGTAAACAGAAGAATCAATGCGATGGCGACCATCATATCAATGAGAAACGACCGGGAAAACAGACTGCTGATGGGAGTTATAATGAAAATACTGCCCTGTGAACCGTCGGAAAAGCGGAAATCTGCCTGTTTTACCAGCTTTTGCAGTTGATTGTAGTAGTAACCGGTATCCGGAACGGACGTGTCGTGCCCGTAGGGCGGCAGATCGTCAAAAATACGGTTTGCCGCTTTGTGGCTGCCCGTATAGTAAAGGTTGTTGTCTTTGCGTACAATGATATAAGAAGCCTTTTCAATGGCCTTATCATTTAAAATGGAAAGAAAGGATTTATCCTCCAGCTTTTCAGGCGTCTTGTTTATGATATCCAGAAATTCATAAAACAAAAGCTCAGTCTGTTCGCCGCTCAGTTGGATGGAGTTGGACAGAGTCTCATAATCAACTGTTTCAAAACCGTATTCGCGCTGTATCGTGTGGGTCATATAGATGCCGATGCTCATATAGGCGATTGCCATCAGGATAAGAGGCAGCATAACCATTGTGCCGAAGGTGATGAACAGGCGTGTCCGTAATTTCATAGATGAAAACCTCTGTGTATAAACTCTGCCGGGATTATCACATGTGCGGGGCACAGGATAACTGATAAACTCTGTTACGATTATAGCATGTCATAAGATTCTTTGTATAAATCAGCCATGATTTAATTCTAAAATATTTATAAACAATTGACATAAGTGAAAAAATGTACTATCTTTAACATATAAAAATGATAATCATTTCTATTTTTATCGGGAGACATGGCTGCCAGAGCCAGCTTCTGGTATTTTTGACTGGAAAAGTCGGGAGGTTATATGGCATTAAAATACAGCAGACAGAGAGAAGCGATCAAAGAATTTCTTATGAACCGAAAAGATCATCCTACTGCGGATGCGGTTTATATACAGGTGCGGAAGGAATTTCCCAATATCAGTCTGGGTACTGTTTATCGTAACCTGACGCTGCTTGCGGATCTGGGAGAAATCTCCAGGGTCAATGTGGGAGACGGTGTGGATCATTTTGATCCCAATACTGCCCTGCATTATCATTTTGCATGCAGAGAATGCGGATGTGTCCAGGATCTTGACATTGATAATATTGTAAATATCAATGAAATGGCATCGGCCAATTTTGACGGGGAGATCGGAGGCAATGTCACTTATTTTTATGGGATATGCGGGAAATGCAAAAGAAAACTGCTTTCCTGAACGTCCATGCCGGAGATTTTATCTGACAGGTATATTTTTTCCGTATAAGGGCATCCTTTTATCAAATGGTAAAGCCGGAAGAAAAGGAGAATTGATATGAAGTATATTTGTCAGGTATGCGGTTATGTCCATGAAGGCGACAACCCGCCGGAACGCTGCCCGGTATGCAATGCGCCGGCAGAAAAATTCAGAGCTCAGACAGCGCAGGACAGCTGGGCAGCCGAGCATGTGGTCGGCATTGCAAAAGGGGTCAGCGAAGATATTATGGCAGATCTGAGAGCCAACTTTAACGGAGAATGTTCCGAAGTCGGTATGTATCTTGCGATGGCCAGGGTTGCCCACAGAGAAGGGTATCCGGAGATCGGTCTGTACTGGGAAAAGGCCGCATGGGAAGAGGCGGAGCATGCAGCCAAATTCGCAGAGCTGCTCGGCGAAGTGGTGACGGATTCTACGGAGAAGAATCTGAAGATGCGTGTGGATGCGGAATATGGCGCTACCGGCGGTAAATTTGATCTTGCCAAACGGGCCAAGGCACAGAATCTGGACGCGATCCATGATACCGTGCACGAAATGGCCAAAGACGAGGCGAGACACGGCAAGGCGTTTGCCGGACTGCTGAAGAGATACTTCGGTTAAGGAAAATGCCCGCCTGAAATAAGTCTGATTGATAAGGGAACGGATCCCAAAAGGTCTGTTCCTTTTTCTTTTCTGAACCTCATGCAGCAAGTGCGCAGTCCTGAGTAAAGGTTGAGACTTTTTATCAAAAATTATGGGAAAGTGTTACAAATGATCAGAATCATGCTATACTGTTTCTTATGAAAACCAAAATTGTGATGGAAACATCAGATATCCTTGTCTGTGAAAAACCTGCGGGACTGGCGGTACAGTCAATGTCGGGATATCAGGCGGATATGGTGAGCGAACTGAAAAATTATCTGAGCAGAAAGAGTGGCAGAAAAAATCCTTATCTGGGGCTTGTCCATCGCCTGGATCAGCCGGTGGAGGGATTGCTGGCAGTGGCGTGCACAAAGGCGGCTGCCGCGGACCTGAGCAGGCAGCTTGCGGACGGAACGATGAAAAAGAAATATCTGGCAGTGTTGGACGGGATTCCTGACCAGATGCAGGGAACACTTATTCATTATCTGAAAAAGGATGGCAGAACCAATATGGCATGCATCTGCAGAGAGTCGGAAGCCGGGGCCAGACGGGCGCAGCTTTTTTATCGTGTACTGGGAGAGAAAGAGGGCAGGGCTCTGGCGGAGATTGAGATTATGACAGGCCGCTTTCATCAGATTCGTGTACAGATGGCGGATATAGGGTGTCCGCTGACGGGGGATGCGCGGTATGGCAAAGCGGGAGGAAGCGGCGGGCTGGCTCTCTGCGCTTATTATCTGGAATTTTATGATAAGTATGCCGGGAAGCGGCGCATATTTGAGATGCGGCCTGCAAACAGGCTGTTTGCGGAGATGACGGTTTTGCACGATTAAAAAATTTTTTGAAAAATTTTTATTTTCTGAATGGATTATGTATTTTGAATCGTATTACTTATAAGGAACCTGAAATCAGATGAAAAATGGAGGAATCGGTAAGATGAAAAAAGCAGTAACGGCAATCGTGGTGATGACATTATTCCTTTGTATGAGCTGTATGACCGTATCGGCACATGGTCATTGCCACGGCAGAGGATACAGCAGGGCACGTCATAATACAGTCTGTGGCTACCATGGGGCGGGTTGCTATTATGTGGATGCCAACGGAGACGGTATCTGTGATAATGTAGATCTCGGCTGCCAGTTCGTGGATGCGGATGGAGACGGTATCTGTGATATTCATGGTGCGGACTGTCACTTCGTGGATGCCAACGGAGACGGTATCTGTGATTATTATGGAGCAGGCTGTCATTATGTGGATGCCAACGGAGACGGCTACTGCGATTATCACGGTGCAGGCTGCCACTAGTACATGTTGAACGGGACAGCACACTAGAGGGAACAGGGAGGCCATGCCGGCCGGCACAGGCCCGCTGACAGATAGCAAGGGAGCGTATGGACAGGTAAGGGATGAGGTCGTGCCATGCGGAGCGAACAGGAGACGGTCAGAGCTGTAAAGCGGTATGCGGATACCGTCCGCAGGCTCTGTATGCTACATCTGAAGAGTTATCATGATACAGAGGACATATTCCAGACAGTATTTCTGAAATATGTCCTGAGTTCTGTTGTGTTCGAAAACGAGGAGCATGAGAAAGCGTGGTTTATCCGTGTCACCATCAATGCCTGTCGGGACATGCTCAGAAATTTTTTCCGCAGTCATACCGTTCCGCTGGAGGAAGTTCTGAATCAGGCGGTCGAGATGTCGCCTGACCACAGTGAAGTACTGGAAGCTGTTCTTACCCTGCCGGTAAAATACAGGGACGTGGTATATCTTCATTATTATGAGGGATATACGGCCGGCGAGACTGCAAAGATACTGGGGAAAAATGTAAATACTGTCTATACGCTCCTGACTCGTTCCAGACAGATGTTACGGGAAAAGCTGGGAGGTGATACCTATGAATGACAGACTGAAAGCGGCACTGGATCATGTGCAGGCGGAAGATGAACTGAAGATCCGCACACTGGAATTTCTCTCCCGGATGCGATTTGACTCTGCTGCGAGCAGAAAACTGTCATACCGGCGGCTGACGGCAGCAGTGGCATGTGTTGCGATGCTGCTGTTTGGCGGGAGTGGGTATTACCTCTGTTTTCAGCAGGCGTTTGCCATCAGCGTGGATGTCAATCCATCAGTGGAACTGGGAATCAATCGGCTGGAACGGGTGATTTCCGTGGAGGCATACAATGAGGATGGGGATACGCTGCTTGCCTCTCTGGATGTCCGTTATCTTGATTACAGAGAAGCGCTGGAACAGATTCTGGACGGCGGCAATATGCAGGGATACCTGGCTCAGGATCAGCCTGTTGAGGTCACGGTAGTCGGCAGTAATGAGAAAAAAAGCAGGGAGATGCTGGACAATCTGACCAGATATACCGCTGCTTATCAGAATGTCCACTGCGCATGTGCCAGTCAGGACGAAGTGAGCGCCGCGCATGCGTCAGGTATGTCCTTTGGAAAATACAGGGTATTTCTGGAACTGCAGGCCCTGGATCCGCAGGTGAGGCCGGAGGATGTGCAGGAACTTAGCATGTGTCAGATATGGGACAGAATCAGCGCACTGTCAGGTGAGGAAGAGGGCGGCAGACAGGGTGGCCACGGCCATGGTCATGGTTCCGGTCACGGAGGGGGCCATGGCGGCGGACATGGATGAGAAAGATTGTATAAAGAGCGGAAAATATTGCATACTAACCAGAGGTGATGAGAATGGATCAGTTCTGGTGGGAAAAAAATAAAAAATATATAGCAGGGGTTGTGACAATTGTGTCAGTTTTTCTGTTTATGAAATATGTACTGACACTCGTCCTCCCCTTCTTTTTGTCTGTCTGCCTGATTTCTGTCATGCAGCCTTTTTTGCAGAAACTGGAAGACAAACTGCATATACGGAAAAATATTCTGGCAGCACTGACGGCGCTGCTGGCTCTCTGTCTTCTTGGTATGCTGTTATGGTATGCGGCTACCATGATCTGCGGACAGATCAGTATGCTGGCCAGGAATATTGACCGATATGAAGACTGCTTCTGTCGTTTTATTCACTCCTGCTGCCGCGGGATGGAGAAGAGCATGGGGATTAATGCGGATACGATGGAGCAGATGATCTTTACTCATGTGGATAAATTCACAGAAGATGTCAAACTGAAAGCCTTTCCGCGGCTGATGAACTATTCTATGGAATATGTTAAGACCATCTGTTCCATCACTGCTTTTCTCGTGATCACTTTTATTGCCACCATCCTGATCGTCAAGGATTTTCCTTCGATCCGAAGACAACTCTCAAAATTTAAATGGTATCTGGCTGCAGAAGAGATCAGCGGCAGTATCGGTACCATGGTCTGGCAGTATCTGAAAGCACAGGCCATCATCCTCTGCGTAATCAGCCTCATCAGTGCCACGGGACTGTGGGCGCTGGGCATACGCCACGGCATTACGACCGGGATCATGGCCGGGATCATGGATGCGCTGCCTTTTATCGGCACCGGTATCGTCCTTCTTCCCGTGGGCCTCTGGCAGCTGGTACAGGGGAAAACATGGAAAGCGCTGCTGGTATTGCTGTTGTACGCAGTCTGTGCGCTGACCAGAGAATTTCTGGAACCAAAATTAATCGGTAAAAAGATGGGCATTTATCCGGTAGTAATCCTTCTGGCCATATATTCCGGTATTAAACTGTATGGCCTCTCCGGCGTGGTACTGGGACCGTTTTCTTTCCTCATTATACGGGAGATTACCCGCAGAATCTGTTGTGAGGAAAATGCGGATTGACATTTGCGCCGCTTTGTATGAGAATACAAGATAAGTGACAGTATCATGACAGGCTTTTGGCGGTGCAGGCCAAGGAGCGGACATAAGAAAGGGGAACCGATAATGGCTGACAAAAAATTAGTGGAATCCATAACATCCATGGATTCGGATTTTGCCCAGTGGTATACCGATGTGGTGAAAAAGGCGGAACTGATTGATTATACGAGTGTGAAGGGATGTATGGTGATCAAGCCCGCAGGCTATGCACTCTGGGAAAATATACAGAAAAATCTGGACGCGATGTTCAAGGAAAACGGTGTGGAGAACGTATATCTGCCGATGTTCATTCCTGAGAGCCTGCTGCAGAAGGAAAAGGATCACGTGGAAGGGTTTGCGCCGGAGGTGGCCTGGGTGACGCATGGCGGTCTTACCGAGCTGCAGGAGCGGCTTTGTGTAAGGCCTACTTCCGAGACGCTGTTTTGCGATTTTTATAAAAATGACATTCATTCCTACAGAGATCTCCCCAGAGTCTACAATCAGTGGTGTTCCGTCGTGCGCTGGGAGAAGGAGACAAGACCTTTCCTGCGTTCCAGGGAATTTTTGTGGCAGGAAGGTCATACGGCTCATGCCACTGCCGCAGAGGCGGAGGAGCGGACGATTCAGATGCTGAATGTCTATGCCCGATTCTGTGAGGAAGTGCTGGCGGTTCCCGTGATCAAGGGGAAGAAGACAGACAAGGAGAAATTTGCCGGGGCGGAGTCTACCTATACGATAGAAGCGCTGATGCATGACGGCAAGGCACTGCAGTCCGGTACCAGTCATAATTTCGGAGACGGATTTGCCAGAGCATTCGGAATCCAGTTTGCGGATAAGGACAATACGCTGAAACATGTCCACCAGACTTCATGGGGAATGTCCACACGTATCATCGGCGCTATCATCATGGTGCATGGAGACGATTCGGGGCTGGTATTGCCGCCCAGGATAGCGCCCACACAGGTGATGATCATTCCGATCCAGCAGAAAAAAGAAGGTGTCCTGGACAAGGCATACGCGCTCAGAGACAGGCTGAAAGGGAGTCTGCGGGTAAAAGTGGATGATTCCGATAAGAGTCCCGGATGGAAGTTTTCCGAGCAGGAAATGCGCGGTATTCCACTGCGGGTGGAAGTCGGCCCCAAAGATATCGAAGCAGGCAGATGCGTGATCTGCCGCCGGGATACAAGGGAAAAAGTCGAAGCAGCCTTTGATGAGCTGGAAGAAAAACTGCAGGAAGTGCTGGATAAGATGCAGAAAGAGATGCTGGAGAGGGCACGGGAACATCGGGATGCCCATACCTATACCGCTGCCTCCATGGATGAATTTGAGAAGATATTTAATGAAAAAGCGGGTTTTGTCAAAGCCATGTGGTGTGGAGAGCAGGCGTGTGAAGATACGATCAAGGAGAAACTAAGCGTTACCAGCCGCTGTATGCCTTTTGAGCAGGAACAGATTGCGGATACCTGCGTCTGCTGCGGCAGGCCGGCTAAGAAAATGGTATACTGGGGACGGGCGTATTGACAGGAGGTAGAAAAGCATATGAATGTACTGATAATCAACTGTGGAAGTTCTTCGCTGAAATATCAGCTGATCGACAGCGAGTCGGAGAATGTCCTGGCGAAAGGATTGTGTGAACGGATCGGCATACCGGGTTCGGCCATCATTCATCAGCCCGGAGGCGGGGATAAGATAACGACAGAGGTGGATATGCCGGATCATACGACGGCAGTGCGTCTGGTGATTGAAAAACTGACAGATGCCCAAGTGGGAGTGATCGGGAGCCTGGATGAAATCGGCGCCGTGGGACATCGCATCGTGCATGGCGGGGAAAAGTTTGCCGGCAGTGTGGTAATCACGGATGAGGTGATCGGTGAGATCGAAAAGTGCAGTGATCTGGCGCCCCTTCATAATCCGGCCAATCTGATCGGAATCCGTTCCTGCCTGGAGATTATGCCGACGGTGCCGATGGTAGGCGTATTCGATACGGCGTTCCATCAGACTATGCCTCCAAAAGCATACCTGTACGGCCTTCCGTATGAATATTATGAAAATTATCAGGTGCGCCGTTATGGTTTTCATGGCACCAGTCATGACTTTGTATCGGCCCGGGCCGCGCAGATACTGGGGAAAAAGCGGGAAGATTTAAAGATTATCGTCTGCCATCTGGGGAACGGTGCATCGGTTTCCGCCGTCGATCATGGCAGGAGTGTGGATACCTCCATGGGACTGACACCGCTGGAGGGCCTGATCATGGGCACACGCTGCGGTGATCTTGATGCAGCCATCATTCCTTTTCTGGCAGGAAGGCTGGGAGTGAGCGCACAGGAAGTAGTCGATATCTGCAATAAGAAATCCGGTGTGCTGGGCCTGTCCGGTCTTTCCAGTGATTTCCGGGATCTGGCCGAAGCGGCTGCGCAGGGAAATGAAAAAGCGGAAACTGCGCTGGAAACCTATGCTTACCGTGTAGGCAAATATATTGGCGCATATACAGCCGCCATGAATGGTGTGGATGTGATCGTATTTACGGCAGGAGCCGGAGAGAACAACGCGGAAGTAAGGAAACTGATCGGGCAATATATCGGTTATCTGGGAACCAATATTGAGGAAGAGAAGAATAAGATAAGAGGAGAAGAGATTATCCTTTCCGATGAAGGAGCAAGGGTAGTGACAATGGTGGTGCCAACCAATGAAGAACTGGCTATCGCCAGAGAAACCGTGAGACTGGTAAAATAGAAGATATTCAGTAATGACAGAGAAAAGGAGAAACAGATTATGGCAAATCTGAAAGGTACAAAAACGGAAAAAAATTTACAGGAGGCATTTGCAGGAGAGTCTCAGGCGAGAAACAAGTATACTTATTTTGCTTCCAAAGCGAGAAAGGAAGGCTATGTACAGATCGCTTCCCTGTTTGAGGAGACAGCGGCCAATGAAAAGGAGCATGCCAAGATGTGGTATAAACTGCTGCATGAAGGCATCGGTACGACGGCAGAGAACCTGAAAGCGGCGGCCGAAGGAGAAAATTTTGAATGGACCGATATGTATGCGGCTTTTGCAAAAGATGCGAGAGAGGAAGGGTTTGAGGAGATCGCCGCTTTGTTTGAAGGGGTGGCTGCCATTGAGAAGGAGCATGAAGAAAGATACCGCAGGCTGCTTGCCAATCTGGAAGGAGATGCCGTATTTTCCAAAGACGGGGATGTGATCTGGCAGTGTGCGAACTGCGGCCACATCTGTGTCGGTAAAAAAGCGCCCGAGGTATGTCCGGTGTGCGCTCATCCCCAGGCTTATTTTCAGGTAAAGGCAGAGAATTATTAAAAAGCGCCGGTTTTTTAAACAGCTGAAGAAACAAAGAGGGAGAAGCGGGAGGAAGTATGGCAAAATATAAATGCAGTGTATGCGGATATTTATATGATGAAGAAAAAGAGGGAAAACCTTTTGCTCAACTGGGAGCCTGTCCTGTCTGCAGACAGCCGGCGGCAGCTTTTCAGGAGCAGAAAGAAACGGAGCATACCGCTCCCGGCAGCGATTACCGCTACATGAAAGAGATCCAGGAGATGGCGGCTACAGGCAGGCCTATTATCGAGGCAATGGGAACTAGGATGCCCATGCCCGGTTGGGATGATATCCTGATTCTGGGCGCACAGCTTAATCCGCCGCCGCTGGATGAATATGCCCCGGTGGATATGACTACCATAATCGGAAAACATGCCAGACAGCCGATGGTTCTTGCAGGCCCCGTCTATATTTCACACATGTCCTTCGGTGCGCTTTCCAAGGAGGCCAAAACTGCACTGGCCAGAGGAAGTGCCATGGCGGGGACTGCCATGTGCAGCGGCGAAGGCGGTATTCTGCCTCAGGAGAGAGCGGAAGCGGCCAGATACATATTTGAATATGTGCCCAATCTGTACAGTGTAACACCGGAAAATCTGAAAAATTCCGATGCCATAGAGATTAAGATCGGACAGGGGACCAAACCGGGCATGGGCGGTCATCTGCCCGGTGAGAAAGTGACACCGGAGATTGCCAGGATACGCAACAAGCCGGAAGGAAAGGATGTGATCAGTCCGTCCAAATTCCCGGATATCAATACAAAAGACGACTTGAAAGAACTGGTCGAACAGCTTCGTCTTGCCTCAAACGGACGTCCCATCGGTATCAAGATCGCGGCGGGCAGAATCGAAAAAGACCTGGAATTCTGTGTTTATGCCGGTGCGGATTTTGTGACCATCGACGGAAGGGGCGGCGCCACAGGGGCAAGCCCGCGTCTGGTGAGAGATGCTACCAGCGTGCCTACCGTCTATGCTCTGCACCGGGCGAGAAAATACCTGGACAGTGTGGGTGCAGAGTTGGATCTTGTGATCACGGGCGGCCTTCGGGTATCTTCTGATTTTGCCAAAGCGCTGGCCATGGGGGCAGATGCGGTGGCTGTTGCCAGTGCGGCGATGGTGGCGGCTGCCTGCAGACAATATCGGATATGCGGCAGCGGTCTTTGTCCTGTAGGCGTAGCCACGCAGGATGCGGCGCTGCGGTCAGGGCTGAAAATAGACCGGGCGGCTGAAAGAGTGGCCAATTATCTCAAATGCAGCTTTGCGGAGCTGGAAACCTTTGCCCGGATAACCGGACATGAAAAAATCCATGACCTGTGTGTGGAAGATCTGGTTACAATCAGCAGGGAAATTGCGGAATATACCGATATCGTACATGCATAAGGAAACTTTTGCCGGATTGCAAAACGGAGCAAAGTGGTATATGATGTAAGCATTCAGAGCGGTCTGTGCATTTATTGCACAGACCGCAGGAACATGCCATAGGATAAGAAGGAAGCCATCTGTTTTCAAGGAGTACCATACCCATGAAAATCCATCTGCCGCAAAAAGTTAACAAAATCATCCGGACTCTGCAGTCTGCCGGCTATGAAGCCTTTGCCGTGGGGGGCTGTGTGCGTGACAGTATTTTGCAAAGGGAACCGGACGACTGGGACATTACGACTTCGGCTCTTCCGGCGCAGGTAAAGGCTCTGTTTGGTCACACTATAGATACCGGGATTGTGCATGGAACGGTGACGGTAATGCTGGGACGGGAAGGCTTTGAGGTGACGACCTATCGCATCGACGGTGTCTATGAAGATAATCGTCATCCCAGGGAGGTTTCTTTCACCGGGGATCTGCAGGAAGATTTGCGGCGCAGGGATTTTACTATCAATGCCATGGCGTATAATGACACACAGGGGCTTGTGGATGTGTTTGGCGGCATCCGTGATCTGGAGGCGAAAATCATTCGCTGCGTGGGAGATCCCAGGGAGCGGTTCGGAGAAGACGCGCTGCGGATGATGCGGGCCGTACGTTTTTCGGCGCAGCTTGGTTTTGATGTGGAGGAGGGCACGAAAGAGGCAGTCAGAGAACAGGCGCCGGACTTATGTCATGTGAGTGCGGAGCGGATCCAGGCGGAGCTGGTGAAACTGCTCTGTTCTCCGCATCCGGATTACCTGCGGACGGCGTGGGAGCTGGGAATTACGGCGCAGATACTGCCGGAATTTGACCGGGCGATGAAAACGCCCCAGAACCATCCCCACCACTGTTACAGTGTGGGAGAGCATATCCTGCACAGCCTCTCCGCCATAGAAGCGGATCGGGTGCTGCGTCTGACGATGCTGTTTCATGATCTGGGGAAGCCGCAGTGCCATACGGTCGATGAAAAGGGACTGGACCATTTTAAAGGACATGGTGCGGCTGGCCGCGATATGGCAGACCATATTATGACACGGCTCAAATTTGATAATGCCACGAAGGAGCAGGTTATGAAGCTGGTGGCGTATCATGATAATTGTGTGGCGGAGACTCCCGCGGGCGTACGACGGGCGGCGTCAAAGATCGGCCCTGATAATTTCCCTCTTCTGCTGGCAGTCAAACGGGCGGATGCGGCGGCGCAGAGCAGTTATCTGCAGGAAGAAAAGAGAAAGAAACTGGATCATCTGGAGGAGATTTACCGGGAAGTGAAAGCCTCTTCCCAGTGCCTGACGCTGAAGGATCTGGCAGTGAACGGACAGGATCTGATCGCTGCCGGCATCAGGCCGGGACCTGCGATGGGAGAGATACTAAAGAGCCTTTTAGAGCTGGTTCTTGAGGATCCGCAGTGCAATACAAAAGAATATCTTCTGACAAAGATTTAGCGCATTTTTCCGTATACTGTCTCATAAGATAGGTAATGACCAATCTTAGGGGGTATATACGTGAATGACAGAGCAGTCAGCGTGCTTTCAGAATATGATTTTGAAGTGATCCGTACCTGGAAAGGGCGGGGCTCCATTCTGTTTGAAACGCCGCAGGGGCTTCGTATTTTAAAAGAGTACAATGGATTTACCGACAAGCTCACTGCACAGAATGCATTACTGGCCCATATCAGGGAAGAAGGCGGACTTATGGTGGAAGAGATTCTTCCCAATAAGGAAGGCATGTTGTGGACAAAAGATCAGAGTCAGAATACCTATATTGTCAAAACTTATTTCAGCGGAAGAGAATGCAGTATCCGGGACGGGGAGGAATGCCGGCAGGCGGCCCGTCTGCTTGCCAGACTTCATAAGACGATGGTTCTGCCGGAGATTGCCGGGCAGGAAGTGCCGGCGGTGCGGATGGATAAAGAGTATGAAAAGCATAACCGGGAACTGCGCAAAATCCGTAAATTTCTGAGAAATAAAAGCCAGAAGACTGATTTTGAGATATATCTTTTGCAGCATTATGACGATTTTATGGAAAAGGCTTTTGAAGTCGCGGAAAAGTGGAAGACCTGTCAGCAGCCTGATGAGTATGCTCATATTGTATCACAGGGTATTTTCTGTCATGGCGATTACCAGTACCATAATCTGCTGCTGGAAGGGAACGACATGATTGTCATAAATTTTGAAAAGTTTGTCTGTGACAGTCAGGTCAGGGATCTGTATCTGTTTCTGCGCAAACTTCTGGAAAAGAGCAACTGGTCTGCGCCTGTGGGAGCAGGACTTCTGGAAGCATACCAGAAGGAAAAAACGCTGACAGAAGGCGAACTGTGTCAGCTTTATTATCGACTGGCCTATCCGGAAAAATTCTGGAAGATTGTAAACTTTTATTATAATACGGGGAAATCCTGGATTCCGGGCAGAAATATGGAAAAGTTTGATAAGCTGCTGAAACAGGAACAGGATAAGGAGCTCTTTCTGCGGACGATGCGGTAAGTGTGGGAAATCTGCGTACGAAGGAATGGGATATGAAGAGACGAGGGAGTATACAATGTCTGCTGGCGGGTTTGCTATGCCTGATTCTGGCAGGGTGCGGACATGACAATGATGTCAGTATTGGATTTCTGGAAAGCGGCGCCGGGAATGAGACGGAAGCGGAAAGTGCGGATACCGGATTCCGGGTTATGGAGCCGGGGGAATATGATTCCAAAGATACCGCGGTAGTGGTAAGAGTGATGGAGGCCGAGGGGAAAATCACATTCCTTAACCGCATTGTAAACAAAAATTATACCCTGCGGTATGACGGCACCACAGTAATCACGGATCAGTACGGCGGAGCGATGTCGGCGGCACAGCTTTCGCCGGGAGATATTGTGGATGTGAATTTTCAGCATATTCCGAAGAAATGCGTATCTGTCATGCTCTCCCCTTCCGCCTGGAACCGGGATGTGACCGATGGGTTTACGATGAATCAGGTAAGAGGCCAGCTTTCCTTTGACGGAGAGATGTACACAATGGCAGAGCGCATGGTGCTGCTCTCAGAAGGGCAGGAGATTGACCTGACGGATCTCAATGAAAGAGATGTACTGTCCGTACAGGGGATCGACAATACGATATACAGTATTCTGGTGCGCAAAGGGCATGGATACCTGCGTCTGACCGGTACGGAATATTTTGTGGACGGTTTCATCGAGGTAGGGCAGGAAATGGTGCAGCGTATTACGGAGGATATGCTGCTGACCGTGCCGGAAGGGGAGTATTCCGTGATTGTCAGAAACGGAAGGCACGGCGGCAACAAGCCTGCTGTCATCTACAGAGATGAGGAAACGGTGCTGGATGTGTCGGATCTGAAAGGGGAAGAGATCAAGACCGGCAATGTATTTTTCACGCTGATGCCGGCGGACGCCAATGTCTATATCGACGGGGAAAAAGTGGATACTTCCACCTATGTCACACTGGAATACGGGATTCATCAGATGATTGTCAAGGCAGACGGCTACGAGACGATCAGTCAGTATCTGAAAGTGGGTCAGGAAAATGCCAATCTCAATGTGGAGATGGAACCGGATGGAAGTGTGCAGGATACAGACAGCAAAACGGATGGCATAACAGATCAGGAAGAGAATGAAACAGATCCGCTTCTGCCGGGATCAGAGGAAGAGACAGACGATGAAGGCGTGCGGACAGAGATCGGTGAGGCAGCGTCAGAATCGGTGGATTCCCAGAAGGAAGCGGAGAGAAAGAAAGAGCAGAACAAGGAAAACACGAAAGAGAAAGAACCTGACGGTGAAATCGTTTCCGGAGACGGCACCTTCCGGGTAAAAATCAATGCACCCAAAAATGTGGAAGTCTATCTGGACGGCAGCTACATCGGACTGGCGCCGGTGAGTTTTTCCAAAAAAGCGGGTACACATGTGATTTCTCTGCGCAAAAACGGGTATCAGACAAGAAGCTATACGATTCAGGTGGATGACGAGAAAAAAGATATGGAACTTTCTTTTTCTGAGCTGGTGAAAAAGACAGGGAATGGATTAAACGGATTCAATGGCTTAGACGGACTGGATACGACAGGATTAGGGGACGGATCATGGACAAACGATATACTTTCACAGACTTTATTCAATTAATAGAGAGACTGCGGGGAGAGGGAGGATGCCCCTGGGACAGGGCGCAGACTCACAGCAGTTTAAAACCCTGTATGACAGAGGAGGCTGCGGAACTGCTGGCAGCCATCCGCATTTATGAAAAGACCGGCAATGCGGAAAATATGCGCGAAGAGCTGGGGGATGTGCTGCTGCAGGCAGTTATGCACAGTGTGATTGCCCAGGAGGAAGGTCTTTTTACCATGGATGATGTGATCGCGGAAGTGTCGGAGAAAATGATCAGACGTCATCCCCATGTGTTTGGCAGCGCGCTGGCGGAGGATCCCGGGGCGGCGCTCAATAACTGGGAAGCGATCAAGAAAGAGGAAAAGGACGGAAAAAGCTGGATCCCTTCCCCGCTGCAGGAAATCCCACAGGAGCTTCCCGCACTGGCAAGAGCTGTGAAAGTGATCAAAAAGGCGGACAGGCTCTATGGGCTCAAAGACGGGGAGGATACCCTCTGGCAGCGTCTGGAACATGCCTTTTCTCAGTTGCGTCCGGCCGGGGAATCCGGGGAGCGTGTGCAGGCACAGGAGAGGATGGGAGATATGCTCTGGCTCCTCTGCGAACTGGCCTACAGATGCGGTCTTTTGCCGGAACAGATACTGGCCGACCGCATTGCGGATGAAATCGACTTTTTCGAGGCGGAAACGGAATAATTTCTTGACAAACAATGGAAATGTGTTTATAAATATATATAGCGCTCTGACAGGCGCCGGAATTATCATAAAAAGAATCATTAATAAAACGCATTTAACAGGAGGAATCCATAATGAACAAAACAGAACTGGTTGCTGCTATGGCCGATCAGGCAGAACTTTCCCGGAAAGATGCCGAAAAGGCGCTGAAGGCTTTCACTGATATCGTTGCGGACGAATTAAAGAAAGGCGAGAAGATTCAGCTGGTAGGGTTTGGAACTTTTGAAGTATCCGAGAGAGCTGCGAGAGAAGGGAGAAATCCTCAGACCGGAGAACCCATGCCGATTGCGGCTTCCAAAGCCCCTAAATTCAAAGCGGGCAAGGCATTAAAGGATCTGGTAAACGCATAGAAAAACAGACGGGGCAGTTACCTTTGTAGCTGTCCTGTTTTTATGCACAGGCCCGCATGAGGAAATTTGCTGCCAGGGCAGCATGCGGGCCGCGCAGCGAGCAGGGAGAAAATCTCCCCCTGTTCGATTGTTTTATGGGAGGGTTTTTATGAGACTGGACAAGTTTTTAAAAGTTTCGCGGCTGATTAAACGCCGTACGGTGGCCAATGAGGCCTGTGACGCAGGAAGGGTACTGATTAATGACAAGCCGGCCAAGGCGTCTGCCACTGTGAAAGCGGGCGATATGATCACGGTGCGCTTCGGCAATAAAGAGGTGAAGGCGGAAGTGATGGATGTAAGGGAAACGGTGAAGAAAGAGGAAGCGGCGCAGCTTGTGCGCTATCTGTAAGTCATAAGTCCTCCTTTCGTTTCATACAATGTATCAGGAAGATGCGGTCCGCAGATTCCGGAGACCATGCTGTGGCGGGTCTGTCTGCGCGGTGAAACGATAACGGGGGATTTTTTGATGGAGGATTTGACAAATATCAAACAAAAACAGCATAAATGCATGCTGACAAACAGAAATATCTGCAATATGAACGGTGTGGTGGATGTGCTTTCCTTTGATCTGGGGGAAATACTGCTGGAAACGGATCAGGGGATGCTGATGATCAAAGGCAACGACCTGCACGTGAACAGACTCAGCCTTGACAAGGGAGAAGTGGACATTGAAGGAAGGATAGACAGTCTGACCTATTCGGAAACTGCCGGATATGGAAAATCCGGGGAATCATTTCTGGCCAGACTGTTTAAGTAGGTGAGCCATGAGTCCTGAAATTGAGCTTGAGATCTGTTTTCTGTTCCACTCCTTTCTCATGGGCATATTGATCACGGTGCTGTACGACGTGCTGCGCATTGTTCGCAGAATCATCCCGCATAATATTGTGGCGGTTTCTCTGGAGGATTTTCTGTACTGGATTTTCTGTTCGATTCTTGTTTTTCTGATGCTGATCCGGGAAAATAACGGGATACTGCGTTGGTTTGCCGTGGCTGGTGCGGCTCTGGGCATGCTGCTGTATAAAAAGACGCTGGGCGTTTTGTTCGTCAAATATTTCTCACTATTTTTACGAAAAATACTGCATTTTGTGGGAAAACTGGTGAAAATCATGGCGAAACCTCTGCGTCTTGTGCTTCGCCGGCTCGCCTGGATGCGCAGAAAATCCAGGAACAGGTTGAAAGCGGGAGCATCAGGCATGAAAAAGAAGTTGACGCAGGGACGGAAAATGCTTAAAATGGTTTTATATAAAAAATAGTAAGCTTGTGGAAACAGTAACCCCGGGAGGTTTTATTATGATAAAAAGAAGACTGGCCTTCCGAAGGAAGCGGCAGAACCGGCTTGGGATGTTCCTTGTGACTACCGCAGTGCTGATGCTTCTGCTCGTGGTAGGCATAAAGAGCATAGAGCTGCAGGAAAAGAAGCGGATTTACAGGGAGCGTGAAATCGCACTCGAGCAGCAGATCGCGGAAGAAGAAAAACGGGCACAGGAGATAGAGGAATTCCGGAAGTACACAAAGACAAAAAAATATGCGGAAGAAGTGGCCAAGGATAAACTGGGACTCGTACATGAAGGAGAGATAATCTTCCAGGAGAAACCTTAGATGCGGATGGTGATAAAGGATCGCCGTCCGTATTTTTTGTCTAAAAGTAATGGGCAAACGGACGCTGATTTGACAAAATGTGTGAGGCGCCTTTGTTATACTGTATTCTTGCAGGGAGGAGTGTAGAACATGAAAAAAGCAGGAATGATGGGCGGAGCAGCGGAAGGAATTCTGATACCGTCCTATGGAAAACAAAAATTGCTTGGCTATGCGGATTCCATACAGGATCTGGCACAGACTTTTACATATAAAGAAGCAGCCGGTACGGGCAGCATACAGGACAGACAGACAAGCCTGATGAAACGACGGTTTATGGAAGATCGGGAGATTCTCGCAGATAATTTAAGTGAAGTGTCGAGGATCATCCGTTCACTGGCAGAGGAATCTTATCATCTGCAGCCGTTCAGGTCGAGAGAATTGAAGAAGATTATCCGCACATGCAAAAACAACGGGATACTGGTCAGAAGTATCTACCGCACTGCCGATCCGGTCAGGGGGATGAGGCTGGCTGTCAGTCTGTGCGCGGACGAGCGCTCAGCGTTGACTGCGGAGGATGCGGCGGAAGTACTGTCCGGTCTGTTCCGGAAGCGACTGCTGCCGGAGAAAGACAGCCTTTTCTTTCTGGGGAAGGAATATGAAACAGTCTGGTTTGAGGAACAGGCTGTTTATAATGTGCTGACCGGAGCGGCCAGAGCCACGAGAGAAAATGAGAAAGTATCCGGCGATACCTGTTCTTTTCTGGAAAAAGGAAACGGTAATTTCATGATGGCACTCTCTGACGGCATGGGATCGGGGGAAAAAGCCATGGCAGACAGCGAGGCCGTGATTGATCTGCTGGAAAAACTGGTCGAAGCCGGATTTTCCAAGGTAACGGCGACGGAAATGATCAATGGGGTGCTGTCGGCAAAGGGGGAAGAGGAGAATATGTCCACACTGGATATCTGTGATGTCGATCTGTACACAGGTATCTGCGAACTGATCAAGATCGGCTCTTCCAGCACCTATATCAAAAGGGAGGGAGAAGTGGAACAGATCGACGCGGATACGCTTCCCCTTGGGATTTTCCACAGGATACAGGTAGAGACGCAGCGACGGCAGCTCCAGGAAGGGGATTTTATCATTATGGTGTCCGATGGCGTTGTGGACGGCGTGGGAGACGAAGAAGATTTCCGGGAGGTTCTGGCGCACATTGATATTCAGAACCCTCAGGAGATGGCAAATTATATCCTACAGTTTGTTCTTCATAAAACCATGGGAAAAGTCAGAGACGACATGACGGTACTGACGATGGGAATATGGGAGAACGCGGGGGCAGAGCTGTATTATTAGGGAAGCAATGATTAAATCAGCGCTTCCTCAGGGGCCGGTCATTGACTTTTACCGGCCAATTGATTATAGTTATCGTATGATTGAGAAGGTAATGCGGTTTGCAAAGGAACATCATATGCTGCCGGAAGGCGGTACGGTTGTGGCCGGTGTGTCGGGAGGGGCGGATTCTGTCTGCCTTCTCTTTATTTTGCTGCAAATGAGGAAGCAGCGTCCGTTTGATCTGGTAGCGGTGCATGTAAATCATAAGATCAGAGAGGAAGCAGGGGAAGATGCGGCTTTCGTGGAGGCGCTCTGTCGCAGATGGGATTGTCCGTATCGTTATGTAGAGGAAGACGTGGCGCGTTATGCCAGAGAGAGGCATCTCTCCGAGGAGGAGGCGGGGCGGCTTGTGCGCTATGGTGCCTTTGAGCGGGTACTGGAAGAGCGGGGGGCCCCGGAGGGCAGGATCGCGGTGGCGCATAATCAGAATGACAATGGGGAGACCGTGCTGTTTCACCTCTTCCGTGGAAGCGGGCTGCGGGGACTGTCGGGGATCCGGCCCGTGCGGGAGCGTGTGATCCGGCCGCTTTTATGCGTATCCAGAGAAGAGATCGAAAGATTTCTGGAAGAGAATGGGATATCCTATTGTATAGACCGGACAAACAGTGAGGATACTTATACAAGAAATAAGATCAGGCACCATATTCTTTCCTATGCCAGGCGGGAAATATGCAGCCGGGCCGTTCCCCATATTTATGACGCCAGTGTTATGATCGGGGAAGCGGATGCTTTCATCAGGGACTGTGCGGAAAAGGCGTTCGGACGGTGCGGCCGGGTCACGCCGAAGGAAATTCTGTTTGATATCGCTGCCTATGAACGGGAAGAACCTTTTATAAGGAGGCAGGTGCTTCTGCTGGCTATGGAACGGATGGCGGAGGGCGGAAAAGATATTTCCATGGTGCATATCCGGCTTTTGTCAGAACTGTTTACGCGTGCAGAGAATGGGCGCCTGGATTTGCCTGGCGGTCTGTGTGCCTGGCGGGAGTATGGCAGGGTACGTCTTGCATATTCCTCAGCCGGTCAGATACCGGATACGGTGGAGCTTATCATTCCGGGGACGGTTCGCTGGGGGAAGGAAATAAGCCTTACCTGCAGGCTGTTTCCCTGTGAAAAAAGCATAAATATTCCGGAAAAAACATATACGAAATGGATTGATTATGATAAAATAGTTAAATCCTTAGTGCTCAGAACAAGGCGCGTCGGCGATTATCTCCAGATCCGTGCAGATGGAGGCAGGAAATCGCTGAAATCTTTTATGATCAATGAGAAGATACCGGCGGCGGTGCGGGATGAGATGCCGCTTGTGGCAGACGGCAGTCATATTGTCTGGATTCCGGGGTATCGGATCAGCGGGCACTATAAAATTGACAGGCGGACCAGGACCATATTACAGATGAAGATGACAGGAGGAAATACGGATGGCGGAGAGGATCAGGGTTCTGTTGACGGAGGAAGCAGTGGATGCCAGGATACGTGAGATCGGGGAACAGATCAGCAGAGATTATGAAGGCAGGCAGGTACATCTGGTATGTGTGTTAAAAGGCGGCAGCTTTTTTATGTGTGAACTGGCCAAAAGGATCACCGTGCCGGTGTCCATGGATTTCATGTCTGTATCCAGTTACGGGAGTGCTACCAAGTCCAGCGGTGTGGTGAAGATTGTGAAGGATCTGGATGAGCCGCTCAGAGGCAAGGATGTGATTGTCATAGAGGACATTGTGGATTCGGGCAGGACGCTCAGTTATCTGATCGAGCTTTTAAGAGACAGACAGCCGGCCAGCGTTTCACTCTGCACGCTGCTGGATAAACCGGACCGCCGGGTGGTGGATGTGGATGTCGACTATACGGGATTTCAGATTCCGGATGAGTTTGTAGTCGGATATGGTCTGGATTATGACCAGAAATACAGGAATCTGCCATATATTGGTGTAGTGGAATTAGATTAATCGAAGCGGAAGTCCGTTTCGGGGAGGAGTCATATTGAATAAGAACGGCAAAAGCCTGAATACGTATTTTATTGTGATCCTGATATTACTGGGGCTTACTTATTTTATCAGTACGCTGGGGGATCGGGAAGAGGTCTATACCAGAGCGGAGATGACGGCTGACCTGGAGAATGAACGGATTACCCAAGTGGAGATACAGCCCAACAAGGAGACACCGACGGGAGCGGTCAGGGTGACACTGGTAAACGGCAGGAGCAGAGTGGCTTATGTATCCGATGTGAAGGAGATTGAGCGGCAGCTGGCTGACTATAATATCAGTCCCATTATGCGGGATGTGCCAAAAGAAAGCTGGTTTATGACGTATATGCTGCCGATGCTGGTGGTGTTGATCATCGGGGTCTTTTTCTTTGTGATGATGAATTCCCAGAATTCCGGCGGCAATGGCAAAATGATGAATTTCGGCAAGAGCAGGGCCAAACTGTCCCTGGGTGAGGGAAACATCACGCTGAAGGATGTGGCGGGTCTGAAAGAGGAGAAGGAAGAACTGGAAGAAGTGATCGAATTTCTCCGGGAACCGGGCAAATTTACGAAGGTAGGCGCCCGTATCCCGAAAGGTATCCTGCTGGAGGGCTCTCCCGGAACGGGTAAGACACTGCTGGCCAAAGCGATCGCGGGAGAGGCCAATGTACCGTTTTTCAGTATATCAGGTTCGGACTTTGTGGAGATGTTTGTAGGTGTGGGTGCGTCCCGGGTGCGGGATCTGTTTCTGAATGCCAAACGCAATGCACCCTGTATCGTATTTATTGACGAGATTGACGCGGTGGCAAGACGCCGCGGTACGGGAATGGGCGGCGGACACGATGAGAGGGAGCAGACACTGAATCAGCTCCTTGTGGAAATGGATGGTTTCGGCGTCAATGAAGGGATCATCGTCATGGCGGCTACCAATCGTGTGGATATCCTTGATCCGGCCATTCTGCGTCCGGGCCGGTTTGACCGCAAGATTACCGTCAGCGCGCCGGATGTGGGCGGCAGAGAGGATATCCTCAAAGTGCACGCCAGAAACAAGCCGCTGGCCGAGGATGTGGATCTCAAACAGATTGCCCAGACGACAGCGGGTTTTACAGGCGCTGATCTGGAAAATCTGCTCAATGAATCTGCCATTATTGCAGCCAAAGAGAATCGTGGCTTTGTTATGCAGGATGATATCCGCAAAGCATTTATCAAAGTGGGGATCGGTACGGAGAAAAAGAGCCGTGTCATCTCCGATAAGGAAAAGAAAATCACGGCTTACCACGAGGCCGGTCATGCGATTCTGTTCCATGTGCTGCCGGATGTGGGACCGGTTTATACGGTGTCCGTGATACCTACCGGACTGGGGGCAGCAGGCTATACCATGCCGCTTCCCGAACGGGATGATATGTTTATGACAAGAAGCCGGATGATACAGGAGATCATGGTATCGCTGGGCGGTCGGATCGCAGAGGAGATTATTTTCCAGGAGATCACCACAGGCGCATCCAGTGATATCAAGAAGGCTACCAAGGTGGCCAGAAAGATGGTGACGCGGTTTGGGATGTCCGATGACATCGGTCTGATCAATTATGACGATGAGGACGACGAGGTGTTTATCGGCCGGGATCTGGCTCATACCAGGAGCCACAGCGAGACGGTGGCCAGTGAGATTGACAGAGAAGTGAAGCGGATCATTGATGACTGCTATGCCAGAGCCAGAAAGATCATTGAAGAGTATGACCATGTCCTTCATAAATGTGCAGAGCTGTTGATAGAAAAGGAGAAGATTTCCAGGTCTGAGTTTGAAGAACTGTTTTTATGCAAAACTGACGAAAATGAGACTTCAAATTTGTGAAATTTGTGAATTGCGGGTATAGACTTTTGGCAGGAGTTTTGCTATCATACTACTTGTAACCCCCCAATACATTATATAGTTTTTGCTATACCCCATAAGAAAGAAATACCTTCTCTAAAAAAGGCAGCGAACATATTTGCTGTCTTTTTTACTTTTTATGGATGTGCTATAATATTTGGTACGTTAGTACTGATTCTATTTTTAAAGGGGTATGAGTTATGGAACTGGATAGATTCCTGAAGATGCAGCAGCAACAGGAGTATGTGGTGAATATGCGTCCGGTATTTCGGAAGAAGGCACTTTTCAGCGATACGACGGGTAATTATGTGATACCGCCGGAACCGGCGCCTTACGATGAGATCACCATACGTTTTCGTTCTGCCAGAGGTAATATTGACAGAGTTTATTTTGTGCATAATGGACAGAAGGAACTGATGCTGCAGGAATCCTCCGATACGGAGTTTGATTACTACTATATCAAAGTACAGCTGGAAAATGAGCTGCTGGCTTATTATTTTGAGGTGATTGCAGGAAAAATTGACTGCTGTTATGATATGCGGGGTGCAGTGAAAGCACCGGAAGAGAAGTTTCTTTTCCGTATCATTCCCGGATTTCGTACACCGGACTGGGCCAAGGGGGCGGTGATGTATCAGATATTTGTGGATCGTTTCTGTAATGGCGATAAAACGAATGATGTTCTCAGCGGGGAATATTGTTATATCGGTGAGCCGGTCGTACAGGAGAAGGACTGGGATGCTTATCCGGACAGTATGGATGTGCGCAAGTTTTACGGAGGTGATCTGCAGGGCGTGATTGACAAGCTGGATTATCTTAAGGACCTTGGCATTGATGTGATTTATCTGAATCCTATTTTTGTCTCTCCCTCCAATCATAAATATGATATTCAGGATTATGATTATGTGGATCCGCATTTTGGAAAGATTGTGGAAGAGGAAGGGGAGTTGCTGGCCGAGGACAAATGTGAGAATCGGTTTGCCAGCCGCTATATCAACCGTGTGACCAATAAGAAAAATCTGGAGGCCAGTAATCAGCTATTTATCAGACTGGTGCAGGAAGCACACAGCCGGGGGATACGGGTAATTCTGGACGGTGTGTTTAACCACTGTGGTTCCTTTAATAAATGGATGGACAGAGAGCGGATTTATGAAAATGTCGAGGGGTATGAAAAAGGAGCTTTTGTGACAGGGGACAGCCCATACCATGATTTCTTCCGTTTTTATCATGAAGACAGATGGCCGTATAATCACAGCTATGACGGCTGGTGGGGGCATGACACTCTGCCCAAGCTCAATTATGCCGGCTCAAGGGAATTATATGAATATATTCTGGATATCGGCAGAAAATGGGTATCAGAGCCTTACTGCGCGGATGGCTGGCGGCTGGATGTGGCGGCCGATCTGGGCTACAGCCCGGAAGAGAATCATAAATTCTGGCAGGATTTCCGCAGGGCGGTCAAGGGTGCCAATCCCGATGCCCTTATTTTGGCAGAGCATTATGGCAATCCCGAGAGCTGGCTGCGGGGGAATGAATGGGACTCCGTCATGAACTATGATGCCTTTATGGAGCCGGTGTCCTGGTTTCTGACAGGTATGCAGAAGCACAGTGACGACTACCGCGAAGATCTGAGAGGAAATGCTTTCAGCTTCTGGGAGGCCATGAAGCACCATTATGCCAACTTCACCACGCCTTCCCGTCAGGTTTCCATGAATGAGCTGTCCAACCATGATCACTCCCGTTTCCTGACAAGGACCAACCACAAGGTAGGACGGACCAGTACACTGGGGCCCAAAGCAGCGGAGGAAGGCGTTAACAAGGCGGTATTTCGGGAGGCAGTGCTGATCCAGATGACATGGGTGGGGGCGCCCACAGTTTATTACGGAGATGAGGCCGGAGTGTGCGGCTTTACTGACCCGGATAACAGACGGACCTATCCATGGGGACATGAAGATGTGGGGCTGATTGATTTTCACCGGGAGATGATCCGGATCCATAAAGAGAATCCGGAAATGAAAAAGGGCTCGCTCATGTCTTTGGGCAGTGACTATAATTTCATCTCCTATGGGCGTTTTACGGATCAGGAACAGTCGGTTGTGATTGTCAATAATAACGACAGTGAGATGACAAAAGAGCTCAGCGTCTGGGAGATCGGAATTCCCAGAGAAGCTGTGATGGAACAGCTTATTTTTACATCAGAAAAAGGATTTACGACGCAGGAGCGATACTATTCCGTAAAAAGAGGAAAACTTTCCGTGGCACTTCCTCCTGTATCGGCGATTGTATTAAAACATATTAAAAATACGAAGGAGCCGGCAATGGTAAGCGCCGTGCAAAGCTGTTTTAAATAGGCTGACAAAAATAACAGGTTTTTGAAAGGCGTTGGAAGCATGCGCAGAAAAGAGTTTTTTTATCCCTCTTCAGATGGTATCCATCAGATCCATGGCATCCTGTGGTTTCCTTCCGGAACATGGCGGCAGTTTCCGAAAGGAATTGTGCAGATAGCGCATGGTATGGTGGAATATGTGGGACGTTATGAGGGATTGGCCCGTTATCTGAACACTCTTGGCTATTTCGTTTTGGGTAATGATCATCTGGGTCATGGGGAGTCGGTGACATCCCGCGAAGACTGGGGATATTTTGCGGCACAGGACAGCGAAGCCTGTGTGGTAAAGGATATGCACCGGCTGACAGGAATGATGAAGAAAAGATACCCGTGTATCCCTTATTTTCTGCTGGGACACAGTATGGGATCCTTTCTGTCCAGACAGTATATGGAAGTATACGGACACGAGCTGGACGGAGTCATCCTGCTGGGCACGGGAGAACATCCTGCATTTTTGCTGAGGATGGGACTCGTGCTGACGGCGCTGTTAAAGATGTGTAGGGGAGAGCGCCACAGAAGCCGGCTGCTGCGCCGGGTGATGTTTGGCTCTTATAACCGGAGGATTAAAAATCCCCGCTCTGCCAATGACTGGGTATGTTCGGATGAAAAGGTTATGGAGGCCTATCATAACGATCCCGCCTGTACCTTTCTTTTTACGGTGAATGGTGTGGAAACGTTGATGAAAATCTTGCTTTTTATCGGAAACAGGAATAACATAGAACATGTCCCAAAGGACATTCCGATTCTGATGGCTTCGGGAAGGGAGGACCCGGTGGGGAACTACGGGAAAGCAGTGGAAAAAGTATATCATAGGTATCAGGACGCAGGGATTGCTGATATCACCCTGAAACTGTTTGACAATTGCAGACATGAGCTCCACAATGAAATCAATCGGGAAAAAGTATATGAAATGATCGGAAGCTGGCTGGAGAGCCGGTCAGTATGTCGGTGCCCCGCCGATCAGTTGGTATCGGGCGGAAACAGAGAAAAAGAGGAGCAAAATTATGTGGTTTGAAGAAGCGGTTATCTATCAGATTTATCCCCTGGGCTTATGCGGTGCGCCACTGCACAATGACGGTGTGCAGGACCATCGCATTCTCAGGATACTGGACTGGGTGGAACATATAAAGAAGATGGGGGCCACATGTGTCCTGTTCAATCCTTTGTTTGAAAGCGACGCACATGGCTATGACACGAGAGATTATAATAAAATCGACTGCCGTCTGGGCACAAACGAGGATTTCCGACAGGTATGCAAGGCGCTGCATGACGCAGGGCTGAAAATTATGCTGGACGGCGTGTTTAATCATGCGGGCAGGGGTTTCTGGGCGTTTGAGGATGTGCGCCAGAGGAAATGGGACAGCCCGTACAAAGACTGGTTCCGGATATCCTTTGACGGCAATACCAATTACAACGACGGATTTTGGTACGAGGGGTGGGAAGGCTGCAATGAACTGGTGAAACTCAATGTGCAGAACCCGGCAGTCACGGATTATCTGTTTGATGCAGTCAGAGGCTGGGTACGTGATTATGACATCGACGGCCTGCGTCTGGATGTGGCGTACTGCCTGGAACCGGGATTTCTGGAAGCGCTGCGCGGGCTGGCAGACGGGCTGAAGCCGGATTTTGTGCTGATGGGTGAGACGCTGCACGGCGATTATAACCGCTGGATGAATGAGAGAGCCTGCCACAGTGTGACCAATTATGAATGTTACAAGGGCCTGTATTCCAGCTTCAATACAGGTAATATGCACGAGATATCCTACAGCTTAAACCGTCAGTTCGGCCAGGAGCAGTGGTGCCTCTATACGGGGAAGCATCTGCTTGCCTTTGCGGATAATCATGATGTAAGCAGGATCGCGACCATCCTCTCGGACAAAAAATGCCTGGAGCCGCTCTATGGTCTTTTGTTTGGGATGCCGGGAGTGCCCTCCGTATACTACGGCAGTGAGTGGGGGATGGAAGGGGATAAGAAAAACGGAGATCCCACCCTGCGTCCCGAAGTGGAGAAACCAGAGGAAAATGAACTTACCAGATGGATTACGCAGCTGGCCAAAGCACGGACGGCGAGCAAGGCCCTCTGTCATGGCAGCTACCGTAATGTGATGATTCAGCCAAAGCAGCTGATCTTTGAGCGCAAAGCAGAAGGTGAGCGGGTGCTTGTGGCCATCAATGCGGACGCACAGACCTATCATGCCGACTTCAATGCGGAATCCGGCACCGCGGTTGATCTGATCACCGGAGAGAAGCATGATTTCGGCGGCGGCAGTGACCTGCCTCCCTATTCCTGTTCCTTCTGGAAAACGGAGTAGAAGCGATTCTGTCATGGGCGGTGTTTTCACGGATTGCGGAAGTGACACGACAGGAGACAGCATAAGAGTTACGGGCAGGCCCGGGCAGACGATGAAATTTCCTATGCCCTCTGGAGCCTGCCCTTTTTATGCATTGTGTGGAAAGCAGCGCGAAATAATGACACCTCACTAATTGTTGAAAATGCATAAAAAATGACAATAGAATTTAGGTAAAATATCGAAAATGAAAAATACCATTGACAAATGACTGGGGAAACTATACAATGAATTCAGTTATGAAACGCGTTTCATATAACGGAGGAAACATAAGATGGCGAGTATCAGGGATGTGGCAAAGCTGGCCGGTGTTTCTCCTGCTACGGTATCGCGGGTTATGAATGGTACGGTGAATGTGGATGATGATAAAAAAGAGAAGGTTCTGAGAGCCATTCGTGAAACGGGTTTCAGACCCAACGAACTGGCAAGGGCGTTGTACAAAAAGTCTTCCCGCATCATCGGTGTGATCGTTCCCAACATTGAAAATCCGTTTTTCAATGAACTTGCGAAGGCGGTAGAAGAAGAGGCATACAGAAATCAGTATAAAATACTGCTCTGCAATTCCAATGACAATACGGAAAAAGAATTCATGAATATTCAAATGATGGCGCAGATGAAGGCAGACGGCATTATCATCATTACTAACAGCGATAAGACTGGCCGGATGATTGCAGACTGTCAGCTTCCGGTGGTGATGCTTGACCGCCGTCTGACCGACAGCGGCCAGACGGCCTATGTGGAATCAGACCATTACAAAGGCGGCGGGATGGCTGTCAGTCACCTGATTGAATGCGGGTGCAGGAATATCGTATTTCTGCGGGGCCCTCTTAGCCTGTCCAGCGGATTGTGGAGATACCGGGGCTATCATGAAGTCTGCGACAGATTCGCGATCAAAGAGCAATGCATCGACTGTCGGTATGACTATGAAGACGGTCTGCGGGCAGCCAGAGAGCTGGTAACGCGATATCCCGATGCGGACGGTATTGTAGCCAGCAATGACATGGTAGCCATTGCGACATACAAGGTTCTTTCCGAGAGAGGCTATCGGGTTCCGGAGGATGTGCAGATCATAGGGTTTGATAACATCCGATTCAGTTGGCTGTTTACGCCGGAGCTGACAACTGTGATTCAGCCGATTGCGGATATGGGGACGCTGGCAGTTGAGATTATTATGAGACATCATAAGGGACTGCCGTTTCAGCAGGAAAACATACTGGACGTTTCCCTCGTGGAGCGCCAGACAACAAAGAGAAAGGGGTAATCAGATGAAACTTGCGGTAGTGGGGAGTATCAATATGGATATGACCGTCACGGCGGAGCGGATTCCGCTGAAGGGGGAGACCCTTAAGGGAAGCAGCATCAGCTATATCCCGGGCGGTAAGGGGGCCAATCAGGCCGTGGCCATGGCCAAGCTGGGCGCGGAAGTGGAGATGTTCGGAGCCGTGGGTGATGACGGCAACGGGCAGGCGCTGCTTGACAATTTAAAACGTGCGGGGGTAAAGACAGAGCATGTGAAGATCTGTCAGGATGTGCCCACAGGCATTGCGATGATCACGGTGGCAGAAAACGATAACACGATCGTTGTCGTGGCGGGGGCCAACGGAGAGGTTGACCGGGCTTATGTGGATGAGATCAAACCGGTGCTGGAAGGCTATGATATGGTCGTACTGCAGCATGAGATTCCGCTGGAGACGGTGCATTATGTCGTGGAGTTTTGTGCGGAAAAGGGAATTCAGGTGGTACTGAACCCGGCACCGGCAGCAGAAGTGCCAATGGATGTGATCGAAAAGGTCACCTATGTGACACCCAACGAGCATGAGGCAGCGCTCATTTTCGGCAAAGATCTGCCTACGGAAGAACTTCTCAGAAAATATCCGGAGAAGCTGATCATCACGCAGGGTTCCAGAGGCGTATCCGCCTGCCTGCAGTCAGGCGAAGTGCTGACCGTACCGGCCAGACCCGCGAAGGTTATGGATACTACCGGAGCAGGCGATACCTTAAACGGTGCATTTTCCGTGCGCAGAGCAATGGGAGATGACTTACAGAGCGCCCTTTTCTATGCGAATACTGCAGCCAGTCTGTCCACGGAAAAATTCGGGGCGCAGACCGGGATGCCCACCGCAGATGAAGTGGCGGCAGAGTTAGGGAGGCAGAAAGCATGAAGAGACAGGGGATTTTAAACAGTGACATTTCCAGAGTGCTTGGTTATATGGGGCATACGGATCAGATCTGTATTGGCGACTGCGGACTTCCCATTCCGGAAGAGACGGAGCGGATTGATCTGGCAGTGCGTTTCGGCAGGCCGTCTTTTATGGAAGTATTGCGGGAAGTGGCGGCAGATATGAAGGTCGAAAAGATCATTCTGGCGGAAGAGATCAAAACCAGGAATCCGGCGGTGGAAAAAGAAATAGAACAGTTATTTGCGGAGACGGGTGCTGCCTGTGAGACGGTGTATGTACCGCATACGGAATTAAAAGAGATGACGAAACACTGCAAGGCAGTCATCCGCACAGGTGAGATTACACCTTATGCAAATATTATCTTACAGTCAGGCTGTATTTTTTAAAGAGAGGGGGAAAGATTATGCAGATTGAAATGCGTGGAATCAACAAGGCATTCGGAGGAAACGCAGTGCTGCAGGATGCGGGCTTTCTGCTGGATCACGGTGAGATCCATGCCCTGATGGGAGAAAACGGCGCAGGAAAATCCACCCTGATGAAGATTCTGACAGGCGTCTATACAAGAGATGCCGGCACCGTGATCGTTGATGGTCAGGAGGTCTGTTATAAAAATCCGCAGGAAGCGGAAAAGGCCGGTATCGTTTTCATCCATCAGGAGCTGAACGTACTGTTTGATCTGACTGTGGAGGAAAATATGTTCCTCGGCAAAGAGATCAAAAAAGGGTTTGGCGTATGCGATAAAAAGGCCATGCGGCAGGAAGTGAGAAAAATTCTGGACCGTCTGGGTGTGGACATTGACCCGGGCCAGCGGATGAATGAGTTGTCCGTGGGTCAGCAGCAGATGATCGAGATTGCCAAGGCGCTGATGGTGGATGCGCAGGTCATCATCATGGATGAGCCGACGGCGGCGCTGACGCAGAGCGAGACGACAGTGCTGTTCCAGGTGGTCAATTCCCTGCGGGAAAAGGGCGTTTCCATCGTCTATATTTCTCATCGTATGGAAGAGATTTTTGAACTCTGCGACCGTATTACCATCCTGCGGGACGGATCTTATATCGGCACCAAAAAGATCAAAGAGACCGATATGAATGATGTGGTGCGCATGATGATCGGCCGTGAGATCGGGGAGCGTTACCCGGCCCGCAAAGCTAAAATAGGTGATGTGGCCTTTGAAGTGAAGGGTCTCACCTGTCCCGGCGTGTTCGAAAATGTATCCTTCCAGGTACATGCGGGAGAAGTGCTGGGCGTGTCCGGACTGATGGGTGCGGGCAGGACAGAGATCATGCAGGCGATTTTCGGCAATATGCCCCATGTAACCGGTGAAATCTATCTGGACGGCAAAAAGATTGAAAACAGAAATCCCCAGGAAGCCATGAAAAACGGCATCGGTTTTATTACCGAAGACCGAAAAGTGGAAGGGCTGATGCTGGAAGAGAGCATTATGAAAAATATATCCATTGCCAATCTGGGAAGGATATCGCAAAACGGCGTATTGAGTAAGGAAAAAGAAGACGCCCTTGTAAAACGGGGAATTGAAGAACTTCATATCAAGTGTTTTGGCCCGCAGCATGAATGTAATAATTTAAGCGGCGGTAATCAGCAGAAGGTGGTCTTCGCCAAGTGGATTTATACGGAGCCGCGGGTGCTGATCCTGGATGAGCCGACCAGAGGCGTGGACATCGGCGCCAAAAAGGAAATTTACAGTATTATCAACGATCTTGCGGAGCAGGGCGTAGCAATTATCATGGTATCTTCGGAGCTTCCCGAAGTGCTGGGGATGTCCGACCGGATCATGATCGTAGGAGAAGGCCTCGTGCGTGGTGTCCTTCATAAGGAAGAAGCAAATCAGGAAAATATTATGATCCTTGCGACAGGAGGGGAGCTAAATGAAGAATAAAAAAGCAGTCAACTATTTACAGGAGCTGGGTGCGCTCATTGCCCTGGTCTTACTGGTTCTCGGAATCGGCATTATCAGTCCTGAATTCAGGACGGTAGGTAACTTTTTATCTCTGCTCCGGCAGTCATCCATCAATGGTTTTATTGCGTTTGGTATGACCTGCGTCATCCTTACCGGCGGTATTGATCTGTCGGTAGGCTCTGTACTGGCTCTGACAACCGCATTTTGCGCAAGCTTCATCGCGGGCGGCATGCCGGTGGGGCTGGCCATGCTTCTGGCGATGCTGATCGGCACGTTTTTCGGAGTGATCAGCGGCTTACTTGTGACAAAAGGACGTCTGCAGCCCTTTATCGCCACACTGATTACCATGACCGTATACAGAGGTCTGACAATGATCTTTATGGACGGAAAACCGATTTCCAATCTGGGAGACAGCTTCTTCCTCAAAGTGGTGGGAAAAGGTAATTTCTTTGGTATCCCGATCCCGGTCATTTTATTTGTGGCAGTGTTTGCAATCTTTGTGTTTGTACTGGAAAAGACCACATTCGGCCGCCGCATTTATGCGACAGGCAGCAACTGGAAATCCGCGAAGCTTGCGGGTGTGAACATTGATCTGACCAAGATGGCGGCTTATGCCATATCAGGCTGCATGGCAGCCGTATCCGGTCTGATCCTCTTATCCCGTCTGGGCTCTGCACAGCCGACGCTGGGTGAAGGGTATGAGCTGGATGCCATTGCCGCAGTGGCGCTGGGCGGCACCAGCATGAACGGCGGACGCGGACGGATCTGGAAGACTTTTGTAGGCGTACTGATCATTGCAGTTTTAAATAACGGCCTGAATATTCTGGGCGTGTCATCCTATTATCAGGATGTGGTGAAAGGTATTGTAATTCTGGTTGCGGTTATGTCCGATCAGAAGCGATAATACAACATTCAAAAATGGAGGAAAACAATATGAAGATGAAAAAGTTAACAGGAATTTTACTGGCAGCAGTACTCACCTTTTCGCTGGCAGGCTGCGGTGCCGTGTCAGTAGACGGCGAGACACCGGCCAAAAGCGGGGCGGATGCGGGAGCAGAGGAAAATGCATCCGCGGAAGGAGAAGCAACAGGCAGCGGCAGCATTGGCCTTGCCATTTCCACGCTGAACAATCCCTTCTTTGTCACACTGAGCGAGGGCGCACAGGCGGCGGCAGAGGAAAATAATGTGGAACTGATCGTTGTGGATGCGGGTGACGACGCGGCAAAGCAGACAAGTGACATCGAAGATCTGATCTCCAGAAATATCAGTGTACTGATCGTCAATCCGGTGGATTCCGACGCAGTGGCTCCTGCCGTAAAGGATGCGGTTGCGAAGGGGATCAAGGTGGTATCCGTTGACCGTGTGGTAAACGGTGTGGATGTTGACTGTGCCATCGCGTCCGACAATGTGGCCGGCGCCAAGGCGGCAACGGAATATCTGATCAGTCTGGTCGGTGAAGGCGCCAAGGTGGCGGAGCTTCAGGGTGTGCCGGGTGCCAGTGCGACCATCGACAGAGGGGAAGGCTTCCATCAGGCGGCGGATGAAGCGCTGGATGTGGTTTCCAGCCAGACCGCAAACTTCAACCGTTCCGAAGGCATGACGGTTATGGAAAATATGCTGCAGGCAAATCCGGATATCCAGGGTGTATTCGCACACAATGATGAAATGGCACTGGGTGCGGTGGAAGCCATTGCAGGAAAAGAGATCGTAGTCGTAGGCTTTGACGCAACGGATGATGCACTGACAGCGGTATCCGGCGGTAAGATGGCAGCGACGGTTGCACAGAAACCGGATCTGATGGGTGCCACGGCAGTGGAGACAGCCATCAAGCTGATCGCCGGGGAAACGGTGGAAAAAGAAATTCCGGTTGAAGTGGAACTGGTGACAGAGTAACGGTGAGGCCGGGCAAAGGAATAGTCCGCATCAGCCGGAAATGATCAAATAAGCAATGAGAAAAGAGAACCGTGAAGGGATGCTTCAGGGTTCTCTTTTTGTATATGCAGAGTGAATGATGTCTGTTTTTGGGGTTTACATAATCCAGAGAGGGGTGTTGGACTGAGCAAAAGATCGGAAAAAATGTCGAAATTGGTCTTGCAAATTGAAAATAGAGATTGATTATATCATAATAAAAGGCTATAATGATACAATAATAGTAATTCTTTTCGACTTTAACAAAAAGGGGGATTATAAAGATGAACAGAAAAGAAATGATTGAGAAGAAGCTGGTACGCTCCTTTTTTACGGTAGTGTCTATTACCGCAGTGGCAGCAGTTATCGGCCTGATCGCAATCATTGGTATCTCAAACAGATATTCCTACGCATTGAAAAACTTCGGTTTTGCCCAGGGGGATATCGGCAGGGCGATGTTTGAGTTTGCGGATGTCAGATCTTCACTTCGCGCTGCTATCGGTTATGATGATGCAGATGCCATCGCGACCGTGGTGAAGCAGCATGAAACTTCCATTGCGGCACTCAAGGAGAGTCTGGTGGATGTGGAAAAGACGGTCGTATCAACGGACGGCAGAACGACCTACGATGCGATCATGGGAGAGCTGGATGCTTATCTGGAGCTGGATGCAGAGATTATGGAACTCGGAGCGACGACAGACAGAGAGCTCTGCAAACAGGCACAGGAAATTGCACTGAGTGAACTGTCGGGCAAATATAACAGTATTTATACTAAACTGGAAAGTCTTCTGGATGTGAAGGTAAACGAAGGCAACAGCCTGTCCACGATGCTTAACATAGCGGGATGGATACTGTCTCTTGTCATTGTGGTGGCGATTGCGGTGGCAATGATTGCCTCCATGCGGATTGGTAGAAGTATTGCACAAAAGATTGCAAATTCGCTGAAGGTGCTGGGAGAGCGTTTCAATACCTTTGCAAACGGCGATCTTTCCTCACCGTTTCCGCAGATTCATACCGGCGATGAAGTGGAAGAACTGGGAGAACATGCGGTATCCATGGCAGAGAATCTCAGTGCGATCATTTATGATATGGAAGAACTTCTGGGAGAAATGGCAACCGGCGATTATACGGTGCGCTCCAAGATTCCGGAAAAGTATACGGCAGACTTTAAAAAGCTGTTCCAGTCCATACGTGGCCTGCGGGATCAGATGACAACGACTCTTACCTCGATCGGCGAGGCTTCCGAGCAGGTGCAGGCAGGCTCCGGCAATCTGGCTGACGCTTCTCAGAACCTGGCAGAAGGGGCAACGGAGCAGGCAGGCGCAGTACAGGAGCTGCATGCAACGATCAGCAGCATTTCCACGACGATGGAAAAGACGGCAGAGAGCGCCGAAGAGTCTTATACAAAAGCACAGCAGTATGCCGATGAGGCAGACAACAGCCGTGAGCAGATGAACAAGATGATGGAGGCTATGAAGCGGATTGACAATACGTCTGCAAGGATCGGGGATATCATTTCCGAGATTGAATCCATCGCGGCACAGACGAACCTGCTGTCCCTGAACGCTTCCATAGAGGCGGCGAGAGCAGGAGAATCCGGACGTGGTTTTGCCGTAGTGGCAAATCAGATCAGAGAACTGGCGGATCAGAGTGCCAAGGCGGCAGTGGATACGAGAGAGCTGATCGAAAGCTCCATCAAAGAGGTTTCTGCAGGCAATACGGCGGCAGAATCAGCATCGGGCGCGATTACTTCCGTTGTGGACGGTATCAAGCAGATTGCGGAGTTCTCCAAGAATCTGAAAGTCATGGTGGAAGATCAGACGGAATCCATACGACAGGCCGAGCTGGGGGTCAACCAGATTTCGGAAGTGGTACAGAGCAATGCGGCTACGGCTGAGGAAGCATCTGCCACGAGTGAGGAACTGTCGGCACAGGCAATTACTCTGGATGGGCTGATCGGACAGTTTAAATTATCAAAGTAAGGATTACATAAAATCTTATAACACATAAACAGAAGCCTTTGACTATTTTGTATCAAAGGCTTCTGCTTTTTCTGCATGGTGTTTTTTATCAGGCGGGACGGTGGCTGATATCCAGTATGACTGCCTGATAATCATCCAGGGTAATGCTATTGTCACTGTTTATATGAAGGGTATCGCAGTTATTAAGCAGTACTTTGCGGCAGTGCCCGGGAAGCGTCACCTTTCGCGACTCTTTGCGGAAATTGGCCAGAACGAGCAGAGTCTGTGACTCTCCAACTCTGTAGAAGGCCATCAGGTTTTCTTCCTCTTCCAGAAAAGGCTTCAGACTTCCATATACAATGGTACCTGCGTAGGCCGGGTCTTTTCTGAGAGCGATCAGAGCCTTATAGCAGGAAAATACGGAATGTGGATCCCGGATCTGCGCAGCAGCATTGATACGGGTGTAATTCGGATTGACCCGCAGCCAGGGAGTCCCGTCGCTGAAGCCTGCATTGGGGGAGGCATCCCACTGAAAGGGGGTGCGGGCATTGTCGCGGCTGTAAAAGGATACAGCATGCAGCGCATCTTCCGGCGACAGTCCGCTCTGCCTTGCCACCTCGTATTCATCCCGTGTACTTACATCATCAATTTCATCTATTGAAGTAAACGGCAGATTTTCCATCCCCAGTTCCTGTCCCTGATAGATCCAGGGAAGGCCGCGCAGCATAAAGGAAACGATGGCCAGGAGCTTTTTGGCATGTTCGGAAAGATCGGCCGGCGGAATATATCGGCTGACACCCCGGGGCTCATCGTGGTTTTCGATAATATTGGAGATAAAACCGATCTGTTCCATCTGTTTCTGTGTGGCAAAACAGCAGGATTTGTAATGCTCAGGCGTAATATGGCGGGAGCAGTACCAGCCTTTGGGATCTCCGCCCCATACGGCGGCCCGGAAGTCAAACATTGTGGAGAAATAGCCATTGTCTCCGATAAAATCGTCCAGTTCTTCCTCTCTTACGTTAAATACTTCCCCTACGGTAAAGGCATCATGCTTTTGGAACACGCGATCCCGCATTTCGCCCAGAAATTCCCCGATGCCGACAGCGTCGGAAAGCATGGCGGTGGCAGAGATAAGCCCGTCGTCTCTGTCAGGCGGATAGCTGTAATCCGTAAAGGGGAGTGCTTTTTTGATATTGATAATGGCGTCGATACGGAAACCCGCCAGTCCCTTGTCCATCCACCAGTTCATCATCCGGTAAATTTCTTCCCGCAGAGTGGGATTTTCCCAGTTGAGGTCTGGCTGTTTTTTGTGGAAAAGATGCAGGTAATACAGATCCGTACCGGGAACCGGTTCCCATGCACTGCCTCCGAAATAACCCCGCCAGTTATTGGGCGGCTGTCCGTTTATCCCTTTTTCAAAGTAAAAGTAACCGGCGTAAGGACCATAAGGGTCCTGCAGTGCTTTCTGAAACCATTCGTGCTCATCGGAACAGTGGTTGACTACCAGATCCATGAGAATGGAGATGCCTTTTTCTTTTGCCCGGGCGATCAGCTCTTCCATGTCCTCCATAGTGCCGAAACGGGGATCTATTTCGTAATAATCAGAAATATCATAGCCCTGATCCGCAAGCGGGGATTGATAGCAGGGAGAAATCCAGATGATATCAATTCCCAGCTCTTTCAGATAATCCAGTTTACGAATGATTCCCTGCAAGTCTCCGATGCCGTTACCGGTAGTGTCCTTGAAGCTTTTGGGGTAGATCTGATAGGCCACTTTGCCGTGCCACCATTTTTTCTGTATCATATCATATCCTCCTGATTGTAAGTTTTGTATTCTGTCCTTTTCTGATTCTATTGTAATGGCAGCAGCAAAGAAATTCAAAGGTTAAACGCATAACCTGTTACAAAAATGATAAGAGAAAATTGTGCATATTAACAACGGGTGCTTTCTCGCTCCACCAATCTGACCGGCAGCATGGTTTCTGTTTCCAGTTCCCTTTTTTCATGCAGGGCCCGCAGTGCAGATCTCATTGTCAGCAATGCATAATACCCGTCGATGCCCCTGTCGGCGAAGGTAAGCGCCTACCTGAAAGCCACCGTCAAAATTATCAATGGTTATATTATAAATCCGTTCTGTGCGGTCGCAATAGCCGTCATATACCACAAAGGGAATCCGCATATGGTTTCGCAGATACCTGTAGTCCGCGCGGCCAAAACCGATCAGTACCAGACCATCCAGATTCCACATGGAAGCAAATGTTATGATTTCCTCCATGCTGCGGGTCTTTTTCACCATCATAAACTGTCCGCGCTGTTCGATCTCCGTTGACAGATGATTCAGAGAGGCCGATATGAAAATATCTTCCAGCGTATGAGATTCATATTTTTCATGGTCATTGATGACAATTCCGATAATGCGGGATGAATTTTGTGCCAGAAGGATTCCTGCCATACTGGGAACATATTGTCGCTCCTCCAGAAGTGCCTGTACCCGCTGCAGCGTCCGCTCTGACACCCGGGCAGTCTTTCCATGCAGCACATTGGACACCGTAGCGCTGCTCAGTCCCAGTTCCTGCGCAATATCACTGATCGTAACACGCTTCTCTTCCATTCTTCCACTCCTTTTATGGATGATTATGAATTTTGTACATTATACTATGAGACGGATGAGAGTGAATAAAAATTTTTATCGGACTGAAACTTTTTCTCTGTGTGGGAGATCTAATTATCAGAAGGGGATAAGAAGGGAGGCTATGGTGGCACATGAGATCAGATAAGGATGCGACTGTCGCATATATTGAGCAGATTCTGTTGTCGGAATATAACAGGTATTTCCGGCTGGCCATGAGTTTTGTGCATCATGAGGCGGATGCCGGAGATATCGTTCAGAGCGGTGCCTATAAGGCAATCCGGGCAGGAAGGACGCTGAAAAACAAAGAATATGCCGGCACATGGATTTACCGCATTATGTTAAATGAGATTTTCCGTTTTCAGAAAAGGCGGTGTTTTGTGTCTCTGGATGAGATTCCGGATGAGGGATATGAGGATAATTATGAGGATTTTGACCTGAAAAAGGCGCTGGATTCTCTGCCGGCAAAAGAGAAGGCAGTGGTGGAGCTGCGGTATTTTGAGGAACTGAAATTGGAAGAGATCGCGGAGATTATGCAGGAGAATGTCAGTACGGTTAAAAGCCGTCTGTACCGGAGCATGAAAAAGCTGCGGATCAGAATGGAAGAGGAATAGTCGGAAAGGAGGAGGGATATGGAAAGGAAAGAGCATGGCGTATCAGAAACAGGGAGCAAAACGGAATACAGGAAAGCATCAGAAAGAATGGGAGGATCAGAAACGATAAAAGGATCAGAGGGTATGAGGAAACTGAGAAACGAGTATGAGGCAGTGGCAATGACAGGGGAGCAGGTTGAGAAAATGAAAGAGGGGATCCGGAAGGCAAAGGGGTTTGAGACGGGCAGACGGAAGGTCTTACTGTCCATCCGGTGTGCGGCAGCGGCAGCTGCGGTATTTATCATTCTGCCTAATACATCGGCAGGGGTGGCGCATGCCATGAGCGGTATTCCGGTCATCGGGAAGCTGGTGGAGGCTGTGACATTCAGGGATTATCAGTACGAGAGTGAGCGGCATAATGCGGATGTGGAAGTACCGGAACTTGTAATCAGGGAAGAGACGACGGGAGAAACGCAAAATCCGGAGCAGGAAGCCGTATTGGAACAGACAACACGTGAGATTAACGCCGAGATAGAAGAAATTACGCAGCAGATCCTTAACGAATTTAAGGAAGGACTGCAATATGAAGAGGGCTATCAGGATATTATGGTAAAACATGAAGTGCTCAGCACCACGGACAACTATTTTACCCTGAAGCTCATCTGCTATCAGGCTTCGGGTAGCGGAGCACAATGGAATTATTTCTACACGATTGATCTGCAGAGCGGAGAACGGCTGGCGCTGAAGGATTTGTTTGCAGACGGGGCGGATTATATCACGCCTGTCAGTGAAGAGATCAGAAAGCAGATGAAGGAGCAGATGGCGCAGGACGAAAATGTGATGTATTGGGTGGATAACGAGGATATACCGGAATGGAATTTCCGGCAGATTACCGATGACACCGCATTTTATGTCAATCAGAACAATGATCTGGTCATAGCCTTTAACGAGGGCGATGTGGCGCCGATGTATATGGGATGTGTGGAATTTATTATCCCGAAGGAAGTGTTGCAGGAGATCAGAAAATGATTTCTGTCGTTTTCTTTTCATTTATGTGGGGATATGTTATTCTGTATATCAGCCGGGCAGGTTCAGTATCCTGTCCGGCCTGACTGCAGGAAAAGGAGGCATGACGTATCTGTCGTGTCCGGATGAGATGATTGGGGCATCACGATGAAAAAAGAGAGGAAATCAGTGTATGTGGTCATGGCGGCTCTGGCGGCAGGGTTGTTTTTGGTGGCAATGGAATATATGGCGGGACTGGCAGGACTGGAACTGCGCACATTTGCGGAAGCAGGGAAAGGGATGTATCTGTGGCTTGTGATGCCCTTTATCATACTGATCGCGGGAAATGGGCTCCTGCGGCACATACTTGAAGGGCGGTGCAGGAAGGACGGGGGAACAGATGGGGAAGGAAGCGGCTTCTATCTGTTTCTGAACAGGCTGCGAAAGGTATTGTTTGTAGCTTTTATGCCTGTTATTTGCATTGTGGCATTTCTGCGGGGCGTTATGTATGTTTTTTCTGCAGATATGGTAACGGAGAAGATGCTGCCTGACGGCTATATAGAAGGAACCTGGTCAGAATTTCTTTCCGAGAGCCATCATACCTATTATGTACGGACAGGTGGTATTTTCCGCAGGCCTTTCCCGGGCTGGTCCCGGGAAGAGCTGACCCGGATTGTCAGGGAAAACTATAATGCGCAGGCGGAGTATGTGGAAGCGCAGGAAGATGGCATGCATGTGTTCCGCATATCAGATGATCTGGAAGAAGGAGGTTATATTTATTTTCATGTCCTTGATTCCTACCAGGCGGGAAGCAATTATTTCTTTCAGGTGCTGCGCAGTGAGGCGGCCCATTTCTGGGGCGGCCGCAGCCGCACGGTCACGGTGCGCTCGGAGCGTGAGATGACACTGGAAGAAGCCGAAGATATGGGACAGGTGATGACAGGAAGAGAGTTGTATGCGCGCGCTTACTTATCTGTGACATGCGGCAGTTCGGAGGCGGAAATATCAGCCTGTGCGGCGGATATGACAGACTGGCTTCGGTTTGTAAAGGATGCGGGGCAATTTCCCTATGAAAAGGCGGAAGCCTTGCATCTGCTGACAGAAATGGTACTGGGAAGCGGTCAGGAGACGTTTCATTTTTCTCTTCGCTCCCCGGAAGTTTATATGGGAGATATACCGTGGGATGAGAGATATCACCGGATGAAAAAGGCTATAGAAGAGAGATTTGACGCATACTATGTATGGCTGGGGGAACGCAGGGAACAGGAGGTACAATGGCAGGAGGAATCAGAGGAAGACGACAGCAGTTTCATGGATATTTACAATGGCGGATATGAAAAAGAGTGCCTGGTGGGAGACGGCACGGTCCGCTACCGGATGGTAGTGGAGGATGCCGCTCTCGGCAGCCGGTTTTACGGCCTGTTAAAGAGCATGGACGGCGGACAGACATGGCAGATGTCAAATCCGGATCCCTTTGACCAGCAGACAGGGATGGGGATTGATTTCATTTTTCTGGATGAATCCTTTGGCTTTGCTTCGCTGATGTATAATGGCGGTGATGAAGCGGTGCTGTATGTGACAAAGGACGGCGGCGACAGTTACCGCCCCGTGGTAATTGAGGGGTATACGGTTACATTGGAGAATGGAGATACCTATGATCCTTATGATTACCCCCGCATGCCTTATGAGGAGGACGGCAGACTCTTTCTGCAGTGTGGACAGGGAGCGGACGGTGACTATGCCGGTGGTGATACGGCCGGACTGGCTCTGTATGAATCCATGGATGGCGGAGATACCTTTGTTTTTAGAGAAATCAGGGAAAATTCAAAAACCGGTTGACTTTTATCAGATTTTTTGTTATGATTAATGGCGTGCTGAGGCAGTTGAAAAAATCATACCGTGCGGGTGTAGTTCAATGGTAGAACACCAGCCTTCCAAGCTGGACACGTGGGTTCGATTCCCATCACCCGCT
>CAJULA010000011.1 GCA_910587155.1 uncultured Lachnospiraceae bacterium
CCAGGCAATTCGCCAGGAACTGTATGCAGCTTTATTTATATCAAACCTGTCTGCATTGATTAAATCCTCTACAGAAAATGAAATCAGGGAAGAATTGAACAGGGGCAGACATAGATACCAATTAAACAGAAGCTACATCATAGGCGCAGCTTCCAGATATATCCGGTGTTTAATAAATATCCGGTGTTACAAGGATAAACTGCAGCAATTGATTCAGCGCGCCAAAAACGTAAGGTCCATTATCCGTCCAGACAGACATTTCAAAAGGAAAGTGAGTCATCACGGAATAACAAATGGTTTTTTCATACGCGTAAATTTATAGTTAGCGGATTTTTGGCTTAAGTTGACGACATTGTAGGTGATACCCCCTACCGTCAGTCAGACGCATTCCTCCCTGAAAGAGGAGTTCAGGGGGCTTACCGGGCAGGCGTGGATATTGTTTCTGCTGAATCTGTTTTATTTTTCCCTTTACGTGGTAAGAAGCACAACGGTCATTTATTATTTCAAATATAATTTGGGAAAGACGGAGTGGCTGTCGCTTGTAGGGATTTTGGGGATTTTGTCCGGATTACCGATGCTGCTTTTGCTCCCTGCGTTGGAGAAGAAGTACAGCAAGAGAAGCCTGATGTTTTTCAGCATCATTTTGTACATAGCGGGAGACCTGCTTATTTACACTGGCCGAAATCAGGCGGTATGTCTGTTGGCCGGACTGGTTATAACCGGATTAGGAATTTATGGCATTTTTGGGGTTACCTTTGCCATGCAGCCGGATGTCATCGACTATTCGGAATATAAGAAAAATGCGAGCGTGGCAGGTCTGATTGCGGCGTTCCAGGGATTTTTTGTAAAAGGCGGAATGGGATTGACGAGCTTTATTATTGGTGCGTTTCTGAAAAACGGAGGATATGTGGCCAATGCAGTCCAGACGGAAAAAGCCCTTTCGTACATTGAAATATGCTTTATCTGGATTCCGGTCGCTTTGTGTATATTGATCGCAGCGCTTACCTATTTTTATAAGCTGGACAGCCTGCGCGGAGAAATGACGCGTGAACTGGAGGCACGGAGAGTAGATTAAGCAGATCAAAAAAGCAACCTAACTGTAGTCAGGGAGGTTGCTTTTTTGATGTCTTTATATCTTCTTCCTGCTTGTGACAAAGGTTTTTTTACGTTCTGCTTCCTTTCCTGTAACGGCATCATCCTGAACTATGCCATTGTCATGTACGATAAATACAAATCAAACATAAAGATGATACGGAACATTGCCAATAAACTTTGTAAAAGAGATAATCTGGTTTGAGATAAAAAATACTATTGACAATTTTCCTCCGCGGGTGTAATAATAGTACCATGCTATTCATACTTATTTGATAGGAATTGGAGGAGAAAGAGATGGGAAAGATATATCAGGGAGCACTTGGGCTGATCGGAGGCACGCCGCTTGTGGAAGTGGTAAATGTGGAGCGGGCGCTTGGCCTGGAAGCAAGGGTTTTGGTGAAGCTGGAATATTTTAACCCGGCGGGCAGTGTCAAGGACCGGGTGGCAAAAGCCATGATTGAAGATGCGGAGAGAAGAGGCATCTTAAAAGAGGGCAGCGTAATCATTGAACCCACATCCGGCAATACAGGCATCGGGCTGGCTTCTATCGCGGCGGTGAAGGGATATCGTATCATTCTGACCATGCCGGAGACGATGAGCGTGGAACGCCGTAATATTCTGAAAGCGTACGGTGCGGAGCTGGTGCTGACGGAAGGGGCCAGAGGCATGAGCGGCGCCATCGCCAAAGCGGAAGAACTGGCGAAGGAGATTCCGGGCGCTTTCATCCCGGGACAGTTTGTCAATCCGGCAAATCCCAGGATGCACAGAGAGACGACCGGGCCGGAGATATGGGAAGATACGGACGGTGCGGTGGATTTCTTTGTCGCCGGAGTCGGGACCGGCGGGACACTGACCGGAGTGGGTGAGTTTTTGAAGGAAAAGAAGAGGGAAGTGAAGATTGTTGCCATCGAACCTGCGGGTTCCCCGGTACTGTCGGGCGGCAAGCCGGGCCCCCACAAGCTGCAGGGCATCGGCGCGGGTTTTGTGCCTGAAGTTCTCAACACGCAGATTTATGATGAGATTCTGAAAATAGAGAATGAAGACGCTTTTGCGGCGGGAAAGCTGCTGGCAAAAAAAGAAGGCATACTGGTGGGTGTTTCGTCAGGAGCAGCTCTCCACGGCGCGACCCTGCTGGCAAAAAGACCTGAAAATAAAGGGAAGACCATCGTGGCCCTTCTCCCCGACAGCGGAGACAGATATTATTCCACACCGCTGTTTACAGAATAAAACGAATGTTGTATGATAATAAGAATGAAATTTTAAGGAAGCGCTGATTAGATCAGCGTTTCCCTAAAAAACCAGCAGCAGCCCGGACAAGACCCGAATAGATGGACGGACGCGGAAGCGGGCGTACATCTATTCAGAGGGAATGGGTCTTGGAAGGGCGGCTGCGGAACTAAAAATAGGAGACCTTACATATATGGGAAAGCTTACAAGAGAAAACAGGACTTTTCATTTTGAAACATTGCAGCTTCATGTGGGGCAGGAGCAGCCGGATCCGGTGACGGATGCCCGCGCGGTGCCGATCTATCAGACCTCTTCCTATGTATTCCGCAATTGCGATCATGCGGCGGCACGGTTCGATCTGACGGATGCAGGTAATATTTACGGCCGGCTGACAAATCCCACGCAGGATGTATTCGAAAAGCGGATTGCGGCGCTGGAAGGGGGCGTGGCGGCGCTGGCGACGGCTTCGGGTGCGGCGGCTGTTACGTATACATTCCAGAATCTTGCCACAGCCGGAGATCATATTGTGTCTGCCAAAAATATTTACGGCGGCACGTTCAATCTGCTGGCGCATACATTGCCTGCCTATGGCATTACGACCACGTTTGTCGATATTTTTGACAGCGCGGCGGTGGAGGCGGCCATTCTGGACAATACGAAGGCAATCTTTATCGAGACGCTGGGGAATCCCAATTCCGATGTGGTTGATATCGAAGCCATTGCGGCCATTGCCCATGCGCACCATATTCCGCTTGTAGTGGATAATACGTTTGCCACGCCATATCTGGTTCGGCCCATTGATTATGGCGCGGATATTGTCGTGCATTCCGCCACCAAATTTATCGGCGGGCACGGCACGACGCTGGGTGGCGTGATCGTGGACAGCGGACGGTTTGACTGGGAGGCGTCCGGCAGATTCCCTTCCCTGACGGAGCCCAATCCAAGCTATCATGGCGTTGTCTTTACAAAGGCGGCGGGCCAGGCGGCATTTGTCACAAAAATACGTGCCATTTTGCTGCGGGATATGGGGGCGTGCCTGTCTCCCTTCCATGCTTTCTTCTTTCTGCAGGGGTTGGAAACACTCTCTCTGCGGGTGGAACGCCATGTGCAGAATGCCCTGCAGGTCGTAAAATATTTAAAAGATCATCCGCAGGTGGAAGCCGTGCACCATCCTTCCGTTTCGGAAGAGGAATCACAACAGGCACTGTACAAAAAATATTTTCCGCACGGCGGCGGTTCCATTTTCACCTTTGAGATCAAAGGCGGTGCGCAGAAGGCAAAAGAGTTTATTGATAATCTCGAATTGTTTTCCCTGCTGGCCAATGTGGCGGATGTGAAATCGCTTGTCATCCATCCGGCGACGACCACGCACAGCCAGTGCACACCGGAGGAGCTGCTGGATCAGGGGATTAAACCGGGTACGATCCGCCTGTCCATCGGGACGGAGCATATCGACGATATCCTGCAGGATCTGGATGAGGCGTTTCAGGCAGTGCAGTGAGGAAAGGAAGCAACAGTTTATGTCACCGGCAGAGACACAAGTAAGGCAGGCGCTGTATGCCATGCAGGATGCAGAATACAAAAAGTTTCACAGCGGCCTGATTCCGACGGTGGATCCGGCGCGGATTATTGGCGTGCGTACGCCAATGCTGCGTAAATTTGCAAAAGAATTCGCAAAGAGCGAACATGCGGCAGAGTTTTTAAAAGCTCTGCCTCATGCCACTTATGAGGAAAATAATCTGCATGCCTTTCTGATTGAAGGTATGAAAGATTATGACACATGTATCACTTATCTGAATGAATTTCTTCCCTGGGTGGACAACTGGGCCACCTGTGATATGATGTCTCCCGACGTATTGAAAAAGAACCGGGATACGCTGATCGGACAGATCCGTGCATGGATCGCTTCCGATCATACCTATACGATCCGCTTTGGCATTGGCAGGCTGATGAGTCTGTATCTGGACGACGGTGTATTTGCGCCGCAGTATCTGCAGATGGTAGCGGAGATCAGATCGCAGGAGTATTATGTCAATATGATGATCGCCTGGTATTTTGCCACTGCGCTGGCCAAACAGTATGAAGCTGCGGTGTCGTACCTGGAGGAGAAAAGGTTTCCGGTCTGGATACATAATAAGACGATCCAGAAAGCGGTGGAAAGCAGGCGTATACCGAAAGAAACAAAAAGCTATCTGCGTTCGTTGCGGAGCAAAGAAAAGGGCCATGCGGAGGCACTCTGAGTTTTTATTATGACCGGGAGAAGAGAATGAGAGAAAAAAATATCTTATCGAATAAATACTATCTGTATCTGACGGAATTTTTTTCCGGTATGTCAGTGATGGCTGTAGAGCTTGGCGCCAGCAGGCTGCTGGCGCCTTATTTTAGTTCCTCACAGATCGTCTGGACGATTATCATCGGCACCATTATGATTGCCATGGCGCTGGGCAATATTTACGGCGGCAGATCCGCGGATAAAAACCCCGATCCGGACAGGCTGTATGGACGGATTGTCATTGCTGCAGTCTGGATCGGTCTGATTCCCGTTGCGGGAAAATATATTATTCTCGGTATTTCCGCCGTACTGATATTTTCCGTCAGCAGTAATTATCTGATCTGGGCGGCCTTCGCCGCCTGTATGGCAGTCTTTGTCTTCCCGCTGTTCCTGCTGGGGACAGTGACGCCAAGTCTTGCCAAATATACGGTGGATTCGCTGGAGGACAATGGCAGGACAGTGGGAAATCTGGGCGCGTTCAATACAATAGGCAGTATCCTGGGCACGTTTCTGCCCACGTTCGTGACAATTCCGGCAGTGGGAACAAGTGTGACCTTTCTGATTTTTGCGGGAATTTTGCTGGCACTGGCGCTGATTTATTTTATCAGTATGCGGCGCGCAGGCGTGCGGATGGCCGCCGGTGTTTTGATTTTTGGGCTTTCCTGTATCTTTGGCGTGTCTGACAGTTTCGCCTTCTGGGAGGAGGATCTGCTCTATGAGGGGGAATCGGTATACAATTATCTGCAGGTGCGGGAAAATGAGAAGAGCGTGATCCTTTCCACCAATGTGCTGTTTGGTGTGCAGTCCATCCTGCAAAAGGACGACGGCCTGACAGGCATGTATTATGATTATGCCCTGGCAGCGCCGGTGATGGCAGGAGCCGGAGAGGAGGATAAGCAGACGGATGTGCTCATCCTTGGTATGGGGACGGGTACGTTTGCCACGCAGTGCAGGCGGTATTTTGATGGAATACAGATTGCGGGCGTGGAGATCGACGAGAAGATTACGGCCCTTGCCAGAGAGTATTTCCGTCTGCCGGAGGATATCGAGGTGACGACTTATGACGGCAGGGCTTTTCTCAATGCGGTGGAGGAGCGCTATGATGTGATTATGGTAGATGCCTATCAGGATATTACCATTCCGTTTCAGATGTCGTCAGTGGAATTTTTTTCACTGGTAAAAGAGCACCTGAAGGAAGGCGGTGTGATGGTGGTAAACATGAATATGCGGGGGACAAAAGAGGGGAATATCAATCAATATCTGGCAGATACCATTTGCAGCGTGTTTCCCCATGTATATACCGTGGATGTAGCCTGGTCCACCAACCGGGAGCTGTTTGCCTCTGATGATGCGGGGATGACGGACAGGCTGCGGGCGGAGGCCGTGGCAGGACTGGAGCCGGAACTGGCGGATATGATGGGGCGGGTCAGAGAAGGACTGACAGCCTATGAGGCGGGGCCTTATCAGATGACGGATGACAAAGCACCCGTGGAACTGCTGGGGATGCAGGTGATCGACGACCTGATCGGCGGCGAGGTGGAATATTACAAAGACATTTACGAGGAAGAAGGAATCGCGGGGCTGTTGCGGCAGCTCGGATAAGGAGGGGATCCGGCACAGATGGATTATAAAAACAAAGGACTGAATCTTCTCAAAAAAGGGCAGAAAGGGATCATCCATGCCATTTTCAGCCGTTTTGGCCTGATTTTGTTATTGCTTTTATTGCAGATTTTTATATTGTTTGGGATTGTGCGGTGGTTTGAAGCGTTTCTGCCTCATATCTGGAGTGTGGCACTGCTGTTTTCCTTCGGCATGGTCATTTACCTTCTGAACTGCAGGCTCAATCCTACCGCCAAGATTACATGGCTGATTGTCATTATGACGCTGCCGGTATTCGGGCTGCTTTTATTTGTGTATACCCGCAGCGACATCGGGCACCGGGCCCTGAAGATGCGTATGCATCAGATCATTACGGATACAAAGACACGGATACCGCAGCAGCCGGATGTCATGAAACGGCTGGAAAAGGAGAATCCCGGTGTGGCGGCACTGGCACGCTACATGCAAAGAAGCGGCTGTCACCCGGTTTATGACAGGACAGCCGTTACTTTTTTCCCTTCGGGGGAAGAGAAATTCGAGGAGATGCTCAGACAACTGCGGGCAGCAGAGCATTTTATCTTTCTGGAATATTTTATCATCGACGAAGGGCTGATGTGGGGCAGGATACTGGAGGTCCTGGCCCAAAAAGCCGCCGCCGGCCTGGATGTGCGTGTGATGTACGACGGCGCGTGTGAATTTGCGCTGCTGCCGCATGACTATCCCGCACGGCTTTTGGCGCTTGGTATCCGCTGCAAGATGTTTGCACCGCTGACGCCTTTTATTTCCACCCATTACAATTACCGGGATCACCGCAAGATCCTTGTCATAGACGGTCATACGGCTTTTAACGGCGGTGTCAATCTGGCGGATGAGTATATCAATGAAAAGAAAAAATTCGGTCACTGGAAGGATACGGCCGTTATGCTGAAAGGGGAGGCGGTAAGGAGCTTTACCCTGATGTTTCTGCAAATGTGGCAGGTGAATGAAAGAGAAGATGACACTGTCCGCTTTCTGTCCCGGCCTGCCATTCCCCGGCCAGAGGCCAAAGGGTATGTCATTCCCTATGGCGACTGTCCGCTGGATGATGACAGGCTGGGAGAGCGGGTATATATGGATATGCTGAATCGGGCGCAGACATTTGTGCATATCATGACGCCTTATCTGATCCTGGACGGAGAGATGGAGACGGCTCTGAAATATGCGGCGGAGAGAGGCGTAGAGGTAGTTTTGATTCTGCCGGGCATCCCCGATAAGAAGGTTCCTTATGCCCTGGCGAAGACCCATTACCCCTCCCTGCTGGAATCGGGGGTAAAACTCTATGAATATACGCCCGGATTTGTCCATGCCAAAATATTTATCAGCGACCGGAGGGAGGCGGTGGTAGGGACGATCAATCTCGATTACCGCAGCCTTTATCATCATTTCGAATGTGCCACCTATCAGTATCGGACAGACTGTATCCCCGCAATGGAAGCAGATTTTGCAGCCACCCTGGCAAAGTGCCGAAGGGTCACAGAGGAGAGCGTCCGCCGGGAAAAACTGAGCGTGAAGCTGACCGGACAGCTTGTCAAAGCGTTTGCTCCGTTATTATAAGATATGTCAGAGAGCCGAAACGGCTGGCTCGTCAGATACTGCCGGTCAATGCATAGATCGCGGTGCCTGCCACGCCGCTGCCCAGAATGATCGTAATGGCATTTATTTTATATTTTCTGAGCAGAAAGAGGGCAGTGGCAAAGATCCCCAGTTCCACCAGACGGATATTGCGGATCGCCACATCCGCTAGTTCTGCCTGAAACAGACCAAGCATCAGGATGGAGGCGCCGGCGGAAGCAATCAGTGCCACCACGGCAGGGCGCATGGCTCCCAGAACGATCTGCACACCGCTTACCGTGCGGTACTTATAATAAAAGTGAGCCAGAATCAGGCAGATGCAGAAGGAGGGGATGATACATCCGATTGTGCAGAGGAGTACGCCGGGGATTCCGGCGATCCGCATCCCGACAAAAGTGGCCGAATTGATGGAGATGGGACCCGGTGTCATCTCAGCGACTGTGATCAGATCGGAAAATTCCTCCATTGTCATCAGTCTGTGCAGATTTACGATCTGCTCCTGAATCAGAGGGATGGCCGCATAGCCGCCTCCCACGCTGAACAGTCCTACCTGTATGAATGCAAAAAATAACTTGATCAGCAACATTTATGACGCCTTCCTTTCTTTTTGCCCAGTGTGAGTGCCAGATCTGCCAGACCGATGCCAAGACAGGTCAGAATGACAAGCATAGCGCTGACATCAAGCAGATAGGTGGCCACAAAGGCACATATCATCATCACGATATAAAGGGTTCTTTTTGTCTTTAATACATTGACGGCGAGATTGATGACCACATCAAATATGACGGCTGCCACTCCTGCCCGCATGACCTGCAGCGCGGTGGCAATATAAGGATTGGTGCGGAACTGGTCATAAAACAGCGAGATAACGGAAATAATGACCATCGGCGGCAGTATGGTGCCGGCGATTGCCGTCAGGGAGCCGGGTACGCCACATATCCGGTAACCGATGATCACGGATGCATTGACGGGAAGCGGGCCGGGAGCCGACTGCGTGATCGCCGTCACATCCAGCATCTCGTCTTCTTCCAGCCATCGGAGCTCTTCCACATATTTCTTTTTCATCAGAGAGACAATGACAAATCCGCCGCCGAAGGTACAGGCACTGAGGATAAACATGGATTTGAACAATGTCCACAATTTATTCTTATCTTTTTTCATAATGACCTCCGTGAAAGGATGCTGTAAGGTTTCTAAACGCCATTATTATTTATGTTGGTGCAAATCTGATTGCATGGGCGTTTAGGAACAGTATCCCCAAAGCATTTCACATTATTCTGCGCCCTGTCGACCGGTTGGAAAAGCAATGTCCCGGAAAATCTGCATACTGTAAATAGAAACGAACAATTTGGAGAAAATATGCAGAATTTTAATCCTTTTGACGAAAAACCAATTCCGGTTGACAGATGGTTTATGGACTGGAATATGATGTATCCCTGTCCCTATAACAAGGAAACGGTCAATGCTTACACAAAATGCCGTATTATATTGATGAATGGTACGGAATTTGAGGCGCAGTGGTTTTCCAGAAATTTTTCCAGACATTGTGATGACAACGATCTGCGCCGCGAACTGGCGCTTGTGCGCAGGAGTGAACAGCAGCAGCAGAAACGGATCAGCTGCCTGAAGCCGAAAAACGAGACAATCCTTGAGCATACGATCGGGTATGAGCAGCTTGCCGTGGATCTGACCAGTGTGCTGGCGAAACAGGAATGTGACTGCAATGTAAAAAATGCGCTTAATTTTGCGCTGTTGGAGGATTTCGACCATCTTTACCGCTATTCTAACCTTCTGGATTATGAATATGGTGTTTGTCCGGAAAGACTGGTGGGAGGCTACACGGAAATTATGCCGGCCCGCCCTACCATTTCCGAACACCGCTATCCCAAAGACAGCATTTTCAACCACATCCGCAACTGCGAGGCGACCATACAGACAAAACTGAACGTAAATATTATTACGGCCGCGGAACAGCAGACGATGAACTATTATATGAATGTGGCACCTCTGTATGACAAATCAGATCTGGGGCGGCGGCTGTATCAGGAAATCGGGATGATAGAAGAAGAGCATGTCACCCAGTATGAAAGTCTGAAAGATGTCAATGCCACCTGGCTGGAAGATTTGCTGATGCATGAGTATACGGAGTGTTATCTGTATTATTCCTGTATGCAGACCGAATGTGACCCGTCCATCCGGCGTATCTGGGAACAGTGTCTGATTCAGGAGATTGCGCATCTGCACAAGGCAAAAGATCTGCTGCGCAAATATGAGAATAAAGACTGGATGGAAGTCATCCCCGGCGGTGATTTCCCGGAAATACTCACCCTGCGCTCCAATGTGGAATACGTAAGGGAAATTATCCGCACGACGATCGGCAATACGCAGAAGAAAGAATATGTGGTGCCGCTTTTGCAGCTTCCGCCGGATGACCGCTTCTACTGGTATCAGGAAGTGGTAAACGGCGATGTATGCAGTGTGGCGAGCCATAATGTGATCGTGCGCAGAATTGAGGGACGGGGCTGCGATTATCGTTATGAGATTGCGCCCAGTCCTTTGCGTGAACTGCGGGATCGCAGATGTGACAATACCCAGCTTGCGCGCGATCCGGCGGCGACACCGGCTTCGGCGCAGGTATGTGGCACCAGTCTGGGCGGCTGCAGCTGCGCCATGAATACGGAATGCGGCCCGGTGACATTCTAAGCGCCCATGCAATCAGATTTGCACCACTATAAATAGAAGAGGGCGTGAAGAAAAAAGAGAATCCTGTCCTTCAGGGTTCTCTTTTTTCAGCGCGCCCGGCGGGCGCACGTCTTCAGTCTAAAATTCATTTCCGGGGAACCGCGGAATGCCGTCAAATCCTGCTTTTAGTTCCTCGTCTGAGGGGATATAGTCAGTCATTTCCCCGTTGTTGTATTTTTCGTAGGCCGTCATGTCAAAATAGCCTGTGCCGGTCAGACCGAATACAATGGTTTTTTCCTCTCCGGTCTCCCTGCATTTCAGGGCTTCGTCGATGGCGACACGGATGGCATGGCTGCTTTCGGGAGCCGGCAGGATTCCCTCCACCCGGGCAAACTGGACTGCGGCATCAAATACGGCGCTCTGTTCCACACTGACCGCTTCCATAATGCCGTCATGATAGAGCTGGGAGAGAACCGGACTCATGCCATGGTAGCGCAGGCCGCCTGCATGGCTGGCGGAAGGGATAAATCCGCTTCCGAGCGTATACATTTTGGCAAGGGGGCATACCTTTCCGGTGTCGCAGAAATCATAGGCAAACACGCCCCTCGTAAAGCTGGGACAGGATGCGGGTTCCACGGCGATAATGCGGTAATTGTTCTCACCCCGGAGTATTTCGCCAGCAAAGGGGGAGATCAGTCCGCCCAGGTTGGAACCGCCGCCGGCACAGCCGATGATGATATCAGGGACGATGCCATAGTTATCCAGCGCCGTCTTTGTTTCCAGACCGATGATCGTCTGATGGAGCAGCACCTGATTGAGTACACTGCCCAGTACGTAGCGGTAACCCTCTCTGGAGGTCTCTGCCTCCACGGCTTCGGAGATGGCACAGCCAAGACTTCCGGTGGTGCCGGGATGCTCTGCGAGGAGTCGGCGCCCCACTTCTGTAGTGTCGCTGGGGGAAGGGGTGACAGAAGCGCCATAGGTTCTCATCACTTCCCGGCGGAACGGTTTCTGCTCATAGGAAACTTTCACCATATAGACAAGGCAGTCCAGGCCGAAATAGGAACATGCCATGGAGAGAGCCGTACCCCACTGACCTGCGCCGGTTTCCGTGGTAACGCCCAAAAGGCCCTGCTTTTTTGCGTAATAGGCCTGGGCAATGGCGGAATTGAGCTTGTGGCTGCCGCTCGTGTTGTTTCCTTCAAATTTGTAATAGATCCTGGCCGGTGTCCGGAGCTTTTCTTCCAGACAGTATGCCCGGACAAGAGGCGAAGGGCGGTACATCCGGTAAAAATCCTGGATTTCCTGAGGAATCGGAATATACGCGGTCGTATCATCCAGCTCCTGTGCCACCAGTTCCTCGCAGAATACACCGGAGAGCTCTTCGGCGCTCATGGGCTTTCGGGTATCGGGATTGAGCAGCGGCGCCGGCTTGTTTTTCATATCGGCGCGCAGATTGTACCACGCGGTGGGGATTTCATTTTCATTCAGATAGATTTTATAAGGAATTTTTGTTTCGTTCATCTGTTTTCCTCCTGTCAGTGTGCCTTTGCATTGTTTCTCATGTTAGCATAGAAAAAAAGATACTGCAATTGTTTTTCGGGAAGAATTATGATATAACAATAGAGTCGTTACAATTCACCCCTATGTCAGTTTTTACACGGATTTATGGCCAAATGGTGTGAATTGCAACAATTGATACACACAAAATGTCTAAAAACAGGCATTTTGGCGCTGGCTCCGACGCCATGGGGCAAGTGCATGGCGCGGCTGTCGGAAAGGCAGGTATTGCGGCGGAAATAAAAAACGGAGAAATACGGATGAGTGACAGAGTGCTACTGGACTCGGAAATAAGGACAATATCGGAGATCATAGATGTGCCGCTTGTTCTGTTTAATGAAGAGAAGGTACTGAGGCTGAATAACCGGGCCAAACAGTTTCCTGATGTGGATGCAAAGCTGAGAAGGCTGTTTTCCGAATATAAGGGACAGAAAAAGGTAAAAATAGAGACGGCGCTGCTGGATGAAAGAGGGAATCCGATACAGGTCAGGATTGCGGCACTGCGGATCGTATATCATAAGGTATCTTATTTTCTCGGTGAGATTCAGAAGGTGGTATTTGGTGCGGTGCACAGCGGCAGCGCGCAGTCCGCGGTCTATCAGCTGATGCTGGAGATGACGCAGAAGATGGGGCGGTTTTATTCGGAAGAGGAAGTTTATCATTTTATTCTGCAATATGCCCAGCGGGCGGTGAAAGAGTACGGACTCTGTTCGATTATGTCAGTCAGGGAAGGTTTTGTGAAGATTGTGGAAAAGGCAGGGTATCCGGATTTCGTACGGGAGGTGCGTTTTCCCCTGGCGGATACGTTTCTTTATCAGGCGACAGGCGGGCGGTGTGACCGGATCGTGAATATCGGCGATCTGCGGGACTATGACAATGTATACTGTCTCGATGTCCTGGCCGGGGATGGCGGACGAAAAATCCGTTCCACGATATCGGCGCCGATATACATAAGCGGGAAGCTGACGGGAATGATTAATTTTGACAGCATGCAGGAAAATGCATTCGATGAGGAAGATACGGCGCTGCTTTCTCTTGTGAGAAACAATGTGGAGATTGCCCTGACCAACCGCACTCTGTACCTGAAGGCGCAGACTGCCGAGACAGATTACCTGACAGGAAGCGGAAACCGTTTTTATTTTGAAAAGGCGTTTGACAGGGCAGATAAAGAAAATCTTTGGGTAGCGCTGTTTGATATGAACAATTTAAAACCGGTGAACGATAAGTACGGACATGCCTGGGGCGACCGCATGATCTGTGACTTTGCCAGAAAACTGGAGGGAATCCGGCGGGAGAGGGAAGTCATTGCCCGCATGGGCGGCGACGAATTCGCGGGGCTTTTTTATGCCGGGGAGGAACAGGAGCTGATACTGCGTCTGGAACGGCTGCAGGAGGAAATCAGATCAGGGCCGGTGACTGCGCTGGGGCAGGAGATTACCTATTCCTTCAGTTATGGTATTTGTGCCTGTGAGGAGGCAAAAGCAGGCGAGGGGGCCCTGCACGTCCTGGTCAAATGCGCGGATGACAGAATGTATGAGTATAAGGCGGCTTATAAACGCAGGAATCCGGATCCGGAGAACTTCAGAGGGTAGCGGAGAGATGATAAAGGAAAATAGAAAAGACAGGAGTTGAGAGTTCATATGATGGATATTCCCATGACAGATCAGATATACAGACATTTCCGCGGAGGTATGTACCGGATTATCACCTGCGCGGTACACGCGGTGAGCGGCGAAGACATGGTGGTGTATCAGGCACTCTATGGCGATCTCAGGGTGTATGTGCAGGAGCTTTCCCTTTTTATGGGCAGTGTGGACCGGGAGAAATATCCGGACGCGGATCAGGATACCTGCTTCCGGCTGGCGACGGAGCTGGTGGGGCAGGGAGAACCCGCAGCGGCCCGTCAGGAGCCTGTGCCGGCTTTGGGCGGCGGGGAGGAAGGCAGCCGGAACACGGAGGAAGAGACAGAGCCGCCCGGGCCGGCGCAGGAAGTGTCCGCGGACCCGACTGAGGAAGAGCCTCCTCTGGACCCGTTTCTTCTTGATTTTCTGGATGCGGATACTTACAGGGAACGGCTGAATCTGTTGGCGGCGCTCCATGTGCGCCTGACAGACGATATGGTCAACACGATGGCAGTTTCTCTGGACGTGGAAATCCCGGAAGGTGATATCGAAGAGCGTTATGAAGCGCTGAAAAATTGCCTGCTCACTCTGGATAAATATGAATGTAACCGTATTCGGTAGTATGGGGAGTGGGAAGACGGCAGGCCATGAAAAGACAAAAGTCAGGCACTTTCTGCCTGACTTTTGTACAGAGAGGGAGAAAGCGTGGGATGACGGGACAGATACATAAGGAAGCGGCAGCAAAAAAAGCGCTCCGGGAGCTGATGCCGTTAATCGGTCCGCTGCTTGCCTGGTACGACGGATCGCATCGGATCCTGCCGTGGCGGGAACGTCCGGAGGCTTATCGGGTCTGGATTTCCGAGATTATGCTGCAGCAGACGAGGGTGGAGGCCGTGCGGCCCTATTATGAGCGTTTTCTGGAGGCGGTGCCGGATATCCCGCATCTGGCACGGATATCGGAGGAAGCGCTGTTGAAGCTGTGGGAAGGGCTGGGCTATTATAATCGGGCACGTAATCTGAAAAAGGCGGCAATGATAATCGAAGAGGAATACGGCGGCCGGATGCCTGACACCCGTGACAGGCTGCTGACACTTCCCGGCATCGGCAGCTATACGGCAGGCGCCATTGCTTCCATTGCGTTTGGGGAGGCTGTGCCGGCAGTCGACGGAAATGTGCTGCGTATCCTGGCAAGGGTGCGCATGGACGATGGCGACATCATGAGTCAGAAAGTGCGCAGAGAGGTGGAAACGGCTTTGTGTGCCATTATGCCCCGGGAGCGGGCAGGCGATTTTAATCAGGCGCTGATGGAGCTGGGCGCTGTTGTCTGTATCCCGAATGGCGTGCCCCGCTGCGGGGACTGCCCCTGGGAGTCTTTCTGCCGGGCCAGGGCGGCAGGACGTATCCCGGAATATCCGAAAAAGGCCGGAAAAAAGGCCAGGACCATAGAGAAAAAGACAATTTTGATCATTCAGGATGAAAACAGGACCGCTATCTGCAAAAGGCCGTCCCGGGGCCTTCTGGCAGGTATGTATGAATTTCCCTCGCTGGCGGGACATGTGGGCGAAAAAGAGGTGCTTGCCTGGCTGGATTCGATGGGATACAAAGCGCTTCATATCAGACGGCTGGAAGATGCCTGTCATATTTTTACCCATAAGGAATGGCACATGAGAGGGTATGCCATCCGGGTGGACGAACTGGAGAAGCCTTCCGGGAATGTGGCGGGGCATTTTATCTTTGCCGGCAGAGAGGAAACTGAAGAAAAATATCCCATTCCCGCTGCTTTTTCCGCTTATGCCGGATACGTCAGGATACGGCTGGGGAATGAGAAGTTTGAGTGTTAGCTTGCGGAGCGTGGGTGGGCTGTGTTATACTCACAAAAAGTCGGCAGCCTTTGACAGACTATTATTTTATATGGAGGAAAAGAGATGTATTCTTTAGAGGAAGTAAGAAAGACCGATCCGGAGATCGCACAGGCGATTGTGGAAGAGCAGGAGCGTCAGAACAGTCATATTGAGCTGATTGCCTCCGAGAACTGGGTGAGTAAGGCGGTCATGGCAGCCATGGGAAGCCCGCTGACCAATAAATATGCGGAAGGCTATCCGGGCAAACGTTATTATGGCGGCTGTGAATGTGTGGATGTGGTGGAGAATCTCGCGATCGAGCGGGCGAAGGAGCTGTTTGGCTGTGAGTATGCCAATGTACAGCCCCATTCCGGCGCACAGGCCAATCTGGCCGTGCAGTTTGCGGTATGTGAGCCGGGTGATGTGATCATGGGTATGAATCTGGATCACGGCGGTCATCTGACCCATGGCAGTCCGGTGAATATCTCCGGTAAATATTTTAAGATTGTCCCTTATGGCGTCAATGACGAAGGCTTTCTCGATTATGATAAACTGCGTGAGACTGCGCTTTCATCCCGCCCGAAGATGATCATTGCCGGAGCCTCCGCTTATGCCAGAACGATAGACTTTAAGAAATTCCGGGAAGTGGCTGATGAGGCAGGGGCTGTACTGATGGTGGATATGGCGCATATAGCAGGCCTTGTGGCGGCAGGGCTGCATCCCAGCCCCATTCCCTATGCCGATGTGGTGACAACCACCACACATAAGACACTGCGCGGCCCCAGAGGCGGCCTTATTCTGGCAGGTGCCGAGGCGGCTAAAAAATATAACTTCAACAAAGCGATTTTCCCCGGCATCCAGGGTGGCCCGCTGATGCATGTGATCGCGGCCAAGGCGGTATGCTTCAAGGAAGCTCTTTCCGACGAATTTAAGACATATCAGAAAGGGATCGTGGACAATGCGCAGGCTCTCTGCAAAGGTCTGACAGAAAGAGGAATCAAGATTGTATCCGGCGGCACGGACAACCATCTGATGCTTGTGGATCTGACTAATTTCTCTCTGACCGGAAAAGCGGTGGAGAAGCTTCTGGATCAGGCACATCTGACCTGTAATAAAAATACGATCCCCAACGATCCGCAGTCACCGTTTGTAACGAGCGGCATCCGTCTTGGCACGCCTGCCGTGACGTCCAGAGGCATGAACACGGAAGATATGGATCAGATTGCCGAGGCGATCGCCCTTGTGATTAAAGGCGGTGAGGCGCAGATTCCGGCAGCCCGTCAGATCGTGGATAAACTGACACAAAAATATCCCCTGATCTGACAAAACGGAGACAGTCGCACTTGACAGAAAGTACGACTTTATGGTATAAACTGTATTTAGTGGGATAATTGTATACAATTATCCCGAAACACAGATGTAGGAGGTAGATTATGAAAAAGAAATTTTTATCAGCAGTTCTTGCCGCGGCGATGGTACTGACCATGACGGCATGCGGCAATGATACGCAGGCACCTGCGCCGGAAGCGGACAATGCGGCGCCGGCCCAGACAGAAGCGCCCGCGGAGACGGAGAGTGCGGGAGACGAGGCAGAGGCTGCGCCTGCGGACAATGCAGGCGGAGACGGAAAGACATATATCATTGCCACAGATACGGTGTTTGCACCGTTTGAATTCAACGATGCGTCCAATAACTTTGTGGGGATTGACGTCGATCTGCTGGCAGCCATTGCAGAGGATCAGGGATTTACTTATGAGCTGCAGCCGCTTGGCTTCGATGCGGCTCTGCTGGCAGTGGAATCCGGTCAGGCAGACGGTGTGATCGCGGGTATGTCCATTACGGATGAGAGAAAGGAAAAATTTGATTTTTCCGATTCCTATTATGACGCGGGTGTGACCATGGCTGTTGCCAAGGGTTCGGAAGTGGCTTCTTTTGAAGATCTGTCCGGCAAAACCGTAGCGGTTAAAACCGGTACAAACGGTTCCGCTTTTGCGAAATCCATCGCGGAAGAATATGGATTTGAGATTGTGGAATTCTCCGATTCCCCTACCATGTATCAGGATGTGATCACCGGCAACACGGTGGCATGCTTTGAAGATTATCCGGTTATGGCATACAATATCCAGCAGGGGGCAGGGATGGAGATGCCAGGTGATGTCAATGAATCTCAGACACCTTATGGCTTTGCCGTAAAGAAGGGGCAAAATGCCGAGCTTCTTTCCATGTTCCAGGCAGGTCTTGCGAACATCAAAGAGAACGGCAAGTATGATGAGATTATTTCAACTTATACGAAATAAGAATGGCGGCCGTTAAACGGCTGCGGCAGGTTCCGTATATAAATGGATGGCATGTGTCGCCGTTGTCAGAAGCCTTTTCCCGTCAGGGAATGTCAGCAGAGGCAGGAGGGGCTGTGCATATGCCATCACTTATATACAGAATTACAGGGAAGGGTGGTCTAACGATGTCATTTTTTGGCTTAATCAGGGAAAATGGGGTGTATCTTCTGGCAGCAATGGGGAAGACACTGCAGCTTACGTTACTGTCTCTGATCTTTGCTGCTTTTATCGGCCTGTTTTTCGGGCTTCTGAACGTGGCCAAGAGCAGAATACTCAATACCATTGCCAATGTCTACATTGACTGTATCAGAGGGGTGCCGCTGATCGTGCTGGCGTTTTTTGTCTATTTCGGTATCCCCATGGCTACGGGGGTCCGGCTGGATGCGCTGACGGCGGGTATCATCTCTCTGAGTATGAATGCCGGCGCCTATATGGCAGAAATTGTCCGTGCGGGTATCCAGTCCATAGACAAGGGACAGATGGAAGCGGCCAGGAGCCTTGGCCTGCCTTATGGCAGGTCGATGTGCAAGGTGGTGCTGCCGCAGGCGATCAGGGTCATGATACCCTCTATCATCAATCAGTTTATCATCACTCTGAAAGATACTTCGATCCTTTCCGTCATCGGTTTCCCGGAACTGGTAAAGGCAGGACAGATTGTGATTGCCAGAAATTTTGAGACATTTAAAATGTGGGCGATCATCGCGGTCATGTACCTGATCGTTATCACAACACTTTCAAAGACTGCAAGGGCACTGGAAAGGAAGATTTCCTATGGAAAGTAAAAACAGCAAAATCAGCGTAAAAGGACTCAGGAAAAGTTTCGGGCATCTGGAAGTATTAAAAGGTATGGATGTGGAAGTGAGCGAGGGCGAAGTCGTGTGCCTGATTGGTCCTTCCGGATCGGGCAAGAGCACATTTCTCCGCTGTCTCAATGCGCTGGAGACCATTACGGCAGGATCCGTCGTTGTGGATGGCTATGATCTGACGGATAAAAAGATCAACATTAACAAGGCAAGAGAGAACATCGGTATGGTCTTCCAGCATTTCAATCTCTTTGCCAATCTGAACGTGATCCGCAATATCATGCTGGCCCCCGTGGAATTAAAGAAAATGACAAAAGAGCAGGCCTATGAGACAGGAATGAAACTGCTGGATATGGTAGGTCTGGCAGAAAAGGCAAACGTTTATCCCAGCAAGCTGTCCGGCGGACAGAAGCAGCGCGTGGCCATAGCCAGGGCGCTGGCCATGAATCCGGATATCATGCTCTTCGACGAACCGACCAGCGCTCTCGATCCGGAAATGGTGGGAGAGGTTTTGGAGGTTATGAAAAGCCTGGCCAGAGACGGTATGACAATGGTCGTAGTGACCCATGAGATGGGATTTGCCAGAGAGGTTGCCAGCCGGGTCATCTTTATGGATGAAGGCGTGATCGTGGAGGAGGGGACGCCGCAGGAAGTGCTTCTGCATCCCACCCAGCCGCGCACCATTGACTTTCTCAATAAAGTGCTTTGATTATGTCGAATTTGCGCAATACAGATTCAGTTTGAAAGATGGTTGAAAGGCCATCTTTTTCGATTTTTGAATGTATATAGATTATCCTTGTCCGTTTTCTCTGTTAAGGGTATAATGAAACTGTCGGGACAGAGAAAGCCGGATGACAGAAAAGAGAAAAGGAGAGAAGGCAGTATGGCAAACAGATTTGTATTAAATGAGACATCTTATCATGGGGCGGGAGCGATTCAGGAGATCGCAGCAGAAGCAAAGGGCAGAGGCTTTCAGAAGGCATTTGTATGTTCCGATCCGGATCTGGTAAAGTTCGGGGTTACGAAAAAGGTTCTGGATGTGCTGGAAGGCGCGCAGCTTTCCTATGAGCTCTATTCCAATATCAAACCCAATCCCACGATCGAAAATGTACAGACAGGGGTGGAGGCTTACAGGAAATCCGGAGCGGACTATCTGATTGCCATTGGCGGCGGCTCCTCCATGGATACCGCAAAGGCGATCGGCATTATCATCAACAATCCTGACTTTGAGGACGTGAGAAGCCTGGAAGGTGTGGCGCCTACCGTGAATAAATCAGTGCCTATTTTTGCCGTGCCTACCACAGCGGGTACGGCGGCCGAAGTGACCATTAATTATGTGATTACCGATGCGGAAAAGAACAGAAAGATGGTGTGCGTCGATCCGAAAGATATCCCGGTTGTGGCATTTGTTGATTCCGAGATGATGGCTTCCATGCCCCGCGGGCTTACGGCAGCCACCGGTATGGATGCCCTGACGCATGCGATTGAGGGATATATTACGGCAGGCGCATGGGAACTGTCCGATATGTTCCACTTAAAGGCGATTGAGATCATTGCCCGTTCCCTGAGAGGCGCTGTGGATAATACACCGGAAGGCAGAGAGGATATGGCGCTTGGACAATATGTGGCAGGCATGGGCTTTTCCAATGTGGGGCTGGGTATCGTTCACTCCATGGCACATCCGCTGGGAGCGCTCTATGACACGCCCCATGGGGTGGCCAATGCCATTATCCTTCCCACTGTGATGGAATATAATGCGCAGGCAACCGGTGACAAATACAAATATATCGCACAGGCCATGGGTGTGGCAGGAACCGAGTCCATGACACAGGAGGAATACAGAAAAGCGGCGGTGGACGCGGTTAAGAAGCTGTCCGAGGATGTGGGTATTCCCAGGGATCTGAAAGAGATTGTAAAAGAAGAGGACATTCCTTTCCTTGCGCAGTCCGCTTATGACGATGCCTGCAGGCCGGGCAATCCCCGCGAGACAAGTGTGGAGGATATCACAGAGCTTTATAAGAGCCTGCTATAGGGAAACGCTGATTTAATCAGCACTTCCATAGAAATGACAGAAAAGATCGGGAACGGCAGATATAGTTGCCGTTCCCGGTTTCGTTTGTTGTGGTATGGTTGCAAATCCCTCTTGCCATCCCGTTCATTCTATGATAAAATATCTCTCGTTGACAAACAACTGTCCTCATATTGCGGACAGAAAGGGGATAAAGGATGTAATGAAAGACGAAAACAGATATTTCGTTCTGAAACAGAAAGCCGTGCCGGAGGTATTGCAAAAGGTGGTGGAAGCGAAGCGGCTGCTGGATTCGGAAAAGGTGATGACAGTGCAGGAGGCCACGGACGCTGTGGGCATCAGCCGGAGTTCTTTCTATAAATATAAAGATGATATTTTCCCCTTTCATGACAATTCTCTGGGCCGTACCATCACGTTTACCATACAGATAGATGATGAGCCGGGGCTATTGTCGGATGTGCTCAAGATCGTGGCGCAGTTTCAGGCCAATATCCTGACCATCCACCAGAGTATACCGATCAATGGTGTGGCATCCCTGAGCATCAGCGTGCAGATTTTACCCACAACGCAGAATATATCCGGGATGATTGAGGCGATGGAAGTAAAAAAGGGTGTCCGCAATGTAAAAATACTTGCCAAGGAGTAGAAAATATGGTTTATGCAGCGATTTTAGGCTACGGCACGGTAGGAAGCGGCGTAGCAGAGGTACTTAGTGAAAACAGTAAAATGATTGCCCGGAAGGCGGGAGAGGAAGTCAGTGTAAAATATATTCTGGATTTGCGCGATTTTCCGGGAGATCCCAATGCGGACAAGGTAGTTCATGATTTTAATATCATTCTGGAAGATCCGCAGGTATCGGTGATCTGCGAGACAATGGGGGGCCTGGAGCCGGCCTATACCTTTTCCAAAAAGGCGCTTCTGGCCGGTAAGAGCGTCTGCACCTCCAATAAGGAGCTGGTGGCGGATCACGGGCCGGAGCTGCTGCGCCTTGCCAGAGAGCATAACTGCAATTATCTCTTTGAGGCCAGCGTGGGCGGCGGGATACCGATTATCAGGCCGATGAACTATTCTCTGACGGCTGAAGTCATAGACGGTATTACCGGTATATTAAACGGGACCACCAATTATATTCTGACCAGGATGAAACAGGACGGTGCTGATTTTGAAACGGTGCTCAGGGAAGCGCAGGAAAAAGGGTATGCGGAGCGGAATCCGGAAGCAGATGTGGAAGGATATGATGCCGGCAGGAAAATTGCCATCCTTTCTTCTCTTATGCTGGGCAAAACAGTACGCTATGAAGATATTTATACGGAAGGGATTACGGCCATTACCAGAGAGGATTTTCTCTATGCAAAGAAGCTGGATCGCACAGTAAAGCTGCTGGCAGTGAGCAAGCTGCAGGAGGAAGGGTGTTTTGTGATGGTAGCGCCCTTTATGATTTCCAATCACAATCCTCTGCACGGCATTTCGGATGTGTTTAACGCCGTGTTTGTACACAGCAATATGCTGGGCGACTCCATGTATTATGGCAGAGGTGCCGGCAAGCTGCCTACGGCCAGCGCGGTTGTCTCCGATGTGGTGGACTGTGCAAGACATCAGGGCAAGACAGTTATGTGTCTGTGGGATGAGGAAGAGGTGAAACCGCTGGATTATATGCTCGCTTCCCGAAAATTTTTTGTGCGTGCCGACAGAGGGCTGCTTGATGAGGAAAAAGCGCGAGAAGCGTTTGGCGAAATTAAAATCATAAAGCTGGAAGAAAAACCTAAGGAGTATGGATTTGTCACGCCGCTCATGCAGGAGAAGGAATTTGAGCGGATCAGAAGCAGTGTGGATGGGATTCTGGGCAGAATCCGCCTGGAGGACTGAATATGAAATATGTAATCGTGCTGGGAGACGGGATGGCTGATGAACCTATTTCCCAACTGGGAGGCCAGACACCTCTGGCCTTTGCAAAAACAGAAAATCTGGATGCCCTCAGCGCAGTGTCAGAGATTGGCATGGTACATACCATACCGGATGGGATGAAACCAGGCTCGGATACGGCTAACCTGTCGGTGATGGGGTATGATCCTAAGGTATATTATTCCGGGCGTTCTCCTCTGGAGGCGCTCAGTATCGGTGTGCCCATGAAGGAGACGGATATTGCCCTTCGGTGTAACCTGGTGACCATTTCGGAGGAGGAAACTCTCTCATTTGAGCAGCAGTCCATTATCGACCACAGCGCCGGAGAGATCAGTACGGAAGATGCAGCGGTGCTGCTGGGAGCCGTTAGGCGGGAACTGGAAAATGAAACGTATCATTTTTATGTGGGCACCAGTTACCGTCACTGCCTGATCTGGGAGCACGGACAGGTTTTGGAGCTGACACAGCCCCATGATATACCGGGAAAGGTGATCGGCTCTTATCTTCCGCAGGATATGACGCTGCGTGAGATGATGAAAAGAAGCTATGAAATATTGAGACAGCATCCGCTGAACGAGGAACGGCGCAGACAGGGCCTGCGCCCTGCCAACTGCTGCTGGTTCTGGGGGGCAGGGACGAAGCCTCTTTTATCTGACTTCAGAAAAGCGCATCAGAAAAAAGGTGTCATGATTTCCGCGGTCGATCTGTTAAAAGGGATTGCGGTAGGCGCCGGCATGGACAATATCCGGGTGGAGGGCGCCAACGGCGGACTGCATACCAATTATGAAGGAAAAGCTGCCGCGGCCGTAAAAGCGTTGACAGAGGACGGATATGATTTTGCCTATATTCATATAGAAGCGCCGGATGAGATGGGACATCAGGGCAGTGTGGAGAAAAAGGTACAGGCCATTGAAAATATCGACACACGCGTCATAAAACCTCTGAAGGAGGGACTGGATCTCGCAGGGGAGCCATATCGTCTGCTGGTGCTTCCGGATCACCCCACGCCCATCCGTGTCAGGACCCATACGAGCGATGATGTGCCCTTTCTTTTCTATGACAGTACGAAGCATGCAGGAGAGGGACAGCAGGGGGCAGAGGGGCAGCGTCTGTACTACAATGAAAAAGATGCGGCGCAAACCGGTATCCGTGTGGAAAAAGGCCATGAACTGATCAGAAAGCTCTTTGCAGAATGAAATGGAGAAAATGTTATGATAAAAGTTGTAAAATTCGGCGGCAGCTCCCTGGCCAGTGCGAAGCAGTTTAAGAAAGTGGGGGATATCATCCGCAGCGATCCGGAGCGGCGGTATGTGATACCGTCGGCCCCGGGCAAGCGTCATATGCATGATACCAAAGTGACGGATATGCTGTATGAATGTTATGCGCTGGCAGAGCAGGGGAAAAATTTTGCCGCACAGCTCAAGCAGATCAGACTCCGCTTTGAAGAGATCATCACCGGACTGGATATCAGCCTGTCTCTGGAACAGGAGTTTAAAGAGATCGAAGAACAGTTTCAGCAGAAAGCGGGCAGAGATTATGCTGCTTCCAGAGGGGAATATCTTAATGGTATCATTATGGCCGAATACCTGCATTATGTTTTTGTGGATGCGGCAGAGGTTGTGCGCTTTGATGAACATGGAAACTTTCTGGCAGAGGAAACCGACAAACTGCTGCGCGAACGTCTGGAAGAAACCGAACGGGCAGTGATTCCCGGTTTTTACGGTGCGACGGCGGAAGGGTGTGTGCGTACTTTTTCCAGAGGAGGGTCGGATATCACCGGTTCCATTGCCGCCAGGGCAGTTCATGCGGATGTCTATGAGAACTGGACCGATGTGTCGGGCTTTTTGATTGCCGATCCGCGTATCATAGAAAGGCCCGAAGGCATCGAGACCATTACCTATCGGGAACTGCGGGAGCTTTCCTATATGGGTGCCACCGTGCTTCACGAGGATGCCATTTTCCCGGTGCGCAAGGAGGGGATTCCCATCAACATCCGCAATACCAATGCCCCCCAGGACAAGGGAACCTGGATTGTGGAGAGCACCTGCCAGAAATCCAGATATACGATTACCGGAATTGCCGGAAAGAGGGGTTTTTGCTCCATTAATATTGAAAAAGATATGATGAACTCCGAGGTGGGATTCGGCAGGAAAGTACTGCAGGTGTTTGAACAAAACGGTATTTCCTTTGAGCATATGCCTTCCGGCATCGACACGCTGACCGTATTTGTGCATCTGGATGAGTTCATCGAAAAAGAACAGAAGGTTGTGGCCGGACTGCACCGCCTGACCAGACCGGATTCCATTGATATTGAATCCGATCTGGCGCTGATTGCGGTAGTGGGCAGAGGCATGCGTTCCACCAGAGGTACGGCAGGGCGGATATTTTCCGCGCTGGCACATGCCAATGTCAATGTCAAGATGATTGACCAGGGCTCCAGCGAACTGAATATCATTATCGGTGTTTCCGATAATGATTTCGAGGCCGCTATCAAGGCGATTTACGATATCTTTGTGATTTCTCAGCTGTGATTCCTGCAGGGGAAAGACGTGTGAGGCTGGAAATCATTGCGTGCAGGAGTGCTTTGTTTTGGCAAAGCGGTATTTTAGCGGATAAAAGGGCAGTCGGCAGAGCATTACCCCTTCGGAGAGGTTCTGTCGGCTGTTTTCTTTGATTGCGGCAAAGTTGCAGGATGTGGTATAATATTTACAAAAAATTTTGGTGTGTGAAAAGGAGCACTTCAGAAGGATGGGAAAAGAAAACAGAGAATATAAAGACAGTGTGTTTGTGGATTTATTTTATAGTGATGAGAGTGCACTGAAAAATCTTCTGAGCCTGTATAACGCACTACAGGATACGGATTTACAGGATGAAAGCCTGATACATAAGATAAAAATAGATGATGTTTTGTATAAGAATTTTAAAAATGATATTTCATTTGAAGTAAATGGAAAAGTAATTGTATTTGGGGAACATCAGAGTACCGTAAACCCTAATATGCCGTTGCGATGCCTGCTGTATACCGGAAGGGCATATGAGCAGCTGGTGGATGAAGATGCAGATACAGAACAACACTGGTAAAAATACCCACACCGGAGTTTTACACGTTTTATAATGGGAAAAATGAGTATCCGCAGGAGGAACAACTGCTTCTGTCATCGGCATTTCTGGGGCAGCCAGTGGAAAATGGGCTGGAACTGAAAGTAAAGGTTATTAATATTAATTCGGATAAAGATCATAAGATACTGAATAAATGCAGAGTGTTGCGGGAATATAGTCTTTTTGTTGACATTGTGCGCAAGTATGGAAAAGAAGAGGATACGCTGAAAAAAGCGATTCGGGAATGTATAGACAAAGGCATCTTGTCAGATTATCTGAAGCGAAAAGGCAGTGAGGTGGAAAATATGCTGATAGCCGAATACAGTTATGAAAAAGACATCTATGTAAAACAAGAGGAAGCACGATGGGAGGGGCGACAGGAAGGACGACAGGAAGGACGACAGGAAGGTATTCTTTTGTCTGCAAAGATATTTCAGGAACTGCAGAAGGATCCGTCCGCCAGTGACAGCCAGATTGCCGGGAAGCTGGGATGCGGGACGGAAGAAGTGGAGAATACGAGAAAGCTGTTTGGAATATAAAGAGTATTATTATACGAAAGGGAGAAAGCCATATGAATCTGGATTTGTTATTTGAAGAAAAGAAAAGACAGGTGATTTCTTTTGAAATTTTCCCGCCCAAGCGGGGGGCTGCGCTGCGGGATATTGATGCCACGCTGGAAATACTCAGCAGCCTTGGGCCTGATTTTATCAGTATTACATTTGGGGCGGGAGGAAGTGCAGTCAACAATAAAACAATTGAACTGGCAAGGAAGATCAAAGAAACTTACCATATTGAGCCGGTTGTGCATCTGACCTGTCTGAATTATACAAAGGCAGAGATGAAAGGGATGCTGGAGGAACTCAAAGAAGCGGGTATTTATAATCTGCTGGCTCTGCGGGGGGATAAAAGTCCCGATTATGAACCTAAAAAGGAATTTTTGTATGCCAATGACCTGATCCGCTTTATCAGAGAACAGGGAGATGAGTTTCATATCTGTGCGGCATGTTATCCGGAGACACATCAGGAGGCAGAAAGCCGGGCGGCTGATCTGCACCATCTGAAAGAAAAAGTAGACAGCGGGGCGACACATCTGATTTCCCAGCTTTTCTTTGATAACAATGCTTATTACCGTTTTCTGGAGGATGCGGCGATTGCGGGGATTCATGTTCCCATTGAGGCGGGGATTATGCCGGTCACCAATAAGGCGCAGATCGAGCGTATGGTCACGCTTTGCGGCGCCAGTCTGCCGGAAAAATACAGCCGTATCATGCACCGGTTTGAGGATAAGAAAGAAGCCCTGTTTGACGCGGGTATGGCTTATGCCATTAACCAGATTGTGGATCTGTTGACAAACGGTGTGGATGGGATTCATCTGTATACGATGAATAATCCGGTGGTGGCCCGGAGGATATGCGAGGGGATCAGAAATCTTGTATAGATGGTGTCCGAGACTGCGGACCGGCTGAAACTGTACGTGGATGCGGATTGACTTTTTCTGCCGAAAGTATGATAATAAGCATAGCATCCGGGAGGTGCGTGTACGGTGTTATGACCAGAGAGGGAGGAGAACAGCAGATGGAAAAGAAAAAGATAGACTGGGGCGGACTTGGGTTTGATTATATAAAGACCGACTGGCGTTTTGTGGCTGATTATAAAGAGGGTGCATGGGAAGAGGGCGGACTGACAGATCAGGGAGATCTGGTGATCAATGAATGTGCCGGTGTCTTGCAGTATTCGCAGTCGTGCTTTGAAGGGTTGAAGGCTTATACGACAGAGGATGGCCGTATCGTTACGTTCCGTCCGGATCTGAATGGTGAGCGCATGGAAAACTCCTGCCGCAGGCTGGAAATGCCGGTTTATCCCCGGGAGAAATTTGTCGATGCGGTGCTTCGTACCGTAAAAGCCAATGAGGCATTTGTACCTCCCTATGGGAGCGGCGCTACCTTATATATCCGGCCGTTTATGTTTGCCAGCGGGCCGGTTATCGGTGTGAAGCCGTCCGATGAATATCAGTTCCGGGTGTTTACCACACCGGTAGGGCCTTATTTCAAAGGTGGTGTGAAGCCATTGACTATCAGGATCAGCGATTTTGACAGGGCGGCGCCGAACGGGACAGGGCACATCAAAGCGGGGCTGAACTATGCGATGAGCCTTTATGCCATTGTGGATGCGCATAAGCAGGGATTTGACGAAAACATGTATCTGGATGCGGCCACGCGCACGAAGGTGGAAGAGACGGGGGGCGCCAATTTTATCTTTGTGACAAAAGACGGCAAGGTTGTGACCCCGAAATCCTCCAGTATTCTGCCGTCCATTACGAGACGTTCGCTGATGTATGTGGCGAAGGAATATCTGGGACTGGAGACGGAAGAGAGAGAAATATACAAAGAAGAACTGAAAGACTTTGCGGAGTGCGGACTCTGTGGTACGGCTGCGGTGATCTCCCCGGTGGGGAAGATCGTGGATCATGGCGATGAAATCTGCCTGCCCTGTGGTATGGAGGATATGGGGCCTGTGACCAGGAAACTCTATGACACGCTGACAGGTATCCAGATGGGACGCATAGAAGCGCCGGCGGGCTGGATCAGGGAAATCAAATAGGCAGGTGCGTCTGCACTGCAGCGGAAAAAAGGATGCCCTTGGCGCCATTGTGCCGGGACATTCTTTTATCGTATGGGAAATACGACAGGAGAAAGGGGTATGGCGGATGGACAGGACATATGTGATCGGTGTGGCAGGAGGGACTGCATCAGGAAAGACGACGATCGTAAAGATCATCAAGGATTACTTTGGAGAGGGGATAGAGCTGGTGGGACACGACTGTTACTACAAAGCCCATGACAGTATGCCTTTTGAAGAACGGGAAAAGCTGAATTATGATCATCCGGCTTCCTTTGATACAGAGCGCATGATCGCGGATGTCATAAACCTGAAAGCAGGAAAACCGATAGAACGGCCTGTTTATGATTATAATATACATAACCGGGCCAAAGAGACGGTTACTGTATATCCCAAAAGGATACTGATGCTGGAAGGTATCCTGATCCTGGAATCAGAACAACTGAGGGATCTGATGGACTTGAAGATTTTTGTGGATACGGATGCGGATGAGCGGCTGATGCGCAGGATTACCCGGGATATGGCTGAGCGTGGCCGGAGCGTGGAATCCGTGCTGCGTCAGTACCGCACGACGGTAAAGCCGATGCATGAACAGTTTGTGGAACCCTCCAAAAAACACGCCGATCTGATCATACCCAGAGGCGGACGGAATAATGTGGCAATTGCTATTTTAAAAAATTATCTGAAAAAAATTCTGGACGGAGAAGAAACGGAATGACACAGAGAGATTACAGGGAAAAATATCCTTATCTGTATGAAACTCATCTGCATACGATGGAAGGCAGCGCCTGTGCAAAAAACAGCGGTGCGGAGATGGCCAGAGCCTGTCGTGATGCGGGCTATACCGGCATTTTTGTGACCGACCATAACTGGGGCGGCAATACGGCAGTTTCCAGGCAGCTTTCCTGGAAGAAGTTTGTGGAGCGGTTTCGCAGAGGATATGACGCGGCGAAGGAGATGGGCGATAAGATCGGCCTGGATGTATTTTTTGGCTGGGAGGCGGGCTATCAGGGAACAGAGTTTCTGATTTATGGACTGTCGCCGGAGTGGATGCTTGCCCATCCGCAGCTGCGCGGTGCTTCCGTGGAAGAACAGTTTGCGCTGGTACACGAGGGCGGCGGGCTGATTATTCATGCCCATCCGTTCCGTGAGGAGTATTATATTCCCAGGATCAGGCTGTTCCCTGAATTTGTGGATGGTGTGGAGGGCATCAATGCCACCCACAGCAGCAGTCTGAGCCGGGCGCATAATGAGCCTTTGTATGATGAAAAGGCAATCGCCTATGGGCGGACTCATGGACTTTTGCTGACAGCAGGTTCGGATATTCACACGGTCAGACTGTTTGGCGGCGGTATGGCATTTACACGCAGACTGAAGGACGGGATGGATTTTACGGACGCGGTAAGGAAGCAGGAACCCTATCTTCTGACGAACGGGGAAACATGGTATGATATGGCGGGGAACAGGCTGTAAGGGAGGATGTGTATATGACAGATCGGGCGGATGTAATCATAATAGGCGCGGGGCCGGGCGGTATTTTCTGTGCCTATGAATTGCTGCGGCAGAGACCGGGGCTTCACGTTGTGATGTTTGAAAAAGGGCGATCCATCGAAAAGCGGGAATGTCCCAAGAGAAAGACGAAACAGTGCGTGGGCTGTAAGCCCTGTTCGATTACGACCGGATTCGCAGGGGCGGGCGCCTTTTCGGACGGGAAACTTTCCCTGTCCCCGGATGTGGGCGGTAATCTGCCGGATATTCTGGGATATGAGGAGACGGCGGCACTGATCGGGGAATCCGATGCGGTTTATTTACAGTTTGGCGCAGACACCAATGTATATGGGGTGGACAAAGCGGCGCAGATACGCGAGATACGCAGGAAAGCCATCAATGCCAACCTAAAGCTGGTGGAGTGCCCGATCCGTCATCTGGGGACAGAGGAGGGATATAAGATCTATTCCAGACTGCAGAAACATCTGGAAGAGGCAGGCACAGAGCTCCATTTTCAGACGATGGTGACAGAGATCCTTGTAGAAAACGGAAGGGCAGTCGGGGTGAAGACCGATGCGGGAGAGATTTTCCACGGAAAAGAGATTGTCTCTGCCGTAGGCAGGGAAGGCGCCGACTGGTTTAAGGGCAAATGCCTGGAGATCGGTATCGAGACATCGCCGGGTACCGTGGATGTGGGTGTACGGGTGGAAGTGCGGGATGAGGTCATGCAGACACTCAATGAAAATCTTTATGAGGCAAAACTGGTCTATCACACGCCTACCTTTGACGATAAAGTGCGGACCTTTTGTACGAATCCTTCCGGTGAAGTGGCGACGGAATATTATGAGGGAGGTCTTGCGGTTGTCAACGGGCATGCCTATAAGTCGAAAGAGTATAAGACCGACAATACCAATTTTGCCATTCTGGTGTCCAAAAATTTTACCAAGCCTTTTACCACACCCATTGCGTATGGACGCAAGATAGCGGAACTGTCCAATATGCTCTGCGGAGGGAAGATCCTGGTGCAGACGTTCGGTGATTTCAGAAGAGGCAGACGGACGACGGAAGAGCGCCTTTGCCGCAACAATATCATTCCTACACTCAAAGACGCAGTGCCGGGGGATCTGTCACTTGTATTTCCTCACAGGATTATGGTGGATATCGAAGAAATGCTGCTGGCACTTGACAAGGTGACACCGGGCATTGCCTCGGAGGAGACACTTCTCTACGGGGTAGAGGTGAAATTTTATTCCAACAAAGTGGTGGTAAACCGGGACTTTGAGACAAGTATCCGGGGACTGCGTGCCATTGGCGACGGTGCGGGTGTGACAAGAGGACTGCAGCAGGCATCTGCCAACGGCATCAGTGTGGCAAGGAGTATCATAAGAACCATGGAGTGATGGGGATGAGAAAAAAATATTTGCTTATTCTGCTCTGTGTGTATGCTCTGTCCCTGTTCTGTGTCGGCTGCGGCGGGAATACGGAAGCTGCAGGCAGAGAAAGCGAATACGCAGAGGCAGAGGCAGCGGATAAAAAGGATGACAGAGAGCCGATCAAGGTGGTGCTGACGACCGGATTCGGGAAGGATGAGGTATTCCGTATTGAAAGTACATCGTGCTCCGTATCGGAAGTTATGGTCTATCTGACCAATACGCAGAATCAGTATGAGGGTATCTATGGCAAAAGGATCTGGGAAAAGACATTGCGCGGGGCTACTCTGGAGCAGAATGTGAAAGACACGGTTCTGGCAGAACTGGCAGAGATCAAGGTTATGAGTCTGTTGGCCGGAAAATATGGCGTGACATTAAATGAACGGGAAAAGGCACTGGCACAGCAGGCCGGTTCCGAGTACTATGCTTCCTTGAATGAGACGGAGATCAGTGCCATGGGCGTGGATGAAAAAAGTCTCAGCGCCATGTATGAGGAATATGCCATTGCCGATAAGGTGTACCGTTATATCATCAAAGACATCAACCCCGAGATCAGTGATGATGAAGCCCGTACGATCACGATCTCTCATATCCTGATCAAAACCTACTCCACCGGGAGCGGCGGTCAGCGTGTGCCTTATGAGGCGGCAGAGAAACGCAAGGCACGTGAAAAGGTGGAGCAGATTCTGGCAGAGATACAGGCGGGAGAAGATTTTGACAGCCTGGTGACCAGATATAATGAAGACAGTAAAAGTATCTATTCCTTCGGAAAAGGAGAGATGGAAGAGGACTTTGAGAAAGCGGCCTTCAATCTGGGAAACGGTGAGATCAGTGATATCGTGGAGACAGAGTATGGATATCATATTATAAAATGTATCAGTACGTTTAATAAAGAAGAGACGGACGCGAATAAGGTAAAGATCGTAGAACAGCGCAGGAAGGAAGTGTTCAGTCAGGAGTATGATGCCTTTGCGGAATCTCTGGCCCGTAATATGAACCCGGATGTCTGGGAGAGCATTGCCATGATTCATGACGACAATGTGAGTACGGCGGGATTTTTCCGCATTTATGAGAAGTATTTTGACGGTGTGTTCGGTCAGAACTGACGGGGGACATGGTATAAAATAAAGTCCGGCGGCATATATTGTGCAGGAAGGAAAAAAAGAAAAGAGGCAGTCTGAATGAAAGCAGGGATTTGGGTAAAACGGATGGTGATCCTGGACTTACTTTTGGCGGGGCTGCTTTTTTTGGTGCAGTCAGAGCGCGCGGCGTCCGTCCGGCAGACAGGGGCATGGGGAAGTACGGGCAGGGAGACGGAAGAGAAAGCCGAAGCCGTGGCCCCGGAAAAGGATACGAAACAGTCGGAGGATGCGGGCAAACGGATTGCGCTGACTTTTGATGACGGGCCCCATCCCCGCTATACGGTGAAACTGCTGGACGGCCTGAAAGAACGCGGTGTCAAGGCCACCTTTTTCGTGACGGGCGCCAACGTCTCCAAATATCCGGAGATTGTGGAAAGAATGTATAAAGAGGGGCATCTGATCGGCAATCATACGTTTCATCATATACAGCTTACCGCCGCCAACGGAGAGCAGTTCCGGGAGGAAATTGTCTCCACCAATGAGGCAATACGGGAGATTACGGGAGAGGATACGGAATATATCAGACCGCCGTACGGTTCGTGGAATAAAAAATATGAAGAAGAACTGAATATGTTTCCGGTGCTCTGGTCCATTGACCCGCGGGACTGGTGCCTTGATGATAAAGACTGTATCGTCAGAAATACGGTCAGCAGAGTGAAGGAAGGGGATATTATCCTGATGCATGACCAGTATCCGTCCAGTGTGGCCGCCGCACTGGAGATTGTGGATCTTTTGCAGAAAGAGGGATATGAGTTTGTGACCGTGGAGGAGATTTTACTTGATTAAGGAAAACTCTTGCACTTCATACCCAAAAAGTGTACAATAAAATCAGTTTTATTCGGACTTTTTTGTGCAAAAAGAGGTATGAGGGTGTGGAGGGATTATGAAAGAGGAAAGTGGGAAGCGGATGGTTTCCATCAAGGTGAAACTGCTGGGTATCATACTACCGGTGGTGATCCTGATTATGGTACTTTTGGTAGGGATATCTTATTTTATTTCCAGGGATATCATCAAGGCTTATTCGGAAAATCTGCTCAGTTCATCCATTGAGAATCAGGCAAATCAGATTGAGGCGTGGCTGAATGAAAATCTGGCGGCCTTTCAGGCGGCCAAGCGTGCGATTGAACAGACGAATCCCGGGCCGGAGCAGCTGCAGGCGATACTGGACAGCTATTATGGATTTAACGACAATTATCCGCAGGGCCTGTATATAGCGGAGGAGAACGGAAATCTGCTCACAGCTGCCGGCTCTGATAAAAATGAGGCAGATCCACTGCAGACGGTATGGTATCAGGAAGGTCTGACCCGCTGGAATATGGGCTTTACCAGAGCCTATACCAGTGCGGCGGGGGCTGAAGTAATCAGTGCGTCAGGTATCTTAAAGGATGCCTCCGGTGTTATCAGAGTGATTTCTGCGGATCTGACCCTGGAGCGGATCAGTATTATCGTAAACAGCTTTATTGAGATGGAGCAGGCCAGAGCGTTTCTGGTGAGCGGCACCGACGGCACGGTGCTGGCACATCACGACAACGGGCTGATCTCCACCGGACTTTCCCAGTCAGGAGACGATTTTCTGCGGGCCGTGGGAGAAAAGATTGACCGGCAGGATCTGGATATGTCGGAGATCGACGGGAATATGACGGCGTTTGCCCAGATACAGGGGACGGATTGGATTCTCGTTTCCTACATTCCCACGGATGTGATCTATGCGGATATCAAGGGTGTCAGAACACTGATGGCAGTGATCGGGGTTGTGTCGGTCTTGATTCTGGCCGTCTTAGTGGAGCGTGTGGTACATATGGTAATCCGCCCCGTGAAAGGGCTGACCGACGTCATTACCGCCATGACCGGCGGAGATTTTACAATCCGGGTAGGCAGAAAGAGCAGTGATGAAATCGGGATTATGAGCCGGCATGTGGAGAGCTTTATCGCTTCCATGCGGGAGATGATAGCATCCATACACGGGGTTTCCCGAAAGTTAAACGAAGAGGCAAATACCAGCAACGAAGTGTCAGGACAGATGTATGATGCTTCCAGGCTCCAGAGCCAGTCGATGAAGGAACTGAATGTGACAGTGGAGCAGCTGTCTCTGTCTGTCAATGAGATTGCGGATAATGCAACTACGCTGGCGACGGTAGTGGCCGACACAAAGGAGGACGGCGCGCAGGTGGATCAGAAGATGCGCGAGACCGTGGAGATTTCCATACGCGGCAAGTCGGATATGCAGCGTGTCGGCGGCGCCATGACAGATATTGACGCTTCCATGCAAAAGCTCCAGCAGGCGATTAATAAAGTGGGACAGGCTTCGGAAGAGATCAATAATATTACCGGTGTCATCGGAAACATTGCGGATCAGACGGATCTGCTTTCATTAAATGCTTCCATCGAGGCTGCCAGGGCAGGCGAAGCGGGCAGAGGCTTTGCCGTGGTGGCGATGGAGATTGGCCAGCTTGCCAAGACAAGTGCAGAGGCGGTTCACAATATAGAAATTCTCATTAAGGAGATCAATGAACTGGTGGGGGATACCATCAGACAGACGGATGAGAGTGTAAAAAATATCAACAACAGCAGCAGGCTGGTCGGGGATGCGCTCAAGACATTTGACACCATATTCGGTGATATTGATAAGGTGAGCGGTCTGGTGCAGGAGATGATCCGCAAGGTGGAACAGGTGGATGATGTGGCCACCAATATGGCAGCTATCTCGCAGGAACAGGCGGCCAGCTCGCAGGAAATACTGGCCACTTCGGAAACTATGGTGGAACAGGCCAACAATATTACAGAGAGCAGCGAAAGGGTTTCGGACGGCGCCAGGGAGCTGACGGCATCTGCAGAAGAGCTCTATGGTCAGGTGGCCAGATTCAGAATAGAGAAGGAGGCCGGAGCACAATGAAAAAGAAGCATTGGATAAGAGCACTGGCAGTTCTTGGGATGTTTGCCATGCTGCTGACAGCGGGCGGCTGTGGCAGGCGCAGTGCCGTGGGACATAAGGAAATCCGGATATTTCTCTCTTTGAACGAGATGGATACCTTCCGCCAGACACTGGTGGATGCGGCTATGGACAGGGCGACGGCGCAAGGGGTTTCTCTGCATGTGGAGGATGCCCATGGCTCCATCGAAGAACAGGTGGAACAGCTCAAGCGGGCGGCGGCGGAAGATTATGATGTCATACTTTGCAGTGCAGTATCGACGGATACGGCAGTACAGCTTAAAATGAGCGCGGAAGATATTCCCATTGTATTTTTTAACAGTTGTCCGGATGATAAATATCTGGAAGCGGGAAAATATGTATATGTGGGTTCCGACGAACAGGTGGCAGGGCAGTTCCAGGCCGAATATGTCCTGGGACAGATGAGCGGCAGTCAGGAAATCAACGTGGTTCTGATCAAAGGCCCCAGATATCATTCCGCTACAACAGGCAGGACGAACGGTGTGAAAAAAGCGCTGGAAGAGAGCGGCAAAAAGATCAATTATATATTTGAAGACAGTGCCAACTGGGATACGCAGCAGGCCAGAGAGCTTTTTGAACTGTTTCTGCGCACCGGCAGCCGTGCGGACTGTGTGATCTGCAATAATGATGCCATGGCCCTGGGCGTACTGGAGGCAGGCAGAGCCGCAGGAATGGATTTCTCCGCAGTCCCGGTACTGGGTGTGGATGCCACGGCCGACGGATGCGATGCCATTGAGAAGGGCGAGATGGCTTTTACGGTCTACCAGTCGGGCAAAGGACAGGGGGAGGCCGCCGTGGATATGGCCATTTGTCTGGCCGGGGGCAAAGATACGCAGGACATGGAAGGGATTTCCGAAGACGGCAAATATGTCTGGGTTGATTTTGAAAAGGTGGACGGAGGCAATGTTTCTCAATACAGGCATTGACTCCTGCCGGGTTACATCTTATAATGAATTACTGAATAACAAATTTCACAAGGGAGGTACTCATCTATGAAGAAGAGACTAATTGCACTGATGCTCGCGGGCATGATGGCGCTTTCGCTTACGGCATGCGGCTCCGGCAATGAGGGCGGCAATGACGCAGGCAATGCTGCCGGCAGTGAGAGCGGCGCACAGGCAGAAGGCGGAAGCGGGGACAGTGCGGAAAGTGCAGGCGGAGAGAGTGAAGCGGCAGGCGGAGATATGAGCATTGCCATGATCACGGACTCCGGAGATATCACCGATCAGAGCTTTAATCAGACAACCTATGAGTCGGCAAAGGCATGGGCCGAGGCAAACGGCATGGTGTTCAATTACTATAAGCCGGAGAGCGACTCTGATGAAGCCAGAAATGCCAGTGTGGATCAGGCAGTGGCAGACGGGGCGAATGTCATTCTGATGCCGGGCTATATGTTTGCGGCAGCAGTTGTGGACCAGTCCGAGCTTTATCCTGATGTGAAATTCATCGCATTGGATGTGGGAGCGGGCGATATCTGTGAAAAAGGTGTCGGTGAAGGCTATGACTATAATCCGGCCAACTGGGATGTGACAGAATATTACAATACGGACAATGTATATTGCTGTACCTATCAGGAAGAGCTTTCCGGCTATATGGCAGGCTATGCGGCAGTGAAACTGGGCTACAGACATCTGGGCTTTTTGGGTGGTATGTCCGTTCCGGCCGTGACACGTTTCGGATACGGTTATGTACAGGGTGCGAACGCAGCGGCGGAAGAGCTGGGTGTGAGCGGCGATGTTGAGATCGAATATGTATGCGGCGGACAGTTCTACGGTGATGCCGATATTACTGCGTATATGGATACCTGGTATGGTTCCAAGGGCGTGGAAATCGTATTTGCATGCGGCGGCGGTATCTACACATCCGCAGCGGAAGCGGCAGTGAAGGCAGGCGGCAAGGTGATCGGTGTTGACTCTGATCAGGCTCCTATCATTGATGCCCTCGGGGAAGGTCTGACGATTACTTCTGCCATGAAAGGTCTTTCCGCAACCGTGAATACGGTTCTTACCGATATCAAAGACGGAAAATGGGATAATTACAAAGGCAAGATTGATAACCTTGGCCTGGTTTCCGAGAACCCGGAAGACAACTATGTACAGCTTCCTCTTGAGAGCACACAGTGGGGCGACGGATTTACGAAAGACGATTATCTTGCGCTGGTGAAGGCCATGTACAACGGTGAAGTGGAAGTTTCCGGCGATATTACGGCTCTTCCGTCAACTGCGGTCAAGGTAAATGACTACGGCAGCATCAAATAAGCCAATTTGATCAGTAGTATTTTGTGAAAACCGGGGAATGCATTGTGAAGGCAAGGGAAGCGGGTTCGGCGCCTGCTTCCCTTTTTTTCATCCTATGAGAAATTTTTCCGCGGTTTTTGCTGAAAAAATAAGGTTGAAAGAAAATCTTTTAATCTTGATTTGAAAGTCAAACATGATAAAAAGAAAGATCGAGAGGAGGTATGTAAAGGATGGCTGAGTATGCGATTGAAATGCTGAATATTACGAAGAGATTTCCGGGCATCATAGCAAATGACAATATCACTTTACAGTTAAAAAAAGGTGAGATCCACGCTTTGCTGGGGGAGAATGGGGCAGGGAAATCCACGCTGATGAGTGTTCTCTTCGGACTGTATCAGCCGGAGGAAGGCGAGATACACAAAGACGGGAAAAAGGTTGTAATCAATGATCCCAATGATGCAAATGCTCTGGGAATCGGCATGGTACATCAGCATTTTAAGCTGGTCGAGTGTTTCAGTGTCCTGGATAATATTATCCTGGGCGTGGAGACTACCAAGGGGGGATTTCTTCAGAAAGATGAGGCACGTGCCAAGGTTGTGGCGCTTTCCGAAAAATATGGTCTTTCGGTGGATCCGGACGCACTGATCGAAGATATCACGGTCGGTATGCAGCAGAGGACGGAGATTCTCAAGATGCTCTACCGCGATAATGAGATTCTGATCTTTGACGAACCGACTGCCGTTCTGACTCCTCAGGAGATTCATGAGCTGATGAATATCATGAAAGGTCTGGCGGCAGAAGGCAAGAGTATCCTTTTCATTACGCATAAGCTGGCGGAAATCATGCAGGTGGCGGACCGCTGCAGCGTGCTGCGGAAGGGAAAATATATCGGGACTGTGGAGATCAAAGATACCACACCGGAAAAACTGTCGGCAATGATGGTGGGGCGCGATGTAAACTTTGTGGTGGAAAAGCAGCCGGTAAAGCCGGGAGAAGTGGTGCTGGATATCAAAGATATGACAGTGGCTTCCAGACGGCATAAAAACAATGCCGTGAATCACGTGTCACTGCAGGTGCACAGAGGGGAGATCGTCTGTATCGCGGGGATCGACGGAAACGGACAGACGGAGTTCGTATATGGACTGTCCGGCCTGGAGCCGTTAAAAAGCGGGACGATTACCATGAACGGAAAGGATATTACCCATATGCCGATCAGAGAGCGTCTTACGAGCGGCATGAGCCATATACCGGAGGATCGCCACAAGCATGGCCTTGTGCTGGATTATTCGCTGGAAGATAATATCGTCCTGCAGAGATATTTCGAGCCGGCTTTCACGAACCGGATGGGATTTCTGAAACGAAAAGCGATCAGGCAATATGCGGAAAAACTGATCGACCAGTATGATGTACGCTCCGGCCAGGGAGCAGCGACAAAGGCGCGCTCCATGTCAGGCGGGAACCAGCAGAAAGCGATTATTGCCCGGGAGATTGACAAGAATCCGGAGCTGTTGATCGCGGTACAGCCTACAAGAGGGCTGGATGTGGGCGCCATTGAATATATTCATAAGCAGCTGGTGGCACAGAGAGATGCGGGCAAGGGCGTTCTGCTGATCAGTCTGGAACTGGATGAGGTTATGAATGTGTCGGACCGGATCCTTGTGATGTATGAAGGCGAGATCGTGGGTGAGTTTGATCCGCAGGAGGTCACGGTGGAAGAGCTGGGACTCTACATGGCCGGTTCGAAGAGAAAGGGGTAAGTGCAGATGAGTAAAGAATCCAAAAAGAAAGAAAGCCTCCTCAGAAACAGCGGTTTTCAGACCATTTTAGGCTCCCTGCTTTGTATCATAATCGGTCTTCTGATCGGTTATATTGTTCTGGTGATTATCAATCCGGGCGGGGCGGGGAAGGCGATTGTGGCGATATTAAAAAACTTCCTTTATTATCCCAGTGCGGCGGCTGCCACCAAATATCTGGGGACGACTCTTGTCAAGGCATCCGCATTGCTGATGTGTTCCCTTTCGGTTTTGTTTGCCTGGAAAGTGGGACTGTTTAATATCGGCGCTGCCGGACAGTATGTAGTCGGCGTGGGAGCCTGTCTGTATTTCGGGATCGGACTGGGAATGCCCTGGTATGTGTGTATGCTGGCAGCCGTTGTGACGGCAGCCTTTGTGGGAGGGATTTCCGGTGCCCTGAAAGCATATTTTAATGTAAACGAAGTGATTTCCTGCATTATGCTCAACTGGATTGGCCTTTATCTGGTCAATATGCTGCTGACCGGTGTCAAGGAGCAGTCCACCCCCTATACAAAACCCCTTGACAGTGTCAACAAAAGCGCATTGCTTCCTAATATCGGTCTTGACCGGGTATTCTCCAAAAATGAATTTGTCACGATCGGCCTGCCGCTGGCGGTCATGATGGCCGTGATCGTATGGGTAGTCCTGGAAAAGACCAGGTTCGGGTTTGAACTCAAGGCGACCGGCATGAATAAGAATGCGGCAAAATATTGCGGTATGCGGGAAAAGCGAAACATAATACTGACCATGGTTATTGCCGGCGGCCTGGCCGGCTTCGGTGCGGCGATCTTTTATCTGACCGGTATTGAACAGTGGATGGTACAGCAGACAAGCGTGCCGGCTATGGGCTTTAACGGGATTGCCGCAGCATTCCTGGGCGGCTCCAATCCTCTGGGCGCCATCCTGTCCTCCTATTTTATCCAGCATATTACCAGCGGAGGCACTTACGTGGATAAGACAATGTACTGTACCCAGATCTCGGATCTGATTTCGGCATTTATCATTTACCTGTGCGGCTTTGTCCTTTTCTTCAAAGTATGGCTGAACAGATTGCTGGATAAAAGAGAAGAAAAAAACAAATAACATGGAACCGGAATAGGAGGTGCTTTTTATGCTATTGTTGATTCAGTATACACTTATCTTTGCTTCCGTGCTGGTACTGGTGGCACTGGGCGGATGCTTTTCGGAGCACAGCGGCGTGATCAATATCGGCCTGGAGGGGATTATGGTCGTAGGCGCACTGGGCGGCGCTCTTACGATGAAATATCTGCCTGCCGGTACGGCAGCGGTGCTGATTGTTGTGCTTGTCATCCTGGCGAGTGTTGTGGTAGGGATGATTTTTTCCCTGCTGCTTGGCGTGGCGGCCATCAAATTCAATGCGGATCAGACACTGGTAGGTACGGCGCTGAACCTTCTGGGGCCGGCGGCAGCGGTCGTTCTGGTAAGAGCGATTAACACTGCGGAAAGTGTGGACAATGTATCTTCGACGGTTGCTTACGGCCAGGCCAAGAAGGCATTTATTCTCAATATCGGCCGTTTTGAGTTCAACTGGTTTATGCTGATCGCCTTTCTGGTGCTGGTAGCATCCTATGTGATTTTGTATAAAACCAGATTTGGCCTGCGGCTTTGTGCCTGTGGTGAACATCCGCAGGCGGCTGATTCCGTAGGAATCAATGTTTATAAAATGCGTTATGCGGGCGTACTGATCTCCGGCGCACTGGGCGGCCTGGGCGGTCTGGTTTATATTACGGCAGGCGTCAGTGAGTGGAAATTTGAAAACGGCGTGGCCGGGTTTGGCTTCCTGGCGCTGGCAGTTATGATTTTCGGACAGTGGCGGCCTGTCAATATCGGACTTGCGGCACTTCTGTTCGGTCTCTTCCGGGCGCTTTCCAACGTGTATACAGGATTTGACGCGCTGGTGGCACTTAAGCTGCCCAGTACGGTATATAACATGCTTCCGTATATTATCTCTCTGATTGTTCTGGTGTTTGTCTCCGGCAAATCCAGAGCGCCCAAGGCAGAGGGAATCCCTTATGACAAGGGACAGCGATAAAAGCCGAAACTTCCGGGACGCAGCCCGGATCAGACAGAGCGGACAGAGCGTCCGGCAATAAGAGATGGGGTGAATTTCATGAAAAATTATTCAGAAGATGCGAGCAGGCAATATCATATTCAGGTGGCGGCGGGTGAAGTGGGACGATACGTGATCATGCCGGGCGATCCGAAACGGTGCGCAAGGATTGCAAAATATTTTGATCAACCGGTTCTGATCGCGGACAACAGAGAATATATCACCTATACCGGTATGCTGGACGGGGTAAAAGTCAGCGTCACATCGACCGGTATCGGCGGTCCGTCTGCCTCCATTGCGATGGAAGAACTCTTCCGGTGCGGTGCGGATACCTTTATCCGCATCGGGACGTGCGGCGGCATGCAGACCGAAGTAAAGAGCGGCGATATCGTAGTGGCAACGGGAGCGGTGCGCATGGAGGGCACAAGCCGCGAATATGCCCCCATTGAATATCCCGCTGTGGCGGATCTGGCCGTGACCAATGCGCTTGTGGCTGCCGCGGAAAGGAAAGGATATCCCTTTCATACCGGTGTCGTGCAGTGCAAGGATGCCTTCTATGGTCAGCACGAGCCGGAAACAAAACCGGTGAGTTATGAACTGATGAATAAATGGGAAGCATGGAAACGGATGGGCTGTCTGGCTTCTGAGATGGAATCGGCGGCAATGTTTATCGTGGCCGGTCATCTGCGTGTCCGTGCAGGATCCTGCTTCCTTGTCGTAGCTAATCAGGAAAGAGAAAAACTGGGGCTCGAAAACCCGGTGGTACACGATACGGACATGGCGATCCAGACTGCGGTGGAAGCCCTTCGCATCCTGATACAAAAAGACAAGTAATATCCTCAAAACCAGAATAGGAGATGAAAATGATGAATACGACTGAAATGCTGAAACACGTAGACCATACCCTGCTGCTGCCAGGTGCCACATGGGATGAGATCAGGCAGATCTGTGACGATGCCATGGAATATGAAACTGCCTCGGTATGTATCCCGCCCAGCTATGTCAGAGCGGCCAGTGAATATATGCAGGGAAAGGTGGCAGTATGTACGGTGATCGGATTCCCTAACGGGTATATGACTACGAAGACAAAAGAATTTGAGACAAGGGATGCCATAGAAAACGGTGCGGCGGAGATTGATATGGTGATCAATGTCGGCTGGCTCAAGGACAGAGAATATGACCGGATCGAGGGAGAAATCCGTGCTTTAAAAGCTGTCTGTGGGGATAAAATCCTGAAAGTCATCATTGAAACCTGTCTTCTGACTGACGAAGAAAAGATTAAGATGTGTGAGATCGTCACAAAAGCAGGTGCGGATTATATCAAGACATCGACGGGATTTTCAGCGGCAGGGGCCACCTTTGAGGACGTGGAACTGTTTGCGCGGCATGTGGGGCCGGATGTGAAGATCAAGGCGGCAGGCGGCATCGCTTCTCTGGACGACGCATACCGTTTTCTGGAACTGGGTGCGGATCGTCTGGGTACAAGCCGGATCATCAAACTGGTAAAAAAGGAAGAGGCAACCGGATATTAAATCAGGGAGGTGCAGACGGATGGATAAACAGACAGTGCAGAAGATGATAGATCTGGCAATCGGCCAGCTCGCCTTTTCCTATGTACCTTATTCCGGTTTCCGGGTAGGCGCCTCGCTGCTGACAGAGAGCGGGAAAATCTATACAGGATGCAATATAGAAAATGCATCCTATACGCCGACGAACTGTGCGGAACGTACCGCGTTTTTCAAAGCGGTCAGCGAAGGAGAGCGAAAGTTTAAGGCCATCTGTGTGGTAGGTGGTGCGGACGGTGTTCTGACTGCATATGCCCAGCCCTGCGGCGTCTGCCGGCAGGTGATGATGGAATTTTGTGATCCGGATACCTTTCAGATCATCCTGGCCACAGACAGAGAACAATATGAAATCTTTACGCTGAAAGAGATGCTGCCGATGGGATTCGGACCGAAGAATCTGGCAGCAGAGGTGAGATAGATGACGAATTATAAAAGAATTTTTGTGATTGTCCTGGATTCTCTCGGAATCGGCGCCATGCCGGATTCACCCGGGTTCGGTGATGTGGGGGTGGATACACTGGGACATATCCTGGACAGGATGGGGACACTGGATATTCCTAACCTGAGAAAACTGGGCCTTTTGAATCTGCATACGGCAGGTGAGATGGAAGGTGTGGAAAAACCGCTGGGGCGCTACCTGCGTCTGGGAGAGAGGAGCAACGGTAAGGATACCATGACCGGACACTGGGAGATGATGGGAATCCGTACCGACCAGCCTTTTCGAACCTTTACGGATACAGGTTTTCCGCCGGAACTGATCGCGGAACTGGAAAAGCGGTGCAAAAGGCGTGTCATCGGCAATAAGAGCGCCAGCGGTACGGAAATCATAGAGGAGCTGGGCGAAGAAGAGATTGCCACAGGCGCCATGATCGTCTATACATCCGCGGATTCCGTTCTTCAGATTTGCGGGAACGAGGAGACTTTTGGCCTGGAGAATCTGTACCGTTGCTGTGAGATTGCCAGAGAAATTACCATGAAAGATGAGTGGAGAGTCGGCCGGGTTATCGCGAGACCTTATGTGGGAAAGAAAAAGGGAGAGTTCAGGCGTACGAGCAATCGCCATGATTATGCGCTTAAACCGACCGGCCCCACGGTACTCAATGCGCTGAAAGATGCGGGTTTTGATGTGATTGGTGTGGGAAAGATCAATGATATTTTCTGCGGAGAAGGCATTACCAGGACTTATCACTCAGACAGCTCGGTGCATGGGATGGAACAGACCATCGAAATCTGTAAAGAAGATTTCCACGGACTGTGTTTTGTCAATCTTGTGGACTTTGACGCTTTATGGGGACATCGCAGGGATGTGCCCGGCTATGGAAGAGAGATCGAGAAGTTTGACAAAAATCTGGGCGTGCTGCTTGCGCAGATGCGCGCTGATGATCTCCTCATTCTGACAGCGGATCATGGAAATGATCCGACCTACAGCGGTACGGATCATACAAGGGAATATGTTCCGTTTATCGCGTATGCCAGAGGGATGAAAGAGGGCGGTGCCCTTGAAAACAAAGATACTTTTGCGGTGATCGGCGCGAGTATTGCCGAGAATTTTGGTGTCCGCATGCCGGAAGGAACCATTGGCAGCTCCATTTTGGATCAGTTATGTTAAAAGTGGGTAAGCGATGCAGGGAGCAGAGAGAGGAGAGTATGGTTGAAGAAAGCGAGAGTAAGCGAAATGCTTCTGGCAGCAGCAGGAATTGTGCTGGTAGGAACCGGTGTGGCTTTCAATGCCGCTGCCGCACTGGGAAATGATCCGGTAGGCATTGTCTATGACGGAATCAGGAATGTGGCATCCCTCTCCCCACAGCAGCTTGGCATGGCCTCCAATCTGGTCAATGTTATTTTGCTGGCAGGTATTTTCTTTACAGGCAGACATTATATCAATATCGGAACTTTTATTTATATTATTCCCTATGGCCTGTTTGTGGATCTGGGCGGGAAGCTGTATCAGATCCTCTTCCCGGCCCCTACACTGACGGCGCAGATTGCGGGGGCGGCAGCGGGCTGTCTGCTGCTTTATACGGGAGTTGCCATGTATATTACGGCGGATATCGGGCTGGATCCTTTTACAGGAGTGGTGATGGTGATCAGAGACAGAGTCCGCAGTAAGTACAGAGTCGTCAAAGTACTCTTTGATCTTGGCTGCATTATCCTGGGGACTCTTCTGGGAGGGAAGCTGGGCGTGATTACCGTGATCACGGCGCTGACTGCCGGTCCGGTGATTCAGTTTCTTTCCGATCTTATGAAACAGTTCAGAACAGGCAGAAAAGAGGAAAAAACCGGAAGATAAAAATGCTATTGGAAAGGAGAAGAAAATGGGTGAAGTGTATGAAAAATTACAGACATGCCTGAAGAGTGTGAGGGCAAAGACTGATTTTGAGCCCAGAGTGGCTCTGATCCTGGGCTCAGGACTGGGTGATTATGCAGATGGGATCAAGGCGGCAGAGGTGATTGCATATAGCGAAATAGAAGGGTTCCCAACTTCCACGGTGGCGGGACACAAAGGCAGATTTGTATTCGGCCATGTGGGGGATGTGCCGGTGGTTATCATGCAGGGCCGTGTGCATTTTTACGAAGGATATCCCATGTCCGATGTGGTTCTGCCCGCCCGTCTGATGGGCCTGATGGGGGCCGGAAAGCTGATTCTCACCAACGCGGCCGGCGGCGTGAACTTTGATTACAGGCCGGGTGATTTTATGATGATCACGGATCATATCACAACGGGAGTTCCCAGTCCGCTGATCGGCGCCAACGTGGATGAACTGGGCGTCAGATTTCCCGATATGAGTGAGGTTTACAGCGTGCGGATGCAAAACATTATCAGGGAAAAGGCGCATGAGCTTGGGATTCCTCTGCGGGAAGGCGTGTATGTGCAGCTCACGGGCCCTGCCTATGAGACACCTGCGGAGATCCGTATGTGCCGGGCATGGGGCGGAGACGCAGTGGGAATGAGTACGGCCTGCGAGGCTATGGCGGCCCGTCACATGGGAATGGAAGTGTGCGGCATTTCCTGTATCACCAATCTGGCGGCAGGTATGTCGGATCAACCGCTGGATCACAAAGAAGTGCAGGAGACCGCCGACCGGGTGGCAAAACAGTTTAAAGAACTGATCACTGCCATCGTGGGAGGAATATAAGCAGTGATGATGATTCTGGTTTAAGCAGATACGTGAATCAGAAAACGATTTTCGGAATGGCATCCAACTTTTTCAGGGCGGATGCCATTTCTTTGTGTGACGGGGATATGTTCCCTGACAGGCATAATTTTTTTGGAAAAAAATGGTATCTTAAGCAAATAATCAGCCATCAAATTATGTTTGCAATCTGCGAAAAGTTATGTATAATATAGCTATTGATTGTAATAAACTTTGATATGTTTTTCGGATAGCTTCATGTACATTCGTACGACAATCCCATTGAACAACAGAGAAAAGACAGTAGATGCAATTGAAAAGGGAGGAAAACTGTGTATGAGAGAAAAATATGAGTCACTGGCTTTGGCGGATTTAAAGGCGATCGCAAAGTCGAGAGGAATCAAGGGCACTTCCACGATGAAGAAGGCGGAAGTCGTGGATGCCATGCTGAAGATGGATGAGCGGGAGAGCCGGGGCGAAGACGGAGCCGGTGAGGAGAGCGGGGGCGGCGCCCGCAGAAGAACCGAGGATACACCGGATACAGGAGCCGCGGCGCGCGCGGAGCGGCCGGAACAGGGAGAGCGCAGCGAGCGCACGGAGCGTGCGGAAAAGACGGAACGCAGTGAGCGGCCGGAGCGCGCGGAGCGGAATGAGCGACCGGAACGGGGTGAGCGTGAGCGGAATGAAAACGAAAAATCGCTGGCTGATCTTGACAGCGGAGAGATTGCCAATGGTATCCTGGAAGTGATGCCTGACGGCTACGGATTTATCCGCTGCGAGAATTATCTGCCCGGCGAGAACGATGTCTATGTGGCACCCAGCCAGATCCGGCGTTTCGGTCTCAAGACCGGCGATATCGTGGAGGGCAACACGAGAGTCAAGACACAGGCGGAGAAGTTCAGCGCGCTGCTTTTTGTGAAGAAAATTAACGGCTATGTACCGGAAGTGGCATGCCGGAGGCGCAACTTTGAAGATATGACACCGATATTCCCGGATCAGAGGCTGCGTATGGAGACACCGGGGGCCAGCATAGCCATGCGCATCATGGATCTGATGAGCCCCGTGGGGAAAGGGCAAAGGGGGATGATCGTATCTCCTCCCAAGGCCGGCAAGACGACTCTCTTAAAGGAAGTGGCGAAATCAATCAAGAAAAACAATCCGGAGATGCACCTGATCATTCTTCTGATCGACGAACGTCCCGAGGAAGTGACGGATATCAGAGAGGCGATTGAAGGGCCGAATGTGGAAGTCATTTATTCCACCTTCGATGAACTGCCGGAGCATCATAAACGAGTGTCGGAAATGGTCATTGAGAGGGCCAAACGTCTGGTGGAGCATGGCAGAGACGTGACGGTGCTTCTGGACAGCATCACCCGTCTGACAAGGGCTTACAATCTGGTGGTCCCGCCCAGCGGCAGGACGCTTTCCGGCGGCCTGGACCCTGCGGCCCTGCATATGCCCAAGCGGTTCTTTGGCGCTGCCAGAAACATGCGGGAGGGCGGCAGTCTGACCATTCTGGCTACGGCACTGGTGGAGACCGGCAGTAAGATGGATGATGTGGTCTACGAGGAATTCAAGGGTACGGGCAACATGGAAATGGTGCTGGACCGCAAACTTTCCGAGCGGCGTGTGTTCCCGGCCATTGACATTCCCAAATCCGGCACAAGAAGGGAAGATCTGCTGCTGTGTAAGGAAGAGCTGGAAGCCATCAACATCATGAGAAAAGCGCTCAATTCCCTGAAGCCGGAAGAGGCTGTGGATAAGATTCTGGACATGTTTTCCCGGACCCGGACTAACGTGGAATTTGTCAATATGGTAAAGAAAATTAAATTCTTTTAAAAATGCTTGCCAGAGAGAGTAAATTATGCTACAATGAATTCGCTGTCCGTATTACGGACATGATGTGAGAAAAGAAGAGAATTCATTACAATAGAGAGGTGAGAGCGATGAAAGAAGGTATCCATCCGGAGTATTACCAGGCAACTGTTACCTGCAACTGCGGCAACACATTTGTGACAGGTTCCACAAAGCCTGAGATCCACGTAGAAGTTTGTTCCAAGTGCCATTCATTCTATACGGGTCAGCAGAAAGCTACCAGAGTAGCGGGACGTATTGACAAGTTCAATAAGAAGTATGGCGTAGAAAGCAAATAGTGTGACAAAAAGGGTTGAGATTTTTAATCTCAACCTTATTTTTGATACACATGAAGCGCATAAGGAAAGGAATCCCTTATGAGAAAGAAGAGCAGACGCTCCTGCGGTATCGGCGGTCAGGCGGTACTGGAGGGCGTTATGATGAAAAATAAAGACAGATATGCGGTTTCCGTACGCAGGCCGGACGGCGGGATCGAGACAGACACGGAAGAGTACCGGGGGATCTGGCATGACAGCGCGGTGAAGAAACTGCCTTTTATCAGGGGCGTATTCAACTTTGTCGATTCCATGGTATTGGGTATGCGCACGCTGAACTGGTCGGTCTCCTTTTATGAAGAGGAAGAGGAGCAGCAGGAGCAGCATCCGTCTCTGTTCCGGAAAATATTCGGAGAACGCGCGGATGATGTGGCTATGGGGATCACCACCACGGTTTCCGTGGTGATAGCGGTAGCTGTTTTTATACTGCTGCCTTATTTTATTTCCGGCCTTCTGAGCGGCTATGTCAGAAACGCATCGCTGACGGCGATTATCGAGGGCTTGATCCGTATTCTGATCTTTCTGCTGTATGTGGTCGGGATCTCGGCCATGAAGGACATTTACCGACTTTATCAGTATCATGGGGCAGAGCATAAGTGTATCAACTGTATTGAACGGGGACGCCCCCTCACGGTGCGTAATGTCATGCGCAGTTCCAGGCTGCACCGGCGCTGCGGCACCAGCTTCCTTTTGTTTGTCATGGTTGTCAGTGTGATCCTGTTTTTCTTTATCAGGGTGGAGCATCCGGGATACAGGATCCTGCTGCGGATCGCGCTGATTCCGGTTATTGCCGGGATTTCCTATGAGATCATCCGGCTGGCGGGCAACAGTGATCATATTCTGGTGAGGATTCTCTCCGCACCGGGAATGTGGCTGCAGAAACTGACAACAAAAGAACCGGACGAGTCTATGGCCGAGGTAGCCATTGCCTCTGTGGAGGCTGTGTTTGACTGGAAGGCATATCTGAAAGAAACGTTTGACTATGAGGTGGAAGATACCGATACCTCTGCAAAGGCGGAAGAAAACGGCAGTATGGCGCCAGAGAAGGCCGAAGGAGGGACAAGGAGCCATACCGGCGGGGCGCGGAAGAAATGAAGTATCGGGAATTGTATCATGAGGGCATGGTGTGTCTGCAACGGGCGGAAGTGGCGGAGGCGTCTCTTGATGCCAGACTTTTGCTGGAATATGTATGTCACACGGACAGGAACAGGCTGCTGGCTCACGGTGACGAGGAAGTGGAAAACGGACAGGCGGTACGGTATCGGGCGCTGCTTGGAGAGAGAGCTGCGCATATTCCGCTACAGTATCTGACAGGCTGCCAGGAATTTATGGGGCTGCCGTTTTTTGTGAATGATCAGGTGCTTATCCCCAGGCAGGACACGGAGATTCTTGTGGAAGAAGCTATGCGTGAACTGCATGACGGTATGTCCATTCTGGATATGTGTACGGGGAGCGGCTGTATCCTGCTGAGTCTGCTTCATTATTCCAATGACTGTAAGGGTATGGGGACTGATATTTCGCCCGGGGCGCTGGAAATCGCGGGGAGAAATGCCGCTGCGCTTTCCCTGGAGGCAGATCTGCGGATGGGTGATTTGTTTGCAGCGCTGGAGCCGGGAATGAAATTTGATATGCTTGTATCCAATCCGCCTTATATTCCATCCGGTGTGATTCCCACTTTGATGGAAGAAGTAAGGGATCATGAGCCGGTGTGTGCACTGGACGGACAGGCGGACGGCCTGCATTTTTACAGACGGATCAGCAGGGAGGCTGTTTCCTATCTGCACAGAGGCGCGTGGGTGTTTCTGGAGATCGGTTTTGACCAGGGACCTGCCGTGAGCCGTATTTTCAGGGAAGCCGGATACAGAGAAATCGAGATTTTCAAGGATTTTTCAGGCCACGACAGAGTGGTAAAGTGTATGGCATGAGTGTAACGGGAAATGCAGTAAGAAGGATGACACAACGGAGGAAATGAAATGTTTGACAGACTGGAAGATCTGGTCAGAAGATTTGAAGAGATCATGAATGAGCTGAATGAACCTGATGTGGCAGGCGATCAGGCACGTTTCCGTATGTTGATGAAGGAACAGAGCGATCTGACGCCTATTGTGGAAGCTTATAAGGAATATAGAAAATGCAGCCGGGATGTGGAAGACAGCCTCGCCATGCTGGACGAGGAAAACGATGAGGAAATGCGGGATATGCTCAAGGAAGAGCTGTCCGGTGCAAAAAAACGGATCGAAGAGCTGGAACAGAAACTGAAGATTCTGCTGCTGCCTAAAGATCCCAATGATGATAAAAATGTCGTCGTGGAGATCCGGGCGGGGGCGGGAGGCGATGAGGCCGCGCTGTTTGCGGCAGAGATCTATCGCATGTATATCCATTATGCGGAAAGCAGACGGTGGAAGACAGAGACGGTGGAAGCGGAAGAGATCGGCATCGGTGGTATGAAGAGTGTGACCTTTATGATCAACGGCGTCGGCGCTTATTCCGTGATGAAATATGAGAGCGGCGTGCATCGGGTGCAGAGAGTGCCGGAGACGGAATCCGGCGGACGGATTCATACATCGACCATTACCGTGGCTGTTATGCCGGAGGCAGAGGAAGTTGACGTACAGATTGAGGAAAAGGATATCCGCATTGATGTGATGCGGGCCTCCGGCAACGGCGGGCAGTGCGTCAACACGACGGATTCCGCAGTCCGTCTGACTCATTACCCCACCGGCATTGTGGTTTACAGCCAGACCGAGAAATCTCAGCTTCAAAATAAAGCAAAGGCATTTGCGCTGCTGCGTGCCAAGTTATATGATATGGAGTGTCAGAAGGCGCATGATGCGGAAGCCGAGGCAAGGAGGAGCCAGATCGGTACGGGCGACCGTTCCGAGAAGATACGCACCTATAATTTCCCGCAGGGACGTGTGACAGATCATCGGATCAACCTGACACTGTACAAACTGGATAAGGTCATGAACGGGGATATTCAGGAGATTATAGACGCGTGCATTGCGGCGGATCAGGCGGCGAAGCTGAGTCGGCTGAGCGAAGCCGGGTGATACATGTGGGAAAAGGCAGCTCTGCAATATGTGCAGGCTGTCTTTTTGACGTAAAAGATTATGGTTCACGCCGACGCAAGGATGCTCAGGAATCAGAGGGATAGTGGTTGACAAGCGGGAATGGTAACTTTTATAATATTGCTATATTGATTAAAATGGCCGGGTATACTGATCTGTATGTCTCGTATTCGGCCGGATGAGCAGGGGGTAGCATTTTCATGAAAAGCATTCGAACCAAAATTACCTTATGTCTTATTCTGACTGTTCTGATCGGACTGGGAGCATCCGGTGTTTCAAGCATTATGCTGAATTACAACAATACCATGTCCACCGTGGAGCAGATGATGAGTCAGACGGCAGTCCTGGCGGCAGACCGTGCGCAGCAGGAGCTGGAAGTGTATAAGAATGTAGTTATGGAGGTAGGGTGTATTCCGCAGCTGTCGGATCCGGAAGTATCGGTGGAAGAAAAACGGGCGATTATTGACGCGCGCGCTTCCATGCACGATTTCAGGCGGGGGAATATTGTCGGTGTGGACGGCATCAGTATTTTTGACGGAAATGATTATTCCGACCGTGAATATGTGCGTCAGGCCATGCAGGGCAATGTTTTTGTATCGGAGCCTTTGATCAGCAAGATTACGGGAGAGCTGTCCATTATGGTGGCGGCGCCTCTTTATTCTGAGGAAAACTACGGGAGATCCATAGTCGGTGTGGTGTATTTTGTCCCCCATGAAACCTTTTTGAACGATATTGTATCAGCCATTGAGCTTGGGGAAAACAGCAGAGCCTATATGATCAACAAGGCAGGCGATACGATTGCCGATATCACGCTTGAGACGATCACGGTTCAGAATATAGAAGCGGAAGCACAAAATGACGCCTCACTGCAGGAACTGGCGGCGATACATACCCGGATGCGTCAGGGGGAAAACGGGTTTGGAAGTTATACAAGCGGAGAAGATAAGATGTTTGCCGCCTATGCGCCCGTGGCAGATACAGACGGCTGGAGTATTGCGGTGACCGCGCCGCAGATCAACTATCTGGCGTCCACACGGGATGCCATGATTATCAATATCGCGGTGATCGTGGTTTCCATACTGATTTCCGTTGTGGTGGCCCTGGCGCTGGCTGTCCATATCGGCAAGCCGATGAAGGCCTGTGTGAACCGGATGAAGCTGCTTGTGGAGGGCGATCTGGAGACTCCCATGCCCAGGATTACCAATCAGGATGAAACAGGGGTGCTTGTCAGATCGACAGAGACTCTGGTAGAAGGGCTGCGCACCGTTATCAGCGACATCAGTTATCTGCTCAATGAGATGGCAAATCAGAATTTGGATGTCCATACAAAACATGAGGAAGTATATGTCGGGAGTTTCCGGGATATTCTGCATTCCATGCGCAATATGAGGATTGAACTGAGCGGTGCCATGCGCCAGGTCAATCATTCCGCAGAGGAAGTGGCAAATGCCAGCAATCAATTATCCTCAAGTGCGCAGACACTCAGTCAGGGCACTACCGAGCAGGCCAGCTCAGTACAGGAACTGGCGGCGCGGATCAGCCTCATTTCGGAGGAGGTTAAAAGTACGGCGGGCGGGGCACTGGATGTCAGGAGCCAGACGCATCAGACCGGCGAAGAGGTCTGCCTGTGCAACCAGAAGATGCAGAATCTGGTAGAGGCCATGGAAAGGATCCGGAAAAGTTCCGGCGAGATTGAAAAGATTCTTAAGACAATAGATGATATTGCGTTCCAGACGAATATACTTGCCCTGAATGCGGCAGTGGAGGCAGCTAGGGCCGGCAGCGCGGGCAAGGGATTTGCTGTTGTTGCGGAGGAAGTTCGCAATCTGGCCGGCAAATCCGCACAGGCGGCGCAAAACACGTCGGAGCTGATCGCAAATTCTACGGATGCAGTACATATCGGGACGGAAATTGCCCAAAACACGGCAGATATTCTGCTTGGCGTCGTTGACAGTATCCAGTCCATGGTAGATGCCATTGACCATATTGCAGTCATATCCAATGAACAGTCAGAGTCGGTGGAACAGGTTTCCGAGGGGATCAATCAGATTTCCCTCGTTGTGCAGAGCAACAGTGCCACCGCTGAGGAAGGCGCTGCCGCGAGCGAACAGCTTTCTGCCGAGGCTGCCTGTCTGAAGGAGCTGGTCAGTCAGTTTACGCTTGCTTCCGAGTGATTGCAGGGAGGCTGATTCTCTTTGTGTTCGTACAGGCAGGCATGGATATTATCAAGAATCCGGCTGTTAAATTTTTTCATCATTGCAATTTCATCCGCTGAGAACCCTTCCAGCAAAATAGCAAGGAATCTTTCCTGCGCGGCTCTTCCCGCGCGGATGATTTCCAGAGCGGGCCCACAGATTGTAAGGTGGGCCGTTTTTTTATTATGGCCGCGGTATTCTTTTCTGATATAACCCTGCTGTTCCAGAAGCTTTACGGAAGCTGAGACATGGGACTTTGACAGATATCTGATCTCAATGATATCGGTGGCGGTGTCAAATCTGGGATTATTGGCCAGAAACAGAAGAATATCCAGCTCAATCCGCGTAATCTGATAGCTGTCGCATATTTCTTCCACACATTTGCCGTAGAGTGTCTTGATTACGTTCTGGTGTTCCCAGGGATTGAGGGGTATCATGCTGTTAGTCCTTCTTTCTTTTCCGGCGGCAGAGTAGCAGAAAGTCACTTTGCCATGACTGATTACAGTAAATAATTTTAGGCCATGGGAGGTATTTGTCAAGAAAAATGTGATTACTTACGTAATCGCGTCATGCATTATCTATTGATTTTCCGGAGGCAGATGTTATACTTTAAAAAAGGAGAGAGAAGGATATGTTAAAATACAGAGGAGCCGCTGTCAGTGCAGCGGCAATTACAGGTGCTGCTTTCATGCTGTCTTTTTGCGCAACGGTATGTGCGGCAGAGCCGGCCCGGACCGGCGGGGCGGGAGAGATAGCTGCCGCAGAGACACAGGAGGCCCCGGCAGAGTTATCGGCCGCTGCCTGTGGGGTGATGGCGACTTTTGACGTGAATCTTTTCAGGCTGCCTCAGGAGGCCCGTATGCTGGTAGTGGTAGAGGGGCTCGCCGGCAGTTATTGCGGCGTATATGCGTATGAACTGACCGGGGAGGGCTGGATGCTGCGTATGTGTACGCCGGGAATCATGGGACGCAATGGTATGAGCAGTCATCGGACTGTGGGGGATAAGACGACACCGGTGGGACTGTTTCAGCTGAATACGCCTTTTGGACAGTGTGCGCCCCGGGAAGGCTTTCCCGAGGACTATATTCAGGTAAATAAATCGCATGTATGGTCGGACAGCAAAAACCGGCTTGTGGAAGACGCCGGGGAAGGCGGGGAGCATGTGGGCCGCGCGGGATATGCCGGACACTATGATTATGTCCTGGATGCGGGATTTAACAGAAACGCGGTTCCGGGACAGGGCTCTGCGCTGTTTCTGCATTGTCTGAAAGAATCGGCGGTGGATACGTCGGGCTGTGTGGCGATCCCGAAAGAATGTATGGCACAGATCATGTGTCTGTATGGCACATACGGTAACGGCGCATGCTATATCGCCCAGGCGCCGGCCGGAGGGTTTGGCGCTGTATATGACAGCTATGGGGCAAATAACGGACTGTCGCCGGATGGATGGGAGCAGACAGTATGGGGGATAAACTGAAATATCCGCTGCTGCTTGTGCATGGCATGGGGTTTCGGGACAGCAGACGGCTTAATTATTGGGGCAGGATTCCGGCCAGGCTGGAGGCGATGGGATGCCGCGTTTATTATGGCGGACAGGACAGCAACGGTACGATAGAAGCCAACGGCGCGTTTCTGGCAGAGAGGATAAGGGAGATCACAGAGGAAGCAGGGGTATCCAGGTTACATGTGATAGCACATTCCAAAGGCGGACTCGATATGCGATATGCGATTTCCACACTGGGCATGGCGGAGTCGGTCGCTTCTCTGACGACCATCAGCACGCCGCATCATGGCTCCCGGACTGTGGACCGATTATTGAAACTGCCGGATTTCCTGGTTCGGTTTGCGGCGGGGGTGTGGGATGCCTGGCTGCGGATCTGCGGGGATAAAAACCCTTGCGCCTATGAGGTATTCCATACATTTACGACCGGCGCGGCAAGAGAATTTAACCGTGCAAACCCTGATCAGCCGGGGGTATATTATCAGAGCTATGCTTTTGTGATGCGCCATGTCTGGAGTGATATGTTTTTATTTGTGCCGGGTATGGTGGTGAAACTGCTGGAAGGTCCCAATGATGGCCTGCTGCCGCCGTCGTCTGCCGTATGGACGAATTTTCGCGGGGTGATAACCGGCAATTCGTGCAGAGGGATATCACACTGTGATGAAGTGGATATGAGAAGGAGAAAACTGACGACGCGCTGTGGCGACGGGGTCAGTGATATTGTGGAATTTTATGCGGATATCGTACAGGATCTGCAGGCCAGGGAGCTGTGAGGCGGGCGGGAATCAAAAGGGTGTACAGGAAAGAGGGGGAAATGTATGGAACAGTCGGGAGAAGGATTTGTATGGCTTTCGCAATGTCTCATGATGGATGAGTATGTACTCTGGCGGGGGAGGCCGGTGCAGGGCAGAATCTTTACCGGGCGGGATGTTTTTATGATTCCGTTCAGTATTATGTGGGGAGGGTTTGCCATATTCTGGGAACTTTCCGCCGTTTTGTCGGGCGCACCCGTTTTTTTCAGACTCTGGGGTATCCCTTTTGTCCTTGTGGGGCTGTATATGATGGTGGGACGTTTTTTTGTGCAGGCTTATGTGCTGAAACGGACCTTTTATGCCATAACCAACCGCCGGGTGCTGCAGTGCAGGTGCGGGCGGATCGTGTCCATGAATACGGACCGGCTGCCGGAAGTGCATATGACGGTGCATAAGGACGGGTCAGGCACGCTGGCATTTGACCGCTATGGCAGGGGGAGCTCCCGGTATATATGGGGAAACGGAGTCTTTGCGGATGCGTCGGGAAAGGGAGGCATGGTGGATCCCATCCTGGAAAATATCCCCGATGTCAACCGCGTATACCGGATTTTGATGGGGCAGGAGCCGGGAGCGGGACTGGTGACGCCCGGCAGTACGTGGATGGAAGGAAGAAAGTAGCAGCGGTTTTACCGAGTAAGCAGGAGATGGTATATGAAAGTATATGAGACATTACACCTGGTCAAAACGGAGGACTTGAATCACCATGGAACATTGTTTGCCGCGAGAGCGGCGGCATGGTTTATAGAGGCGGCCTTTACGGCGGCGGGCTGTGTATGCGGGAGCAGTGAGGGCATTGTATGCAGGAACCTGCACACGATGTCGTTTCAGAAACCGGTACAAAATGGCACGATACTCCGGTTCCTGGCACGGGTGGCCGCCGTCGGCAGCAGCAGTTTTATGGTGATGGTCAGGGCTGTGGACGCGGCGAACGGTGATCTTTATATAGAAGGAGCGGTTACTTTTGTGACAATAGAAGAAGGCGGGAAGAAACGTGCCCATCATATTACGCTGGACGATACCGCGGATGAGGAAGAGGCGCGCGAGCGCCGGGAGGCAGAACGGATCAGAAAAAGGGCGCGTACCGGTGCCGTGACATAAGTAAGTGCTGATTAAATCAGCGTTTCCTTAAATCAGGGTCAGGAAAGGAAGGACAGAAAATGAGTGCATATTTTTTATGGTATCCCAGGTGCAGCACATGCCAGAAAGCAAAAAAATGGCTGGATGACAATCACATCGCTTATGAGGCCAGAGATATCAAGGCAGATCATCCCAGTGCGGAGGAGTTAAAAGCATGGTATGATAAAAGCGGACTGGAACTGAAACGGTTTTTCAATACAAGCGGACAACTGTATCGCTCGATGAATCTGAAAGATAAGCTGCCCGATATGTCGCTGGAGCAGCAGCTGGAACTGTTGGCAACGGACGGTATGCTTGTGAAAAGGCCGTTGCTGATTACGGAAGATACGGTGCTGGCCGGGTTTCGGGAAACGGCCTATGCACAGGCACTGAGGTAGAAACAGATGAAATCGGAAAAGAGAAGATGGCGCGGGTATCTTGGGCTGCTGGCCGCCTTTGTGCTGCTTGCGGGCGTGGGTACGGCCGCAGGCACATTGCCGGAAGGGAGTGTGGCCAGGGCGGCGCCGGCGGCGGGCGGGAAGGACGAGGACAGTTCCAAAGCGGAAATCCATTTCCTGGATGTGGGACAGGGAGATGCCACACTGATCCGGTGCGGCGACCACGCCATGCTGATCGACGCCGGGGACAATGACAAAGGGACCGCGGTGCAGCTTTACCTGAACAAACAGGGGATTAAAAAGTTGGATTATCTGGTGCTGACACATCCTGATGCAGATCATATCGGCGGCGCCGACGTGGTAATCAGTAAGTTTACCATAGGCAGGGTGTTTATGGCTGATTATGAGAAGGATAATAAGACATACCGGGAAGTGATCCAGGCGCTTGCGGATAAAAATCTGACGTGGAGCACACCGCGTCCGGGTACGACCTATACGCTTGGCACGGCAAAGTTTACGATTCTGGCGCCGCTGAAAACCTATGAGGATCCGAACAATTCTTCCATTGCCCTGCTCTTTCAGAACGGCGGTAATACCTTTCTCTTTACCGGTGACGGGGAAGAGGAGGCCGAGAGCGACATAGGCAAAAGCGGGCGCAGTGTAAAGGCAGATGTGTACAAGGCAGGGCATCATGGCAGCGATACCGCTTCCAGTGAAGCTTTTTTAGACGCAGTGGATCCTGCGTTTGCCGTGATCAGCTGCGGAGAAGGCAATTCCTATGGACATCCGCATGCGGCGGTGCTGAATGCTTTGCGTGCCAGGGGTGTTAAAGTATTCCGTACCGATGAGCAGGGAAGCATCATAGCCTGGTCTGACGGCAGTGAAATTACCTGGAACTGTGCGCCTTCCGATACCTGGCAGACCGGTGAGCGAACCGCCTCTGCTTCACAGAAGCAGACGGCAGAGAGCGGGGGTGGGAAGCCGGCCGGGAAAAGTGCCGATTCTACTGCCAGGGGGCTCTATATCGGCAATCGGAATAACGGCAAACTTCACCGTGCCACCTGCAGGCGGCTCCCGGAAGAAGAGAACCGGGTTGTTTTTGATACAAGGCAGGAGGCTGTCAATGCCGGATATGACGATCCCTGTAAACTATGTAAACCGTAAACGGAAAAGCGAGGCGCAGCAATTGCCAAAACCTTCAGGGATTGTATCATGAAAGGAAACGACACAAATGGACAGGAATCAGCAGGACAGACAACAAAGACTCTATGAATTTATTACATTACTCTGCCGGCATGCGGGAGAGGGGACAGCCTTTTTGCGGGAATTTTGGGAGACTCTCAGCCAGGATGAGGAGATATCGCAGGAGCTGTTCCATTATATGGAAACGGGGCAGTTTGCCTGCAAGGCGTTGGTCAGAGGATATACCGTGGTTGATATCATGGTCTGGCAGATTGATCATTTCAAGGCCAGACTGGACAGAAGGGAGCCGGGGATGGGCGATAACGGCGATAAAATGCTGCTGATGGCCTTTGACACATTTTTAAAAATGAAAAAAGAACCGGAAAAATATGTACGGATGATGCAGGGAGAGACCGGTACGGATTATCCTGACAAATATTAAGCGGCCACAGGGAGGCAGAGATGATAGTAACGATTGAGGAGATATTGACAGATGCGATGAAAGCAGGCGCTTCTGATGTACATATTACGGTTGGGACTTCTCCGAGGATGAGAGTGGACGGAAAACTGACAGCTATGTCATATCCGGGGCTGGCTGCCTCGGATACGCTTTCCATGCTGATCTCTGTGATGACAGAGAGTCAGCGCAGCCAGTTCGAAGAGAAGGGCGAATATGATCTGGCTTTTTCGATCCGGGGCGTCGGACGCTTCCGTGTCAATGCCTACAAGCAGCAGGGCAGTGTGGCTATGGCCGTACGCCTTGTAAAAGCCGACGTACCTTCTCCCGAAGCCCTGGGACTGCCTGCGTCAGTGGCAGAATTATATCAAAAGCAAAAAGGTATTATCCTTGTGACCGGACCTTCCGGCAGCGGCAAATCCGCTACCCTGGCGGCGCTGACCGGCCTGATTAACAGCCAGCGGGAGACACATATCGTCACGCTGGAAAACCCGATCGAATATCATCATGAGCATGAGCGCTCCATCGTCAGCCAGCGTGAAATCGGCCTGGACTGTCCTGATTATGTCTCGGCGCTGGAATCCGTACTGCGGGAAGATGCCGATGTGATTCTGGTGGGCGAAATGCGTGATCTGGAAACCATTGGTGCGGTGATTACCGCGGCGGAAACCGGACATCTGGTTCTGACATCTCTGCATACCGCCGGTGTGGTCAACTCCGTGGAGCGTATGATAGACCTGTTTCCGACATACCGCCAGCAGCAGATACGCATCCGTCTGGCCGGTGTGCTGGAAGCTGTCATTTCGCAGCAGCTTCTGCCTGATCCGTCCGGCGTGGGGCGGCGGGCCGCCTTCGAGGTGCTGCATGTTCTGCCCGCCGTCCGCAGGCTGATCCGTGAAGGACAGACGGCCCGTCTTACTGCCGTCATGAAAGCGGGCCGCCAGTTTGGTATGATTACCATGGAGGAAGCGGTGGCGGAGCTGACGGGAGATCAATAATTTCGCATCTTTTTTCTTGCGAAATTTTGTACATTCCTATATAATACCCTTACAGGATTTCCCTGTATCTTATTCCGGCGGCGGGCGGCAGACCCCGGGGCCGGAATACTTTTCCAAAGTCTGTCCGTCTTTTGCGGCGATCGCTGCATATTTTCACATCAGTCCGAATAAAAAAGGAGAGAGCATGTTCAATACGATTATTTCAGGTGCTTTCTGCGGGATCGACAGTTATCTTGTACAGGTGGAGGTTGATATATCCCAGGGCCTTCCGTGTATGGAGATGGTAGGTTGTCTGAGCAGGGAGGCGGGGGAGGCAAAGCAGAGGATACGGGTGGCACTGCGAAATACCGGTGTCTGTCTGCCGCCTTCGAGGATTACCATTAATTTATCACCGGCAGACCGTTATAAGTCCGGTACGGCTTTTGATCTGCCTGCGGCAGTGGGGCTGCTGGTTTCCATGGGCTTAGTGGAGGCTGCGGCGACAAAGGGGATTCTGTTTGTGGGAGAACTGGGGCTGGGCGGAGAGCTGAAACCGGTCAGAGGGATTCTTCCCATCATGCGTGCCGCTGCCAGTGCGGGGATTGCCGCCTGTATCGTCCCCCGGGGAAACGGCAGAGAGGCGTCCGCCCAGGAGGACATAAGGGTCTATGAGGCAGATCATATCTCACAGGTAAGAGCGGCATTGCAGGCGGGACTGCAGCCGGGCGGTGAGGAGAAGTCGGGGCTTGGAAGAGTGCAAATGGACAGGAAGGGGGATGGGACATGTATCCTGTCCGCCGTCCGGCCGGGCAGGGAAGGAGAAGGGAGCCCGACAAAAGAACGGGAAGGGGAGGCATCCGAAGACTTTGCGGAAATCGTCGGACAGGACAGCGTCCGGCGGGCGGCAGAGATTGCGGCTGCCGGTTTTCATCATATGCTTATGATCGGGCCGCCCGGCAGCGGCAAGACGATGATAGCCAGGCGGATGCCATCCATCCTGCCGCCGCTCTCAAAGGAGGAGAGCCTGGAGGTGTCGGCCATCTACAGTGTGTGCGGCAGGCTCAGGGACGGCAGGATATTGGAAAAGCGCCCTTTTCTGGCTCCTCATCATACGGCTACGGGCGCTGCCGTAATCGGAGGCGGGCGCCTTCCCATGCCGGGGGCCGTCAGCCTGGCCCATCGCGGCATCCTGTTTCTGGATGAATTGCCGGAATTTAAGAGAAGTATCCTGGATATGCTCCGCCAGCCTCTGGAAGAGCGGAAAGTACAGATCGCCAGAACCTATGGCAATATGGAATACCCGGCGGATTTTATGCTGGTAGGGGCCATGAATCCCTGCCCCTGTGGCTATTATCCACACGATCGGTGCAGATGCAGCAAGGCGCAGACGGATCGTTATCTGAGCCGTGTATCAGGACCGATTCTGGATCGGATGGATCTGTGTGTGGAGGTGCCGGGTGTGGAACGCAGGAAACTGTTTTGCCGGGAAAAGGGAGAGAGCAGTGCGGCCATCCGCAGGCGTGTTCTGGCGGCCAGAGCAATACAGGAGAAGAGATTTAAGAGCAGTCTGCGTTTTAACGGGGAGATGGGAGTCGGGGAGATTGAAAAGTACTGCGTCCTGGAGCGGGAGAGCGAGAGAAAGCTGCGCCATATTGCCCAGACCTGCGGCCTGAGTCTGCGTGCCTGCCATAAAATACTGCGCACAGCCCGCACGATTGCTGATCTGGAAGGCGAAGAACCGGTTCGTATGCGTCATATTCATGAAGCGGTATATTATCGCCTGTCGGCAGGCACCTACTGGGACAGGAGGGAGGAGGTATGAGGAGGGAGCGGGATGATAAAAAAGAGCGCTGTATTTTTCGGGAGGATCCCGACTATCCGGCCAGGCTGCGGGAGATTCGCGGCGCGCCGCGCAGGATCTATGTCAGGGGCCCGCTGCCGGCGGCGGAGATTACTTCGGTGGCGATTATCGGCGCCCGAAAATGCAGTTCCTATGGAAGAGAAATGGCCCGTCTGTTTGCTTCTGCCCTAGCCGCTGCCGGTGTGCAGATTGTCAGCGGCATGGCGGCGGGCATAGACGGGATTGCCCAGCGGGCGGCACTTTCGGCCGGAGGCAGTAGTATCGCAGTACCCGGATGCGGTACGGATATCTGTTATCCGGCGGAAAACCGTGATCTGTATGAACAGCTTCTGGAAAAAGGAACCATACTTTCCGAATATCCGCCCGGCACGCCGCCCGCTGCCTGTCATTTTCCGGCCAGAAACCGCATCATCAGTGCGCTGGCAGATCTCGTCCTGGTCATAGAGGCGAGAGAAAAGAGCGGTACGCTGATCACGGTGGATTTTGCGCTGGATCAGGGAAAAGATGTCTGTGCCCTGCCGGGCCGGGTCACCGACGGCCTGAGTACGGGCTGTAACCGGCTGATCCGGCAGGGCGCAGGCATAGCTCTGGCGCCGGAGGATATTCTGTCCGCGCTGGGCATTTTCTGCCGGAAAGCGGCACCTGCGGCTTCCCAAAACCCAGAGAGCGCAGGCAAAAAGACAGAGTGCGAAAAGAAACGACAGGAGGGGAAAGCTGTTCTGGTGTCCGGGCTGGAGCCACAAAAGAGACTCGTATGGGAACAGATGGGAGACCGGCCTCTTACGCTTCAGGAGCTGTATGAAAAAGTCAGAAAAACAAAAGAAGGAAAAGAACTCGGACTGCCACAGGTGACGGATATTTTGATGGATCTGATGATGCGGGAATTAATTTCACGGGAATACGGGAATAAATATGAAAGAAAAGCGGAATGAAAAACCGCTTGCCATTCCTGAAATTTTGTTGTATAGTTTTAAGGATTTTATGTGAAGGGGAGCGAAAATATGGCAAAGTACCTGGTTATTGTGGAATCTCCTGCCAAAGTGAAGACGATCAGAAAATTTCTCGGATCCAATTACGAGGTGGCGGCCAGCAATGGTCATGTGAGAGATCTGCCCAAGAGCCAGTTGGGCATCGACGTGGAGCACGGCTATGAACCCAAATATATCACGATCAGGGGAAAAGGCGATATTCTTGCCAATCTGCGCAAAGAAGTGAAAAAAGCGGAAAAGATATATCTGGCGACCGACCCCGACCGGGAAGGGGAGGCCATATCCTGGCATCTGCAGCATACACTGAAACTGGAAGGGAAAAAAGTATATCGGATCACGTTTAACGAGATTACCAAAAACGCGGTCAGGGAATCTCTGAAAAATGCCCGGGAGATCAATATGGATCTTGTGGACGCGCAGCAGGCGAGGCGCATGCTGGACCGCATGGTGGGATACCGCATATCTCCGCTGCTCTGGGCCAAGATCAAGCGGGGGCTGTCCGCCGGGAGAGTCCAGTCGGTGGCACTGCGCATTATCTGTGACCGGGAAGAGGAAATCAGTGCTTTTATCCCGGAAGAATACTGGAGCCTGGAGGTCAGGCTGGCCGTCAGGGGCGAGAAGAAACCGCTTACGGCCAAGTATTATGGCACGAAGGACGGCAGACGGACCATTGCCTCCGGGGAGGAGCTGAACGCGCTCTTAAAGGATCTGGAAAAAGAAACCTATCGTGTGGACGAAGTGAAACGGGGGGAACGCGTGAAAAAGGCGCCGCTGCCTTTTACGACTTCGACCCTTCAGCAGGAAGCCAGCAAGACACTCAATTTTTCCACGCAGAAGACGATGAGGCTTGCACAGCAGCTCTATGAAGGTGTGGATATCAAAGGGAGCGGTACTGTGGGTATTATCACTTATCTGCGTACCGATTCCACAAGAGTCTCTCAGGAGGCGGCACAGACGGCCAAAGAATATATCATACAGAATTATGGAAGCGAATATGCGGCGGAAACCGTAGACGGAAAAAAGAGCGGCCAGAAGATACAGGATGCGCATGAAGCCATCCGTCCCACGGATCTTAGCCGGACACCCTATTCCCTGAAAGAATCTCTGAGCCGCGATCAGTTCAGGCTTTATCAGCTTATCTGGAAACGTTTTGCGGCCAGCCGGATGACGCCGGCAAGATATGAGACAACATCCGTCAGAATCGGCGCGGGAGAGCACTGCTTTACCGTTGCTGCTTCCAAGGTGGTATTTGACGGTTTTATGAGTGTGTATACAGGCGATGATGACGAGAAAGCGGGAAATAATACACTGGTCCGCGGGATCGACAAGGACAGCGAACTGACTTTTCTGGAATTTGAGTCCGGTCAGCACTTTACACAGCCGCCCGCGCATTATACGGAAGCAAGCCTGGTCCGGGCACTGGAAGAGCTTGGAATCGGCCGGCCCAGTACCTATGCGCCTACCATTACGACCATCCTCGCCAGACGCTATGTGACCAAGGAAAATAAAAATCTGTACGTGACAGAACTGGGTGAAGTGGTCAACGGCATGATGAAGCAGGCATTCCCCAGTATTGTGGATGTGAGCTTTACGGCTAATCTGGAGGCACTTCTGGATAAGGTGGAAGAGGGGGTCATCGGCTGGAAAACGGTGGTATCCAATTTCTATCCGGATCTGGATGAAGCGGTGAATACGGCGGAAAAGGAACTGGCACAGGTGCGGATTGCGGATGAAGTGTCGGATGAAGTCTGTGAGCTGTGCGGCCGGCAGATGGTGATCAAATACGGCCCTCATGGCCGTTTCCTGGCCTGCCCGGGATTTCCTGACTGCCGCAATACCAAGCCGTATTTTGAAAAGACCGGTATTGCGTGTCCGCAGTGCGGAGCCGATATCGTACTGAAAAAAACAAAAAAAGGCAGAAAATATTATGGGTGTATCAACAATCCGGACTGTGATTTTATGGTCTGGCAGAAGCCTTCCGATATTCGCTGCAGCCAATGTGGTTCCCTGATGCTGGAAAAGGGCAGTAAACTGGTCTGCATCAATGAAACCTGTGGAAATGTGATGGAAAAACCGAAAAATCCCTGAACGTTTATGCAGTCAGATTTTGGGAAATGATGATGAAAGCGTTTCCCGCACCGGAAGCTCTGAGGAAATCCTGACGGAAGGCTGAGGTTCTTACAGTAAATTATCCAGAAATCAGAGACATTTTCTGGCATTTTAAGATATTTTGCGATATTTGAGAAGGAAAGCATTGCGAAAAGCACAAAATTGTATTACAATGGGTACTGGAAGAAGGAGATCCTTATGAGTAGTGTACAGTTGTTGGACAAGACCAGAAAGATCGGAATGCTCCTGCATAATAACAATTCAGGTAAGGTTATATTTAACGATATCTGCAACGTGATGAAGGAGATTCTGGATTCCAATGTGCTCGTGATCAGCCGAAAAGGCAAAGTGCTGGGCGTCGGGAGCAGGAAAAAGGATGTGCTTATCGGCGGCATGGTGGGGGATTATATTGATCCCGAACTGAATGAGCGTATGCTGGGCGTGCTTTCCACAAAGGAGAATGTGAATCTGCAGGCGATCGGTTTTGGCGAGGAGGAGTCCAGACGCTATCAGGCCATTATCTCGCCCATTGACATTGCGGGAGAGCGGCTGGGGACTTTATTCATTTATAAGGAGCAGTCGGCATATGAAATAGATGATATTATTCTCTGTGAATACGGCACGACTGTAGTCAGCCTGGAAATGCTCCGGGCAGTCAGCGAGGAGAGTGCGGAGGAGGCCAGGAAGCTGGCGGTAGTCAAATCCGCGGTCAGTACCTTATCTTTTTCCGAGCTGGAGGCCATACTCCATATTTTTGATGAGCTTGGAGGCCATGAGGGGATACTGGTGGCCAGCAAGATTGCGGACAGGGCAGGGATTACCCGCTCTGTCATTGTAAATGCACTCAGGAAATTTGAGAGTGCGGGTGTCATTGAGTCCAGATCTTCCGGTATGAAAGGGACTTATATTAAAGTACTCAATGATGTTGTCTTTGAAGAAGTCGAGAAGCTGAAACGGCAGAGACTGGAAAAAGGCGGTATACCAAACGAAAAAGGCAAATAAACTGTTTTTTGAAATACGGAATAATAAAAGGGACTTATAGGAAATAAGTCCCGTTTTATGTCTGTTTGAGATAAAATCCTTGTCTTTTTTCACAAAAAATATATAATAAAGTAGATGGATTGTTACAGAGGGGATCGTATGTGCAGAATCCGCAGGGAAGCACGGAAGGAGAGAACTGTATGATACATTCGAGTGCGTTTGACTATATCAATGTCATGGATAAGACGCTGGACGCGGCATGGACCAGGAATGAGGTGATATCCAACAATATCGCCAATGTGGACACACCGGGCTACAAGCGGCAGGATATCAGCTTTGAAGATGAGTTGCGCCACGCTCTGGGCAGCTCCCGGTATAAATCCGTGGATGCCAAAGTGGCGGCTGTTAAGATCGGGCGGCTGAATCCGCGTACCTATACGGATTATTCCAATTTTTCCTACCGCACGGACAGGAACAATGTGGATATTGACACGGAAAATGTCCTGCTGGCGTCGAACCAGTTAAAATATAATGCGCTTATGGCAGGTGTTAACCAGGAGTTTTCAAACCTGAAGATGGTGATGCGTTAACAGATAAGGGGGAGTAGTAGTATGAGTCTTTTTTCGTCATTTGATATCAATGCGTCAGGACTGACGGCGGAGAGATTCCGTATGGATATCATTTCTCAGAATGTGGCCAATGCCAATACCACCAGGACTGAAGACGGTACGCCGTATCGCCGTAAGGTGGTTGCCTTTGCGGAAAAGGAGACCCAGACGCCGTTCAGCCGGGTGCTGGATTCGGCCAGAGACAATTATTCGGGCAAGGGTGTCAAGGTCAGTACAGTGGCGGAGGATACATGGACCGATATGAAGATGGTCTATGATCCGTCCCATCCGGATGCAGACGAGAACGGTTATGTGGTGTATCCCAACGTCAATATTGTGACAGAGATGACCAATGTGATCGACGCCAGCCGTGCTTATGAGGCGAATGCAACCGCCTTCAATGCCAGCAAGGCCATGGCGATGAAGGGGCTTGAGATGTCACAGTAAACCCCCATGCCGCTTACCCGGCATCACATTATGGATGATAGGGGTTTGCGGTTAGAAGACCGGGATTACGTCCGGAGGCCGGCAGGCTGCGGCCGATAGGGAGATAAAGGAGAGGGAAAATGGAGATCGGATCACTGTATCAGGTGAACTCCGGCGCTGTCAGGGAAGCGGCAAAGCAGACCGGCGCGGCGAAAAGAGCGGAGGCGGCAAAGGAAGGCAAAGACGTTTTCAGTACAGTGCTGAACAATGCCATAGATAATTTACATACAACCAACGGTTATATTTCGGACATGGAGAATGAGGAACTGAGAATCGCGCTGGGTCAGGCGGAAAATACCCATGATCTTTCCATTGCAATGCAGAAAGCATCCGCAGCCTTACAGTACACGGTTGCCGTAAGGGATAAGTTTATGGAGGCTTACAAAGAGATCATGCAGATGCAGGTATAGGTATGGGAGTAAAGGAGAATGACTGAAAGGTTAAAAGCGATTCCGGCCAGAATACTGGAATGGTGGAATAGATTTACTTCTAAACAGAAGACGATCATCATATGTATTGCAGCGGGCGTGGCAATTATGTTAGCCATATTGGTGACGGTTCTTACACGGCCGCAGTATGCACTGCTTGCCAACTGCGAGAGCACCAAGGAAGCTTCCCAGATCACGGAGCTGCTGGATGGTTCGGGTATTACTTATACGGTGTCGGACGACGGTTATCAGATCAAAGTATTACAGGAACAGCTTTCGGATGCCAATCTGCTGCTGGGTGCCAATAATATCCCGGCGGCGGCCTATGGAATCGACAATGTCACGGACGGCGGTTTCTCTACCACCGAATCCGACAAACAAAAGCGATATAAACTGTATCTGCAGGGGCAGATGGAAGAGGATCTGCTCCGGTTTGAAGCGGTAAAGAAAGCGGATGTACAGCTCTCCCTTCCGGAGAATGACGGGACACTGCTTTCAAAAAACGAAGAATCTTTTGCCAGCATCATTCTTACGCTGGACGGGGAATTTACGCCGGAAAACGCGGCAGCCATGGCCCAGTTTGTCAAGACGGCCCTGGGCAATGAAAACGCCAGCAATATTACCATACTGGACAGCCAGGGCAATCTTCTGTTTTCGGGCGAGGACTCCTATTCCGTATCGGGAAATGCCAGCAATCAGCTTTCCGTGAAACAGCAGGCGGAGCGGTTGGTGCGCAACGAAGTAAAACGGGTACTGCTGGGTACGAACCAGTATGACAATGTGGAAGTGGCCAGCAATCTTTCTCTGGATTTTTCTTCGTCAGAGGTGGTGAATCATGAATTTACGCCGGCGGATGGCCAGACACAGGGCGTTTTGAGCAGCGAACGGATTTTTAATGCCGAGAATGTAAACAGTTCCGGCGGTGTGCCCGGAACGGATACCAATGGTGAAAATCTGACCACCTATGAGATGCCTGATTCCGACAGTTCGAGCTCCACGCAGTCAGAGGAGGAGCGAAATTATCTTCCCAATGAGCGGATCACTTCCCAGACAATTCCGCCGGGGCTGATTAATTACGGGGAATCATCCATTTCCGTTACGGCCGTTACATACAATGTACAAAACGAAGAGGATATCCGCAATCAGGGCCTTTTGGACGGCATCAGCTGGGAAGAATATAAAGCTGCCAACGGGGAGAGAGTCCTGCAGGATGTGGATGAGGACATGGTCAATATCGTGTCCAAGGCCACAGGGATCCCGGCGGAGAATATCGCCATGGTTGCCTATGAGGAACCGCTCTTTATTGACCGGGAGGGTATGGACATCAGAGCGACGGATGTGATTCAGGTGATTCTGATCATCATTATCCTGGGTCTGCTGGCTTTTGTGGTATTCAGAAGCATGCGCGGCGAGAGAGGCGCCGAGGAAGAGGAAGAGCTTTCCGTAGAAGACCTGCTGCAGTCCACGCCGGAACCTGAAGTGGAAACGATTGCCGTGGAAGAGTGGTCCGAGACACGTAAGATGATAGAGAAGTTTGTGGACGACAATCCGGAGGCGGCGGCGAACCTGCTGCGGAACTGGTTGAACGAAGATTGGGGGTAAAGAGATATGGCGAGTGATTCTGGCTTATCCGGACTGCAGAAGGCAGCGGTGCTGCTGATCGCACTGGGACCGGAGAAATCATCTCATATCTTTAAACATCTGAAAGAAGATGAAATAGAAGAACTGACACTGGAGATTGCGAACACGAGAAGTATTACGCCTCAGGTGAAGGAAACTGTCATAGAAGAGTTTTATCAGGTCTGTCTGGCACAGCAGTATATCGCGGAAGGCGGTATCGGTTATGCCAAGGAGCTGCTTGAAAAAGCGTTGGGTGAAGAGCGTGCAAGGGATGTGATCGGCAAACTGACTGCCTCCCTGCAGGTTAAGCCGTTTGAGTTTGTGCGCAAGACGGATGCGTCACAGCTTCTGAATTTTATTCAGGATGAACATCCGCAGACAATCGCGCTTATCATGTCATATCTCTCACCGGCGCAGTCTTCCATGATCCTTTCCGCGCTGCCTCCCGAGCGGCAGGCGGATGTGGCAAAGCGTATTGCCATTATGGACAGAACCAGTCCGGATGTGATCAAGGAGGTAGAAAAAGTATTGGAATCCAAGCTGTCTTCTCTTGTCAACCAGGATTATACCATTATCGGCGGTGTGGATGCGGTCGTTGAGATCCTCAATTCCGTAGACCGCGGGACAGAGAAACATATTATGGAGACACTGGAGATCGAAGAGCCGGAACTGGCGGACGAGATCAGAAAGAAAATGTTTGTATTCGAAGATATTCTTCTGCTGGACGACCGCGCAATTCAGAGGGTGCTGCGTGATGTGGAAAATTCCGATCTGGCTATTGCGCTGAAAGGTTCCAACGAAGAGGTGCAGAACGCGATCTTCAACAATCTGTCCAAGCGTCTGGCTGCCATGATCAAGGAGGATATGGAATTTATGGGACCTGTCCGCATGAAAGATGTGGAAGAGGCGCAGCAGAAGATTGTAAATATCATCAGAAAACTGGAAGATGCTGCGGAAATTGTTATTTCCAGAGGTGGAGGGGATGAAATTGTTGTCTAGTAACCTGCTGAAGAGTAACTGGGTGCAGGTTCAGTCCGACGACACCAGAATCATCAACAGCAACAGTATTTTGGGAAAACGTATGCGGGAGCTGGGGATTGAACCCCTGCCGCCGGAAGAAGGAGAGAAGCAGGAAGGCTTTCGAAGCGGCCTGAGTGCCGAGGATGTGAGCGGCCTGTCCGCTGACGGAGAAGAGGGCAGCCCGGTCATCAAGGCAGAGCCGGCGCCGCCGGAGCCCGTTTACGAAGGGCCCACTCCGGAGGAACTGATTGCCCAGGCGCAGGAAGAGATCAGGCAGATGAGAGAGGCGGCACAGGCAGAAATCACTGCTGCCAGAGCCCAGGCGCTGGAAGAAGGGCGACAGGAAGGGCGGATGCAGGGCTATCAGGAAGGCGCCGCATCGGCGGATGCCGAACTGTCAAAGGCCAGGGCGGAACTGGAGGCTGCTTACAGCGACAGGGTACGGCAGCTGGAACCGGAATTTATCAAACAGCTGACAGCCATTTATGAACAGGTTTTTCACATAGAACTGGGAGACTATCAGAATCTGATCTTGCGGCTTCTGGAGGGCTGCATGCTGAAGATCGAGACCAGCAGCAATTATATCATCCATGTGGGGCCGGAGGATTATCCCTTTGTCAGCATGCAGAAAAAAGTACTGATGGAAGTGATGGGCAACAAACATGCGGCGCTGGAAGTGGTGGAGGATGCCACGATGAAGAAGAATGAATGCATGATAGAAGCGGATGGCGGTATCTATGACTGCAGTCTGGATATGCAGCTGACAGCGCTTCGCAGGGAGCTTCTTCAGCTTTCCTATGAAGGTGTGGAATAACAATGGATTTATCCAGATATGATAAGGCAAAAGAAAAAGTATATTACAGAAAGCTGGGGAAAGTCCTGAACGTGGTGGGACTGACCATTGAGTCTGCCGGGCCTGACGCCAGACTGGCAGATATTTGTTACATACATCCGGAAGGAAGTAACGGGCCGGGAATTATGGCCGAAGTGGTGGGCTTTAAAGAGGGCAGGACGCTTTTGATGCCCTATGAGAATACGGAAGGCATCGGCACCGGCAATATTGTGGAGAATACGGGAGAATCTCTGCGTGTGCATGTGGGAGATTTCCTTTTGGGCAAGTCTCTGGACGGTCTTGGCAGGCCGGTGAGAGATGATGTTAAGATTCCGGTTGAATCGCCCACATATCCGGTTGAGGCGCCTCCGCCGGATCCGCTTGCCCGTGCCATTATTGATACGCCTCTTCCGCTTGGTGTCAAGGCGGTGGATGGATTGATTACGGTAGGCGCAGGACAGAGGATCGGCATTTTTGCCGGTTCCGGTGTCGGTAAGTCCACACTGATGGGGATGTTTGCCAGAAATACAAAGGCAGAGGTCAATGTGATCGCATTGATCGGTGAACGGGGAAGAGAAGTAAGGGAATTTATTGAGCGGGATCTGGGGGAAGAAGGGATGCGCCGTTCTGTTGTTGTTGTTGCGACTTCGGATAAACCTGCATTGGAGAGGAATAAGGCTGCAAAGACGGCGACAGCCATCGCAGAATATTTCAGAGATCAGGGCAGGGATGTACTTCTTATGATGGATTCCCTGACCCGTTTTTGTATGGCCCAGAGAGAGATCGGCCTGGCAACGGGAGAACCTCCTGTGACCAGAGGATATCCGCCCAGTGTATATTCGGAACTTCCCAAGCTGCTGGAGCGCGCAGGACGAGCGGCCAGAGGTTCGATTACCGGACTCTATACCGTACTGGTGGATGGTGATGATTTCAATGAACCCATTACCGATACGGCCCGCAGTATTCTGGACGGACATATTATGCTTAACCGTAAGCTGGCCCACCGCAATCATTATCCGGCAGTGGATATCCTGCAGAGCATTTCCCGATGTATGAGTCAGGTGACGGACAAAGAACATAAAAAAGCCGCGGGCAGGCTGAAGAATGTACTGGCCACTTACAACGAAGCGGAGGATCTGATTAATATCGGTGCATACAAGAAAGGCAGTAATCCGAATATTGATTATGCCATTGAAAAAATAGAGGCCTCCAATGCGTTCCTGATGCAGGACGTGGACAGCAGATTTACCTATGAAGAGACAGTGGCGATGCTGGAAGACCTCTTTAAAGGATAAAAGCAGATGTCAAAGTTTGTATATCGGATGCAAAGCATTCTCAATATCAAAGAAAAGCTGGAAGAACAGGCGAGGATGAATTTTGGCCTGGCGATGGTGCGCCTGCGGGAAGAGGAAGAAAAGCTGGAACATCTTAAGGCAAGGAAGCATGGCTATGAGGACGCGGCGAGAGCCGGTCTGAAGGCTTCTCTGCGGATCCGGACAATGCGGGAAAACAAAGAGGCCATTTTGCGGATGGATGAATACATAGAAGTGCAGCATCGGGAGATTGAGAAGGCAGAAAAAAAGGTGGAACAGGAGCGGCAGAAACTCCAGGAGGCCATTCAGGAGAGAAAGATACAGGAGAAGTTGCGGGAAAATGCCTTTGATCTTTTTATGCAGGAGGAGAAGGCGAGAGAAAGCCGGGAGATTGATGAACTGACCAGCTATACCTACGGGCAGAAAAAGGCGGAGGAAGCCCTGGCGGAAGGATAGACAGTGTGAGGGAAGGATAACAGTTCAGAGCGTTTGGTCTGGCTGATCTGTTACGGATAAGGAGCGGCAGGCAATAGTATGGCAAAGAAAGATAAGATTCAGGATACGGAAACGGAAAATACGGGAGAGGTTAAAGATAAAAAGAGTCTGCGGGAAGAGAAAAAGCGGTTAAAGGCAGAACAGAAAGCCCAGAAAAAGGAAGCAAAACGCCGTGCCAGGGAGCTGGATGCCCAGGAAGAGGAGCTGGATGAGGAATCGGAAGGCAGTTCCGCGCCCATAGTACTTGTTACTTTCATTATCGTGGTCATCTGGATCGCCATACTGGCACTGCTGATCAAGCTGGATGTGGGGGGCTTTGGCTCTACGGTACTGCGGCCCGTGCTCGAAAATGTGCCGGTAATCAACAAGATTCTTCCTGCGGAAAAAATGCCTCAGTCCGGCGGCGGGGATGCGGAGGAAGAAGAATATTACGGCTATAAGAATCTGAAGGACGCCGTGGATCAGATCAAACGTCTGGAACTGGAACTGGAAAATGCCCAGTCGGGGAATTCCAGTACGGCAAAGCGTATCCAGGAGCTGGAAGCGGAGATCGAGCGGCTGAAGACCTTTGAGGATAACCAGATTGCTTTCGAAAATATCAAAAATGAATTTTATAATGAAGTGGTCTATTCTGACAAAGGCCCGGGGGCGGATGCCTATATCAAATATTATGAATCCATGAATCCGGCTACGGCGGAACTGATTTATAAGCAGGTAGTCGCGCAGGAACAGGTGGATTCCAAAGTAAAAGACTATGCCACGGCATATTCGGAGATGAAGCCCAAGGAAGCTGCTGCTATCTTTGAGGCGATGCAGGATGATCTGGAACTGGCAGCCAAAATTCTCAATACGATGAGTGCCGAGGACAGAGGAAAGATACTGGGTGTGATGGATCAGGAAGTGGCGGCAAGACTGACCAAGATCATGGATCCGGATTCGTGATGTTTTGCGGAGCCGATTGGTTTGTCGATTCTTAATTTTCCGAATCGTCGTTCCGATATATAATATATCTCTTAATGAGAGAATCCTTATGGTCATTTATTTCCGCGGGCAACAGGCGGGAATTGATGATAAATACCAAAATAATGAGACAGAAAGGAGGAAGAGGATGACAGGTACAAGTGTAGCACAGGCGGCAGGGCTGTTCCCCGGCAGCGCGGGTATGAACGTAGCCGGCATGCAAAACGGAAATCAGGGAGACGGTTTTTCCCAGATTATGAGCCGCACCACAAAGGATACCGCCGGCCAGATGCAGGGCTATCAGCAGAACGATAAGGCGGCTGCTGCCAGGACACCGGTAAAAGTCGACCGGAGCAATCTCAGGGAAACCAAAGCGCAGGAAACTGACAAAGCGGCGGTAGCGGAAGATACACAGGATGCCAATACGGCGGAAGTTACAGAGGAGACACAATCTGCTGTGGAAGAGGCTGTTTCGGAAGTGAAGGATGCCATAGAAGAGGAACTGGGGATATCCGAAGAGGAACTGGAAGGTATCATGAGTGAACTGGGGCTGACCTGGATGGATCTGCTGCAGCCGGAGAATATACAGGATATTGTGATTGCGGCAGCGGGCGGCGGAGACGGCCTGAGTATCCTGACGGATGAGGGACTGTATCAGAGTGTGCAGATGCTTACCGGGATGGTGGAAGAAACCGTGGAAGGGCTTCAGGAGGAGCTGGGGCTGGAGGACACCGCTTTTGCGGATCTGCTTTTGCAGATGGAAGAGGCAGCGCCGGTGGTGACTGAGGCGGCGCCGGAAAATGCTGAGGAGATTCCCGTGATTGTGTCAGGAGAAGAGTCAGTGGAGACTGCGTTTAAGGCGGAGGAAGCAGAAGAGGAAGAGACTGTCAGCACGACACAATTTTCAGAAGACACGGTGAAAACCACAGAGAGTGTACACACCCATGCGGAGACCACGGATAAGACGTCTGAGAAAAAAGAGGACACCGGGGCAGGGCAGGAGCAGAACAGCCATTTCCTGCAGGGATTTTCCAGGCCCGGCGTGGAGTTTTTGCGTGAGAATGATGCCATGAAGCCGGCAGAGATTCCCTTTGAGGCAATGGATACGCGGGAAGTCATGGAGCAGGTCACGGAATATGTGAAACTGGAAGCAAAGCCTGACGTGACAGAGATGGAGCTGCGTCTGCATCCCGAATCACTGGGGACACTGCATATTCATCTGACAGCCAAGGAGGGTGTTGTTACCGCGCAGTTTACGGCGGAAAATGAAGCGGTGAAGACGGTTCTGGAAGCCCAGGCGGTTCAGTTAAAGGAAAACTTAAACCAGCAGGGTGTCAAAGTGGAAGCGGTGGAGGTGACCATTGCAAGCCATGGTTTTGACCGCAGCTTTGCGGAGAACGGCGGTGAGGAATCCCGTTACGAAGAACCGAGGAAGAGGACAGCCCGCAGGATCCAGTTAAGCGATGATGTCTCCCTGGATGAGATGGAGCTCACGGAAGAAGAGCGCATTGCGGCGGAAATGATGGAGCAAAACGGCAATACGGTTGACTATATGGCATAAAGGAGGGATTTTATGAGTTTGGTAGCACCGGTAAAAGACGGGAAGGTAGTTGACACAAGAGCTGCCGAAGAGGAAAAAAAGAAGTCGGAAAAGGCAGGCGGCAATCTTGACAAAGATGCTTTTCTGCAGCTTCTGGTGGCGCAGATGAAATACCAGGATCCGCTGGAACCCACGTCCAATACAGAATATATTTCCCAGCTGGCTACGTTCTCCAGTCTGGAAGAAATGCAGAACATGACTTCTGCCATGAATCTGCAGAGAGCGTCTAATCTGGTGGGGCAGGAGGTCTATGTCAAAGTGACGGATCCCACGACGGGAAATGTTGGCTACGAACACGGCAAGGTGAATTTCGTTTCCTATCAGAATGGCAAGGCATATGTCAATGTTAACGGCGAAGATTATCCGCTGGATAACGTGGAAAGCATTTATGATCCTGAATATTCCGTGGCATACGATATGGCATACGAATGGACAGTGGGCCTGAATAAACTGCCGAACCTTTCCAAAGTGACTCTTTCCGATAAAGAAGATATCATGAAGCTGAAAGAGACCTTTGACAACATGACCGATTATCAGAAGAGCTTCCTGACAGAAGAGAATAAGAAGAAACTGGAGAGCTATGTCAACCAGATTGAACTTCTGATCAAGGCCAAAGAAGAGCTGGATAATAAGCTGAACGGAACGGACAAAGAGGACGGAGACGACAAAAAGGACGAGACAGATAAGGTAGAAGGCGCGGACTCCGACAAGACCGAAGGCAGCGATAAAACCGAAGGGACCGGCAGCGATAAAACGGAAGAAACCGATAAAACCGAAAGAATCGACAAGACCGATAATACAGATAAGACGCAGGAGACCGACAAAGGCGGGGAAGCTGCCGCGGCACAGACAGCCGGAACCAGTCAGGCAGAAAATGCGGCGCAGGCAGGGATGAGCGCAGAAACAGAGACTTCCGGTGAAGCAGACGAAGAAGCAGCCGGGCCGGTTGAGGAAGCCTAGGGCAGCATAACAGCCACAACTGAGACGAAAAGGAGTAAGAGCAGTGAAAATACAGGACAGCCAATATCTTTCCACACTGCAGATAGCAAAACAGTTTCCGGCTCAGAAGGGTTCCGCACAGAATGCGGTTTCACAGGCACAGGAGAATTCGTTCCGGGACATTCTGGCCAGGAAGACAAACCAGAACCAGGGGGAACTGAAATTTTCCAAGCATGCGGCAAACAGACTGGCGGACAGAAATATCAGGCTTACAGACGAGCAGATAGGGCGTCTGAGCGACGGAACGCAAAAAGCCGATGCGAAAGGAATCAGAGAATCGCTGGTGATCGTGGATGAACTGGCATTTATCGTCAATATACCAAACAGGACGGTGGTGACAGCCATGGATCAGACACAGACACAGGAGAATATATTTACCAATATAGACGGTGCCGTGATTATGTAGCCGGACCTTATGGAGGCAAAAGTCCCTGAATGACAGAAGGGATAGTAGCGGTACCAGGTAAGAGTAGGAGGTCATAAAGACTATGATGAGATCAATGTTTTCTGGTGTGGCAGGACTGAAAACACACCAGGTCAAGATGGACGTAATCGGTAATAATATTGCCAATGTCAATACAACGGCATATAAATCCAGTTCCATCAATTTCAGCGAACTTCTGTATCAGACCACATCCAGGGCATCCGGCCCCAATGCGACGACAGGGCGTGCCGGTGTCAATGCCAAGCAGATCGGTCTGGGCGTACAGTCCGCAGCCATCAGCAACGCCATTACAACCGGCGGCGCGACACAGAATACAGGCAATCCGTTTGATATCAAGATCAACGGAGACGCATTCTTTATCGTAAACGGCGGCGGCAGCAACTATTTTACAAGAGACGGTTCTTTCTATGTGGATGCGGCCGGCAATCTGGCCATGTCAGCCAACGGCTACAATGTTATGGGCTGGGGCGTGGATCCGGAGACGCAGACAATTAAGAAGGATACGGTGCAGGCGCTTCGCATCATGAATGCGGCCAATATGACCTATCCTCCGGAATCCACCACGGAGGCTTATGTGGACGGCATTCTGGATAAAAATGAACCCGATGCGGCAACCGAGGCAGGCAAGACAATGAACCTGAGCTTCTTTGATGCCCTGGGCTACAGCTATACCGCAAAATTTGCCATTAAAGAGACAACGACCAAGGGCGAATATACGGTAGAACTGGACGATATCCAGGATTCCACGGGAAGATCCCTGAAGGAAGTGTATGGGGTGACGACCATTCAGGACATTGCCAATTTCGGACAGGGAGACAGCTATACCACAACGATACTGATGAATCCCATATCGGGCGTTCATTATTCACCTGGCGACGGTACGGCAACCAATCCGCCTTCCTACACCAAAGAAAAGCCGGCTTCGGAAATTCTCGGGGATTTTAAAGATAAGTCGCTGAGCGGCCTGAAGTATTCTCCGGTTACAGATGCAACGGCTGCCACACCGCTTCCTGATCCGACACCATTTAAAGCCGGAGATAAAATATTTATGACGGCAAATGAGACGCTGTCAAAGAGCGATATGGAAAATCTCTATGGCCTGATCTATGTGGAACAGACGACAGATGCAGCGGGCAAGGTAAACCCGGCGCATTATTATACCGAGATTAAAGCCGCAGATGGTACTGTGACAAAGAAGTATCTGTATCCGGACGGTGTTACGCCTCCTGCCGGAATTACGGCGACAACAGTTAAGGATTGGGCGGATGCTTTAAAAGTTCCGGCAGCGGAGTTGAGCAATATTACAATGTCCACCGACGGCGCCGTGTCATTCCGCCATACCGCAGAATTTACGGTGGCGGAAGGTCAGACGGGTACTTACACCGGCGGTGCCTTTACGACAACGATCACGCAGAATGAGGCATATGGCCTTGATCCGGATAAGACTTATGAGTTTGTAGTGGCAGAGAACGGCCGTGCCCAGATTACGGAACGTACCGAATATACGGGCCTGATTCTGAAGTTCAACACGGACACCGGTAAGTTTGAGTCGATCGGCGGCGGCACCAATGCCAATGCCACACTGGACTTTAACGCTATGGTGACCACCCGTCTGGGAACTACCGAGTCACTGGCCAATTTCTCCGACATCAATATCAACTGGAGCAATACCACCTGGTTTGACAATGGAGGGGCATCCACGATTACGTCACAGTCCGGTACGGAAGACAAAGGCCTTGGCGCGGGGCGTAAGGTAGGCAATATGTCCGGTATTTCCATTCAGAATAACGGTGAAGTCTATGCCACGTATGACAATGGTATGACGAAGCTGGTGGGACAGATTGCGGTTGCCAAGTTTGCCAATGCGGCCGGTCTGGAAAAAGCCGGTGACAACCTGTACCAGGCGACTCTGAACTCCGGTGAATTTGACGGCATCGGTGTGGATATTACCGCGGACGGTACAGGCAGCATGACAACAGGTGCTCTGGAAATGAGTAATGTGGATCTTTCTTCGGAATTTACCCATATGATCACGACCCAGAGAGGATTCCAGGCCAACAGCCGTATTATCACGGTATCGGATACCCTGTTGGAGGAACTGGTGAATCTGAAACGTTAACAGGATTGTCTGACCCCTGTCAGATGCTCTGTAACATCAGGAGCAGCATGATGCGGGCGGACGGCAGCCGGGCGGTAAGTTAAATGAGACAGTCATATCAGGGAAAAAGTGCTAGTGTGATATAAGAAATCAGTGAGACAGGGAACCTTGAGCCATCTCATCGTTTCCCTGTCGTTTGCTGTTTTCATAAGGGGAGAAGGGTATGATAGAACTGACAAAGTTAAACGGCCAGAAGGTACTGGTTAACTGTGACCTGATTGAGCTGGTGGAAGAGACACCGGATACGGTCGTCACCTTTACCACGGGAAGAAAAATAATTGTAAAAGAAAGTAGACAAGAAGTGAAAAATTTAGTAAAATCGTATAGAAAGGATATTTTTGCAGACTAGCGCAGAAATAGAAAGGTGAAGATCTTGGATATAGCATCGTTATTAGGCTTAATCTTATGCTTCGGCATGGTAATTTTCGGAATCATCAGTAATGCCGGAGTGGGCGGCGTAAAGTACTTCTTCGATGCCCCTTCCGCTATCATTACGTTCGGCGGCGCCTTTTCAGCAATTCTCGCATCTACTACGATGGCAGATTTCGTCGGCGGCCTGAAGAGTTTTTCTCTTGCGATAAAGACTACTTCTTTTGATGTGACGGCAATTATACGTAAAATTATAGATTTGTCCAACGTGGCAAGAAAAGAGGGGCTGCTTTCACTGGAAGAAGCGGCAGGCGATCTGGAAGATGAGTTTTTGAAAAAAGGGATTCTGCTGGTTGTAGACGGCACGGATCCCGAGCTTGTGCGGGCTATTATGGAGACCGAGCTGATCAGCATGAATGACCGGCACAAGTCCAATATCAGTTTCTGGGAGGATGTGGCGACCATGGGTCCTGCCTGGGGTATGATTGGAACCCTGATCGGTCTGATTCTGATGCTGCAGAACATGAGTGATCCTTCGTCCATCGGTCCTTCCATGGCGGTCGCGCTGATCACTACCCTGTATGGTTCTTTGCTTGCGAACTGGGTATGTACGCCGGTTGCCAGCAAGTTAAAGACAAATAACAATACGGAGATGCAGGCCAAGGAGATTATGATAGAAGGTCTTCTGTCCATTCAGGCCGGCGAAAATCCCCGTGTAATCGAAGAAAAACTGAAATCCTTCCTGGCGCCGAAAGACAGGACGACAGCGGATGAGGGCGGAGGTGAGGCAGATGGCTAAGAAACGGGAAGAAGAACCCCCGAAAGGCTCACCGGCATGGATGAACACGTTCAGTGACCTGATGAACCTGCTGCTTTGCTTTTTCGTGCTTCTGTTTTCCATGTCTACGGTGGATGCGCAGAAGTTTGAACTGATTGCCGCGTCATTTTCCCAGACGTTCAGTATTTTCAGTGCCGGTGCCACTGCCATAGGCGACGGTATGCTGATCAGTATGGGCGTGAGTCAGCTCAATGAACTGGACGATTATACCAGCAGTATGGGCAAGACGGCAGACGGAGATAATGAGGACCTGGAAGATCTGAATAAGATGACGGCAGCACTGGATGCAGAGAAACTCAAGGAATCCGAGAAGCTGGCTGAAAAGATAGAAGAAGCCATGGAAGAACAGGATTTGAACCGGGAAGTGGACATGGAAGTGACCTCCCAGTATGTACAGCTTTCTCTGAAGGGTGCGCTTTTGTTTGACTCCGGCAGCAGTGAACTGAAAGCGGAGGCGCAGCCGGTGATGGATAAACTGGGACTGATTTTGGAGCGCTATGCGGACAGTGTGATCGAAATCGAAGGACATACGGACAACGTGCCGATACATAGCGCCCGCTTTGCCAACAATAATGAGCTGAGCAGTGCCAGGGCCCTTTCCGTATTTGACTATTTTATAGAAACCACCAGTCTGGATCCGGCGATGATTAAGCATTCCGGACGGGGAGAGTATGTCCCGGTGGCGGACAATACCAGCCCGGAAGGCAGGGCAAAGAACAGAAGAGTGGAAATCAAGATCTATCATACATTAAGTTCTTATTAAAATAGAAGGAAACTGGGAGGGGAGATCCTATGAAAAGAAATTTATTGTCCATTATCATACTGGCGCTTCTTGTTGTCAATCTGGTGCTGACCTCCATCATGATGGTAAATGTGAGCAGCGCATCCAGAAAAACAGCCGAGCTGGTAGGAGATATAGCGGAAGTATTGAAACTGGAGCTTTCCGACGGCACGGCGGCCGGTGCGATGCGCATGGATGTGCCGATGGAGGATATCGAAGTCTATAAGATTGCCAATCAGATGACGATTCCGCTGAAAACGGGGGAAGACGGCAAGCCGCATTACTGTCTGGTATCGGTGGCACTGTCCATGAATATGAAGAGTGATGGCTATAAGTCTTACGGAGCCGATCTCAGTACAAAGGAGAGTCTGATTACCGGAGAGATTTATGATGTGATCGGCAGTTACACGTGGGAAGAAGCGCAGTCCAATAAAGATCTGATGCGTGAAGACATATTGAAGAGAATACAGGTGATGTTTGATTCCGACTTTATTTTCCAGGTCTCTTTCAGCGATATTATCTTCCAATAGTCCTTTTCATAGTATATGATAGAAGAGGGCTGAGAGGGGAGGTGAGCTGGCGTGGGAGAGGTTTTATCCCAGGCCGAGATTGATAATCTATTGTCCGCCATGGCCAGCGGCGAAGTAGATGTGAACGAGATGCAGGAAAAGGACGAACGTCAGATCAAGAATTATGATTTCAAACGTCCGGCCAAGTTTTCCAAAGAGCATCTGCGAACTTTGGAGTTTATATTCGAGCATTATGGCAGACTGTTATCTACCAGCCTGCCGGTCTATCTGAGGAAGAGTGTGCAGGTATCCGTGATGAGTTCGGAGACTGTTACTTTTTCCGAATTTACAAATGCACTCTCTAATCCGGTGGTGCTTGGGATATCCACGTTTGAACCGCTGCCGGGCAATGTGATCATAGAACTGAGTACCAATCTGGCATTTGCCATCATAGACAGGATGCTGGGCGGGCAGGGAGTTCCGCTGGAAAAGAACAGGGATTTTTCCGAGATCGAGATGATCATTATAGAGAAAATACTTGTTATCGCGATGCAGCATATGCGGGAACCGTGGAAAAATGTTGTGGAGATCAATCCGATTCTGGAAAGGATTGAGACAAATTCCCAGTTTGCGCAGGTGATTTCTCCCAGCGATATGATTGCTATCGTTACACTGAATATCAAAGTGGGCGATGTGGAGGGTCTGATGAACATCTGTCTTCCGTTTATCTCATTGGAGAATATCATGGATAAACTGAATACCAAGTTCTGGTATTCTACGATTAAAGCTGCCAAAGATGAGAATTATGAGGAATATATGGAAGCGCTGATCAAACATGTGGATGTACCTATAAAAGCGGTACTGGGCAGCAGCGCCATATCGGTCAATGATTTCATTCATTTACAGGTGGGTGATATTATCAGATTGGATTCTAAGGTAGATACCGATTTGTGTGTCTATGTTGGCAATATTAGAAAATTTACAGCGTTGCCGGGGGCAAATGATGATTTGTATGCAGTACAGGTGACGTCTGTGATCAGAGAGGAGGAGTAGGGCATGGATGGGATGTTATCTCAGGACGAGATAAATGCCCTCCTGAGCGGGGTTGATATCAGCGGCGCGGATGATTCGGCGGGAGCTTCCGGTTCACCGGGGACATCAGGAGGAACCGGCGGCGATATAATTGATGAAGGTTTGCTGACAGCCACTGAAATTGATGCGATCGGGGAGATCGCAAACATTAGCATGGGGTCATCGGCTACGACTCTTTTTTCCCTGGTAAACCGGAAGGTAAATATTACGACCCCGACAGTATCATTGGCAAACTGGAATACGATGATTGCGGAATATGAGCGGCCATGCGTATTTATTCAGATTAAATATACGGTAGGACTTGATGGCAGCAATATCCTGATTCTCAAGGAGAAGGACGTAAAGATCATCACGGATCTGATGATGGGCGGGGATGGAACCAATATTGACGGCGAGTTGGGAGAGCTTCATCTGAGCGCAATTTCAGAGGCGATGAATCAGATGATGGGTTCCTCAGCGACATCTCTGTCAACGATGCTTGGCAAGATGATTGATATCAGTCCACCGGAAGCCAGCCTGGTAGACCTGACGGAATTAAAGCGGCCTGAGGAGATTGCACAATTTTTAAGCGGTACTTTCTGCAAAATCGCATTTAATATGCAGATCGAGGATCTGGTAGAAAGTACGATTTTACAGTTGTATCCGATAGAGTTTGCAAAATCTCTTTATGATACATTCATCAATCAACAGTTAGGAGGAGAGCCGGAACCGGCTCCTGCACCTCCGCCGGCCCCTGCGCCTGCACCGGAAATGCCCCAGATGAACATGGGCATGCCGCAGCAGATGGATATGTCCCAGATGAACATGGGGATGATGCCGCAGCAGCAGATGGATATGTCCCAGATGAATATGGGGATGATGCCGCAAATGCAGATGCAGCAAATGCCGCAGATGAATATGGGCATGATGATGCCACAGCAGCAGATGCCGCAGATGAATATGGGTATGTCTCCGCAGCAGATGCAGATGCCTAATGTGCAGCCTGCACAGTTTCAGAATTTTTCTGATAATTATGGGATGGCGAATGCGCCTGAGAATATCGGCCTGATTATGGATGTACCGTTGGAAGTCACGGTAGAGCTTGGAAGGGCGGTTAAATCCATTTCCGAAATTCTGGATTTTTCACCGGGGACCATTATCGAACTGGATAAGATAGCCGGTGAACCGATTGACGTATTGGTAAATGGTAAATTCGTTGCCAAAGGAGAGGTCGTTGTGATCGAAGAAAGCTTTGGTATTCGTGTTACTGAAATTATAAAGTAGAACACAGGAGTGAGAGAGATGGCGAAAAATATTTTAGTATGTGACGATGCGGCGTTTATGCGAATGATGATCAAGGACATTCTGACAAAGAATGGCTACAATGTGGCAGGTGAGGCAGAAAACGGATTAAAGGCTGTAGAGAAGTACAATGAACTGAAGCCGGATCTGGTGCTGATGGATATTACCATGCCGGAAATGGATGGGATTCAGGCCCTGAAGAAGATTAAAGCGGGTGATCCGTCTGCTATGGTTATCATGTGTTCCGCTATGGGTCAGCAGGCAATGGTTATTGAATCCATTCAGGCAGGGGCAAAAGACTTTATTGTGAAGCCTTTCCAGGCAGACCGTGTACTGGAAGCAGTGAAAAAGGTTGTCGGTTAATGCTGCTTACACAAGGGAGCGGAGTGGAATCCTTCGTTCAGTTTATGACGGTGCTGATCCTGTTCTGTATTGTGCTGGGGGTCACTTATGTGACGACCAGGTATATTGCAAATTTTCAGAAGCTGAAGCAGGAAGGCGGTAATATTACTGTCCTGGAGACACGCCAGGTAGCGCCGAATAAGTATATTCAGATCGTGAAACTGGGAGAAACGTATGTTGCAGTGGCAATATGCAAGGATACCATGGTAAAGCTGGCAAAACTTTCGGAAGAAGAGCTTGTTTTTACGAAGTCGGTGGAAAATGGTATCCCCAGTTTTATTGAGGTTCTGGAAAAAGCAAAGTCAAGAAAAGAGAAAAAGTAGGCGCAGTATATGAAAAGACATTTTTCCGGAAAACAATTATTACGTATGATATGCCTGCTGTTCTCAGTGGGCATGTTGTTTTTTGGCAGATTGCTGGAAGTATCTGCCACCGGGGCTGCCGGTGATCTGATCACGCAAGAAGGCGGACAGACCGGAATCAGTGATACCCGTACCAACATCAATGAGCCGGGGGCTTCGGACAGTCCTGAGGATTTGCGTGAACTCAATGTGGCCAACAATCTGACTGTTACTTATCAGGGAGGAAACGGCACCATTGCGGGTCCCATACGGATCCTGATCACCCTGACCATGATTGGTCTGGCGCCGTTTCTGCTGCTGATGCTGACGGCCTTTACGCGGATTATCATTGTTCTTCATTTTACGCGGACAGCCCTCAATACCCAGACAGCCCCGCCTAACCAGGTGATCGTAGGTTTGGCTCTGTTTCTGACATTTTTCATCATGAGTCCTATTTTTACGGAGATCAATGAAACGGCCCTGCAGCCTTTTGACAGGGGTGAGATCACACAGGAAGAAGCCATGGAGATCGGTATGGAGCCGCTGCGCGAGTTTATGTACGGGCAGACGCAGGTGAAGGATGTGCGGATGTTTATGGAGATTGCGGATCAGGAATGGGACGGGAGCCTTTCGGGGATTCCCTCCACGATACTGATTCCCAGTTTTGTAATCAGTGAGCTGCGGACGGCGTTTATCATAGGATTTCTGATCTATATTCCTTTTATTGTCATAGATATGGTGGTGGCTTCGGCTCTGATGAGTATGGGTATGATGATGCTGCCGCCGACGACAATTTCCATGCCGTTTAAGATTTTGCTGTTTATTCTGGCAGATGGATGGAACCTGATTATCGGGAGCCTTGTTAAGACATTTTATTAAGGTAAGGAGGACATAGGATGACTGTCGATGCCGTAACTGCCATAGCAAGGGATGCGCTGTTTTTGATTATTAAGACGGCGGCGCCCGTACTGGTGATCTCACTTGTGATCGGTCTGACTGTCAGTGTGTTTCAGACTGCCACTTCCATCCAGGAACAGACGCTTACGTTTGTGCCCAAGGTTGTGTGTGTGTTTCTGGGCCTGATGGTTTTCGGGCACTGGATGCTGAATTCCATTGTTTCCTATATGATAGAGTTGTGGTCAAATTTCAGCGTCTACATCAGGTAGTACTATGATAGATCATGTGTTTTCTCTGGTAGAGCTGGAATATTTTCTGCTGATCCTGTCGAGAATCATGGGTTTTATTACCGCAGCACCTTTTTTCAGTATGAATAATATACCCAGAAGGGTGAGAACCGGTCTGGGAATCTTTATTGCGATGCTGTTGTATCATATTTCCCTGCCTCATGGGGCAGTTTCTTATGAGACGGTATGGGGATATGCGATCATAGTCATGAAGGAAGCGGTAACGGGAATCATGATCGGTTTCGGCGCTCAGATCTGTACGACGGTGGTTACTTTTGCGGGTATGATCATTGATATGAATATCGGCCTGTCCATGGTCAATATGATGGATCCTACCACGAGGCAGAATTCAAGTATTTCCGGCATGTATCTGCAATATACCACAACACTGATGCTGCTTGTAGGCGGTATGTACCAGTTCCTGCTGGGGGCGCTGGCGGATTCCTTTGAGCTGATTCCCATAAATGGTGCCATATTCCATACAGATGAACTGACTGCGGATCTGATTCGGTTTCTTTCGGAATATATTATCATAGGTTTCAGAATCTGCCTTCCGATATTTGCGGTTGTCATGATATTGAACGCAATCCTCGGTATTCTGGCCAAGGCCGCGCCGCAGCTTAATATGTTCACTGTCGGCATTCAGCTTAAAATACTGGTAGGGCTTATGGTGATGTTTCTGACGTATGCCATGCTGCCCGGTGTGGCGGACTTTATTTTCCGTGAGATGAAAGTGATGGTAACACGTTTTGTGGAGGGAATGCTGTGATCCTTCTGTATGACCTGCAGTATTTTGCAAAAGACGGTCCGGGCGGGGAAAAGACAGAACCTGCGACTCCTAAAAAACTTTCGGATGCCAGAAACGAGGGAAAGGTCGCAAAATCAAAAGAGGTAAGTCTTGGCTTGTCTCTGCTCACCCTTTTTCTGGTACTGAAGTTTTCGATCGGCTGGATAGGTGGTAAGCTTCTGGGATGTTTTTCCATTGTTTATGGCAGGATACCGGAGATGGTCCTGATGGCGGACGGCGCGGTGGCGGCGACCAGCTTCCACATGATTATTAAAAATATGATGCTCCGGCTGCTGGCCATGGTATCGCCGTTTATGATTATCGGCTTTATAGTGGCATTTCTGGGGGATCTGGTACAGGTAAAATGGAAAGTCACATTCAAGCCCTTTAAACCGAAATTCAGTAAGATGAATCCTCTGTCGGGAATCAAGAAAATTTTTTCTCCCCGGTCGCTGCTGGAACTGTTCAAGGCAGTGGTGAAGATCGTCCTGATTAGTTATATTGTCTATGATACGCTGAAAGATCAGGCCGATCTGATCTTTAAGATGTATGATATGCCGATGATGCAGGCCATATCCATCATGGGAAATATTGTCATAGGCGTAGGTCTCAAAGTGGCCATGTTTTATATGGTGATCGCTGCTCTGGACTACATCTATCAGAAGTGGAAATTTGCGGAAGATATGAAGATGACCAAGCAGGAAGTCAAGGATGAGATGAAGAATGCGGAAGGGGATCCGCAGGTCAAGGGAAAGATCAGACAGAAGATGCGGGAGGTTTCCCGCAGACGTATGATGCAGGCCGTTCCCCAGGCGGATGTGGTCATTACCAATCCGACCCATTATGCCGTAGCCGTAAAATATGACGCGGATGAGCAGGCAGCTCCGATGGTGACGGCAAAGGGTGAGGATTATCTGGCGCAGAAAATCAAAGAGATTGCCAGAGAAAACCATGTGGAAATCGTGGAGGATAAGCCGCTGGCACGTATGTTGTATGCCAATGTGGAGATCGGCGAACTGATACCGCCCGAACTGTATCAGGCAGTGGCGGAAGTACTGGCCATGGTATATCATGCGCAGGGGAAGGTATGATATACGGATATAATAACAGGTAAGTGAGTATGATAAGGAGGGGAACAGATGAAGAAAGCGGATATAGGTGTTGCACTATACGTACTGGCGGCCTTTGTCATGCTGATTGTTCCGATTCCTTCCTGGCTTCTGGACATTCTGTTGGCGCTGAATATATCCATAGCTTTTACGATCATGTTCGGATGTATGTTTGCCACAGAAGTACTGGAGATGTCTTTTTATCCTACCGTGCTTTTGTTTACGACGATCTTCCGTATCGCACTGAACGTATCTTCCACCCGTCTGATCCTGACGACGGGCAATCCGGGCAATGTGGTACAGGTCTTCGGTAATTTCGTAGGCGGCGGCGATCTGACCATCGGTATTATTGTATTCCTGATTTTACTTATCGTACAGTTTATGGTAATTAATAAAGGTTCGGAGCGTGTTGCAGAGGTAACGGCCAGATTTACGCTGGATGCCATGCCCGGTAAGCAGATGGCCATCGACGCGGATCTGAACACGGGTGCCATAGATGACGAAGAAGCAAAAAAACGCAGGGATAAGATACAGGATGAGTCCAGCTTTTTCGGTTCCATGGACGGTGCCGTGAAATACGTGAAAGGAGACGCATCGGCAGGCCTTTTGATATCGGCTGTCAATATTATCGGCGGGCTGGCCATGGGTATGCTGAGAAACGGCATGGAGTTTCAGGCGGCGCTTGATAAATATGTCATTCTTACGATCGGTGACGGCCTTGTGAGCCAGATCCCGTCTCTGCTGATCTCTTTGTCCACCGGTATTCTGGTGACAAAGGGTTCCAAGGATGCGGATTTTGGCACCGTGCTGGTGAGCCAGCTGTTTGGGGTACCCAAGGTTTTGTATTTTGTGGGCAGTACGGTGATTGCGCTCGGTATTCTGACGCCGCTCAATACGATTCTCTTTCTGATCCTGGGATTTTCCTTTATCATTACCGCCAGAATTATGTCCGGCACACTGGAGACTGCAGGGATTGACGCTCAGGTAGAAGCGGATGAAGCGGCGGCGGAAGAGATCAGACAGCCGGAAAATGTAACTTCTCTGTTGCAGGTTGATCCGATCGAGCTGGAATTCGGCTATGGTATCATTCCGCTTGCAGACGTGAATCAGGGCGGTGATCTGCTGGATCGTGTGGTTATGATCAGGCGGCAGGTGGCGCTGGAGCTTGGTACTGTCGTACCTATCATCCGTCTGCGTGATAATATCCAGCTAAACCCCAATCAGTATATTATCAAGATCAAGGGGATTCAGGTCAGTGAGGGAGAGATTCTTTTTGATCACTATATGGCCATGAACCCCGGATATGTGGAGGAGGAGATTACGGGTATTCCCACTTTTGAGCCTTCCTTCCATCTGCCTGCGATCTGGATCACGGAAAATCAGAGAGAGCGGGCGGAGAGTATGGGGTATACGGTAGTGGATCCGCCGTCCATCATAGCGACCCATCTGACAGAGATTATCCGTCAGCATATTGCGGAACTGCTTTCCAGGCAGGATGTGCAGGGGCTGGTGGACAATATCAAGGAGAGCAATCCGGTATTGGTGGAAGAGCTGGTGCCGAAGCTGCTTGGGCTTGGTGAGATACAGAAAGTATTGCAGAACCTGTTGAAAGAGGGGATATCTATCAGGGATCTTCAGACGGTATTTGAGACGCTGGCGGATTATGCCGCGACAACGAGAGATACCGATATCCTGACAGAGTATACGAGGCAGGCGCTGAAACGGGCGATTTCCAGCAGATTTTTCCCGGCCAATGAAACGACCAGTGTACTGACTCTGGATCCTAAGATTGAACAGGAAATTATGGGGAGTGTAAAACAGACAGAACAGGGGGCCTATCTGACCCTTGATCCGGACCGTACCAGAAAGATCATCGCCTCGGCGGAGGCAGAGATCAAAAAGCTGGAAGAGCTGGGTAAAAATCCGATCATTATCACTTCCCCGATTGTCCGTATGTATTTTAAACGGCTGACCGAAGATTATTTTAAAGATTTGATTGTAATTTCGTACAATGAAATTGAATCCAATATAGAATTGCAATCTGTGGGGATGGTGACGGCGTAATGATCATAAAAAAATATCAGGCGAAAACGGAAGCAGAGGCCGTAAATCAGGCGAAAAAAGAGTTGGGACCGGGCGTGGTCATTATGAATGTGCGCAATATCAAGAAAAAGGGGCTTTTCTCTTTTCTGAAGGCGCAGACAGTGGAAGTCACAGTTGCCATGGAAGAGGATTCGGGCCGGATGGAGCCGCCGAAAACCGGGGCGAAAAAAAAGGCGCCTGCCGAAATTTCTTCCGCTGTGCAGGAGCGGGAGAGCCTTTTACCTGATGAACTTTTGCGAAGTACCATGGAGAGGCCATCAGGGCCGAAGAATCGGGAGACACAGGAAGGGCGGGGGATTGAGGAAAGGCTGGAAAACCTCCAGACCCTGTTGGAGAAACAGTTAAAACCGGCAGAGAAGGACAAAGAGGAAGAAAAGGCGGAAAAAGAGAAGGACGAACTGACTGCCTTTGTCCAGCTCCTCTATCGCATGATGCTGGAGAATGAAGTCGATGAAAAATATGCCAATCAGATCATAGACGAGATTGAGAAAAACAGCAATGCCAATCTGCCGATAGATGCGGTGCTCTCGAATGTATATCAGAAAATGATTTTGAAATTCGGCAGACCGATGAATATTCAGCAGGCCAAGTCCGGACCGAAGGTAGTTTTTTTTATCGGTCCCACAGGTGTGGGGAAGACGACGACCATAGCCAAGATCGCTTCCAGATTCCGAGTGGACGAAAAAAAGAATATTGTGCTTCTCACGGCCGATACCTACCGGATCGCCGCGGCGGAACAGCTTCGTACTTATGCGAATATACTGGAAGTACCGTTTCGCGTGGTTTATTCGGAGGACGACATGCGTCAGGCACTGCGGGATTTCGCTTCCTATGATTATATTATGGTGGATACGGCAGGTTATTCACACCAGAACGACAGTCAGAGAGAGAATATGTCCGGCCTGATTCATTGTGTGGACGGGAATGCGGAGAAAGAAGTATTTCTGGTGCTCAGTGCCACGACAAAATATAAAGATCTGGTGGGGATAGCGGATTCCTATCGGAATATCGTGGATTATAAACTGATTTTCACGAAACTGGATGAGACAACCACACTGGGGAATCTGTTGAATCTGAAGCTCCATACAGGAGCGCCATTGTCCTATGTGACATGTGGACAAAACGTACCGGATGATATCGAGAATTTTAATCCGCAGAAGACGGTGAAACAGCTGCTTGGCGGAAAAAAGTAAAGTATGAAGGAGACAGCCATGGATCAGGCGGAACAATTACGCAATATCATAAAAGCGTCTTTGCAGAGAAATAAACCGCTGGCGAGGGTTATCACGGTAACAAGCGGGAAAGGCGGAGTAGGAAAATCCAATACGGCGGTGAATCTTGCGATTCAGCTTAAAAAGCTGGGCCAGCGCGTCATTATACTGGATGCGGACTTTGGCCTTGCCAATATCGAGATTATGTTCGGGGCGATACCCAAACATAACCTGAGCGATCTGATCTATCAGGGAAAGAACATCAAAGAGATTATAACCTGGGGACCGGGCAATGTGGGATTTATCTCGGGAGGAAGCGGGATTGCGGGGCTTTCCAATCTCAGCAGAGATTATCTTGCCTATATTATTCAGAATCTGGAAGAACTGGATACCATAGCGGATATTATCATTATAGACACCGGGGCGGGAATCTCAGATGCCGTGCTGGAATTTCTGGTAGCCAGCGGGGAGATTCTGCTTGTCACGACACCGGAACCCACTTCCATCACCGACTCCTATTCGCTGCTCAAAGCTCTGAACCGGCATCCCAGATATTGCAGGGATAATTCTCAGATCAAAGTGATTGCCAACCGGGTGGACAGCGTGGAGGAAGGAAAAGATCTGTTTCATAAACTGAATTCCGTCGTTTCCAGATACTTAAAGCTGCCAATTGAATACATGGGCGCCATACCTTATGACAGTCAGCTTTCCAAAGCGGTCATGCAGCAGATGCCCGTATCTCTGCAGGCTCCTTCCGCGAAATCAGCGCAGGCTTATGAGCGAATTGCAGGTGCACTTATGCAGCAGGACGAAAACAGGAAGCTGGTGAAACGCGGCATGGCTGCCTTTTTCTCCCATATCGTAAACGGAAAGAAAATGGGGTAACGCCTGTTATGAAATGGGGGTTTGGCAGCGGAGGGAAAAGACAGAGACGGGAATATTATCGCTATAGCTGCTGTCTGTCGATGGAAGCACGGCCGATGGACAGCGAAGAGGAGGCCTGGATGAAGGAGCAGGGCATGCTTGTTGTGGATGATGAACTTCCCATGCACGAGGGCATTATGCGTAATATCAGTGGCGGCGGCATGATGTTTATCGGAACACACAGATACAGAACCGGTGAGCTGGTATATGTAAGATTTCACTTTGGAAAAAATTACAGGCAGTGTATCAGAATACTGGAAAGCAGCAGTGATGCTTCGCAGGAACCGGGCAGCGGATATCGCAGCAGAGCTGAATTTGTGGGTATGGAGTGGCGGGTGCGGGAAGGACTGATCCGTTACATTTTCGCCAGAGAGCGTACAGACAGAAAACTGGAGCTGGAATAGAAGAAGAGAGGTATATTATGAAAAAAATTCTTATTGTTGATGACTCAGCACTTATGAGAAGGGTATTTTGTGATATAATCGATAAAGATAAACGATTCCAGGTGGTGGATAAAGCTACCAATGGTGTGGAAGCGCTGGAACTTCTGACCAGAAATACATACGATGCGGTTGTTCTGGACGTTAATATGCCTAAAATGAGCGGGCTTGAGCTGCTGAAGGAACTGCAGAAGCGCAAAATTGGCGCCAGAGTCATGATGGCCAGTACGGATACCCGTGAGGGTGCCAAGACGACGATGGACGCTCTGGAGCTGGGGGCCCTGGATTTTGTGCATAAGCCGGTAAAGCCGGGAGATTGCCGGGGGGATACTTTCCGTGAGGAATTCCTCCGTACGCTGGAGGTAGTGGCAGAGAGTCGTCTGGCTGTTGCCGAAAAGACTTTTACGGTGGACAATCTGAAGAGAACGAAGCAGATTGTGGAACTGGCCAAGAAACATTCTTCTGTGATATCCGCCAATAAGATTGTGGCGATTGCCAGCTCTACCGGAGGACCGAAAGCGCTGCATTCCGTTATCACCAAACTGCCGAAGGATCTCCGTACCCCGGTGGTGGTGGTACAGCATATGCCGGTGGGATTTACGCAGTCTCTTGCGGAGCGGCTGAATTCTCTCAGTGAGATTACGGTTACGGAAGGAAGGGACGGAGAAGTACTGGAGAAGGGCCATGTATACATTGCGAGAGGCGGCAAGCATCTGAACATTGACATGAAGGCCGGAAGCCGGTATGTACTTCGTTATTCGGATGAACCGCCGCGGGAAGGTGTCAAGCCCTGTGCCAACTATATGTACGAGTCACTGATCAAAAGCGGTTTTGATGAAATCCTGTGTGTGGTCATGACCGGGATGGGAGCCGATGGCACAAAAGGAATCGTCAGTCTGAAGAACAAAAGAAAGATACATGTGCTTGCTCAGGAGCAGAGTACCTGCGCGGTATACGGGATGCCCAAAAGTATCGTCCAGGCAGGGCTTGCGGATGAGGTCGTTCCTCTCGATCAGCTTGCACAGGAAATTATTTTAAACGTGGGGGTAATGTGATATGGATGTAAGCCAGTATCTGGAGATTTTCATCGACGAGACCAAGGAGCATTTGCAGAGTCTGAATACACAGATTCTGAATCTGGAGCAGGATTCTGAAAATGCGGATACTATTAATGAGATTTTCCGTGCTGCCCATTCGCTGAAAGGGATGGCGGGCACCATGGGGTATAAGAGGATGCAGAATCTTACCCATGATATGGAAAATGTCTTTTCGGAAGTAAGGACTGGCAATATCAAGGTAAAAGCGAATATGATTGATATTTTATTCCAGTGTCTGGATGCACTGGAAGAATATCTGGATAATATTCAGTCTACCGCCGATGAAGGGACCAATGACAATGAACCCCTGATCAAAGCGCTGAATCAGATCCTGAGTGGAGAAGCAGACAGTGGGGAAGAGGAAAAGCAGGAAGAAGTACAGGAGGCGCCCAAAAGCAGCAAAAAGAAAGTACATAGAGCTGAAGACGGCAAATGGGAAGCCATCGTACTTAATGACAGTGAACGGACTGTGATCGGTAAGGCTCTGGAGCAGGGAAAGAAAGTGTATGGCCTTACTGTCTATATCCAGGAGAGCTGTATCCTGAAGGCTGCCAGAGCATTCCTTGTATTCAAGGCCATGGAGAGCCTGGGAGAGATTATCGTTTCCAGCCCTTCGGCGCAGGATATCGAGGATGAGCATTTTGAAAATGATTTCAGTATCTTTGTCCTTTCCGACAGTCCGCTTGATGTGGTGATAGAGGCAGCAGAATCTGTATCTGAAATTGAGAAAGTAGCGGGCGGAGAATGGGATGCGGCTTCCGAACATACGATGCTGGAGACGCCGGTAGAAAAAACGACGCCGGCTTCGGTGGCGAAAGAGGCCGAAGAGAGGAAGGCGGCAGCAAGCGGAAACGGCCCGGTAACGGTTTCCGAGACAGTGCAGGATAATCCGGCTCTGATTCCGGTGGCAAGGGAAGCACAGGAAGTGCAGGAAGTCCGTGAAGCGCCCCAGGATACGCAGCCGACGCCGCCCAGAAATGATAAAAAGCCTGCGGTGAACAAGCCGGTGGTAAACAGGACGGTCCGTGTGGATATCGAAAAACTGGATTCTCTGATGAATCTGGTCAGCGAACTGATTATTGCCAAGAATTCCCTGGTGTCCATCAGTGCTTCAGGGAGCAGCGATGCTTCCAGCAGTTCTGCTTTTAATGAGCAGATTGAATATCTGGAAAGCGTGACTACCAACCTTCATGAATCGGTGATGAAGGTGCGTATGGTTCCCATCGAGAGCGTGGTACAGAAGTTCCCGCGTATGATCCGTGACCTGCAGAAGAAGCTGGGCAAGAAGATGGAACTGTATATGTCCGGTGAGGAGACAGAGCTTGACCGTACGGTAGTGGACGAAATCGGCGATCCTCTGATGCATCTGCTGCGCAATGCGGCTGATCATGGCCTTGAGAATGCGGAGCTGCGTAAAGAAAGAGGGAAGCCGGCGACAGGTTCCATTCATCTGGATGCTTATCAGGATGGCAATAATGTTATCATTGAAGTGAGCGATGACGGTGGCGGAATCAATGTGGCCGGTGTAAAGGAAAAGGCGATCAATCGGGGCGTGATCACGCAGGATCAGGCGGAAAACATGAGCGATAAGGATATCGTGAATCTGTTGTTCCTGCCGAGTTTTTCCACGGCCGAAAAAGTGACGGATGTATCCGGCAGAGGCGTAGGTCTGGATGTGGTGAAATCCAAGATTGAAGCACTGAGCGGCGAAGTGGATGTCAAGACAAAATTTGGCGAGGGCAGTACATGGACAATCCGCCTGCCTTTGACGCTTGCCATCATTCAGGCCCTGATGGTTGTGGTCGGTGACGAGAAATATGCCATTTCCCTGGGCTCTATCGAGACCATTGAGAATATTACGGGAGAGGATATCAAATATGTACAGGCAAAAGAAGTGATCAATCTGCGCGGGGCAGTGATTCCGTTAATCCGCCTGGATGATATGCTGGATATCCCCAAGGAACAGAGAAATGATGACAATCTCGTTGTAGTCATCGTGAGAAAAGGTGATAAACAGGCAGGGCTTGTGGTGGATGAACTGATCGGTCAGCAGGAAATCGTAATCAAGTCTCTGGGAAAATATATCAACAAATGCAAATTCATCAGCGGTGCTACTATTCTGGGCGACGGTGAGGTGGCATTGATTCTTGATGCCAATGCAATGTTTTAGAGAAAACGGGTAAGGAGGATCATGTCATGGACGAATTAAAGACAAAAGCAGCCTATGTGGCAAGTGAAGATGAGGATGGTTATGTACCGCCGCAGATTACCCAGTTTATCGTAGTGAAATTTGGGGAAGAGCAGTACGGGATAGATATCAAATATGTGGATAATATTGTCCGTATGCAGCATATTACAAGAGTACCGAAGGTATCCAATTATATAAAAGGTGTTATCAATCTGAGAGGCGAAGTCGTTCCTGTGATGAGTGTGCGGCTTAAGATGGATCTGGCGGATGATGTGGAGACAAAAGCAACCAGAATCATTATCCTCAAGCTGGAACAGCACTGCAATATCGGTATTCTGGTGGATGAAGTAAAAGAAGTGGTCAATCTGGAAGAAAACCAGATTGAGAGGGTATCCTATGAAACAAAGGATGACAAGTCCAATTTTATCTACGGGATCGGAAAATATGACGGCGGCCTGATCTCACTCCTGGATCTTAATTCGGTTACGCTTGATAAAGAAGCGCTGTCATAATATGAGTATGAAGTAGGAAGGTGAAACATGGATAAAGAAATAACTGTGGAAGCAATGTCGGATCAGTATGTCGATGTGTTGAAGGAGCTGGGAAATATTGGTGCCGGAAACGCAATGACCGCTCTGGCACAGATGCTGAACTGCAAAGTTGATATGAAAGTTCCTCAGGTCAGACTGCTGGAGTTTCGGGATGTGGGGGCACTGATTGGGGGAGAAGAGCAGATCATGGCCGGTATTTATCTGGCAGTAGAAGGTGACATTACCGGCAGCATCATGTTTTTGCTGGGGAAGGATTCGGCAAAACATCTGGTTGCAAAACTGATGGGGATGGACATGGGGGGAGATGAGTTTGGAGAAATGGAGATGTCCGCGCTGATGGAGATTGGCAATATTATTACCGGTGCATATCTCAATTCCCTTGCCACAATTACTAATCTGAAGATTTTCCCGTCGCCTCCGTCGCTCTGTGTGGATATGGCAGGCGCTATTCTGAGTGTTCCGGCGATTGAATTCGGAACAATGGGTGACAAGATTTTGCTGATACAGTCCCAGTTTATGGACGAAGTTGAACTGGACGGCTATTTTATCATGGTTCCGGATATAGAATCTTACGGGAAGATATTGTCATCTCTGGGGATGGCGTAAAATAATAAGTGGGAAGAAGTAGGGGAAATGAGTGAAATTATTAAAGTTGGAATGGCCGATTTAAAAGTGTGTAAAAGTCCCAATGGAGTCACAACATTGGGACTGGGTTCCTGCGTCGGGATTGCGATTCGTGACCCGGCGACGAAAGTGGGGGGACTGGCACATATCATGCTGCCGGACAGTACCGTGATTCGCAATAACAGCAATATCCCTAAATTTGCGGACACAGGGATTGATGCACTGGTGAAACAGGTCGTGGCTGCCGGAGCCAACAGAGCCAGGCTTGTAGCCAAAATCGCAGGCGGAGCGAAAATGTTTGCTTTTTCAACCAATTCCGAGATGATGGGCGTGGGTGATAGGAATGTGGAAGCAGTGAGAAGAAAGCTGCAGCAGTTGAAAATCCCGATCCTGGCATCAGATACAGGGAAAAATTACGGACGTACCGTTATTTTTTATCCTGAAACGGGTGATTTCATCATTCGAAGCGTGGGAAAGAGCGAATATGTGATTTGACTGGTGAATGAGATGAAAACAAAACAAATACCGCTGATATTAATGCTTCTGGCAGGAGCCATGACGAGTATCTGTCTGAGAATTATGCGTTATGAGATGGAAACTTTCCTGTGGATACTGCTGATGGTCCTGATTGTGTTTTATATCATTGGCAGTGTAGTGAGACATGTCCTGGATTCTTTTGAGGCAGAGCGGAAAAAGGCGGAAAAAGAAGCAGCAGAAAAAGAAGCAGCAGAAAAAGAAGTATCGGATGAAGGCGAGGTCATTATGAAAGAAGAAACGCCTGATACTGCGGGGAAAGTGACGGAAGGGGTACATACATAATAGTATAAGGAAATAAAGAGAGTATTGGAGCAGATTTATGGATGAAACGGCCAGGAAAAAATTGTGGGCTGATTATGCGAAGACCAGACAGGCGGATATCAGAGAAAAGATCATTCTCGAATATGCACCCCTGGTTAAGGTCGTGGCAGGCAGGCTCAGCATGTATCTTGGATATAATGTGGAGTATGAGGATCTGGTCAGTTATGGGATATTTGGCCTGATTGATGCAATTGACAAATTTGATTCTCTGAAAGAGGTAAAGTTTGAGACCTATGCCAGTCTGCGTATCCGAGGGGCAATCCTGGATCAGATACGCAAGATGGACTGGATTCCCAGAACGATCCGTCAGAAGCAGAAAAAGATTGATGCCGTAATACGGGAAGTGGAGACGCAGAAAGGGCGGCCGGCGACGGATGAAGAGATTGCAGCCGGTCTGGGTATCAGTGACAGCGAGTATATGGAATGGCAGTCACAGATGAAAATAACAGGCGTAATCTCTCTGAATGAATATCTGGAACAGGGAAGTGAGATTCCCAGTGACAGGCATGCTTCCGGTCAGTTTGACAGCCCGGAGAAGGCAATTGAACAGAGTGAACTGGCAAAAGTACTCAAGGATTCCCTGACGCTTCTGACGGAAAAAGAAAGAAAAGTAATAGAATTATACTATTATGAAGAACTTACGCTGAAAGAGATCAGTCATATACTGGAAGTGACAGAATCAAGGATATCACAACTCCATACAAAAGCATTACAGAAGATGAAAACCAAAATGGGAGATTATATGGGAATTTTATCTGATTGAACAGGCGAAAAGTGCAGGTGAACGGATGAACGGATATTTTCAGATAGTAAACGAAGAGATGCAGACAAGTGTCATGCTGTATCCTGCAAAAGACGGCGGCCTGGAGCTGGATATTACGGAAGTGGCAGATTATTTAACGTTTCGTGAAATCGAATTTAATCTGTCTTCTCTTTATGCCGCTGCAAAGGACCTGAAAAATGAGCCGGCAAAGGTTTTTTTGAATCTGAAAAAAGGGCTGCCGGAAGAGGAAATGCTGAAAGTACGGATTGCCGCTGATGATATGTCGGCCAGCGTACGTTTTTATGCGCCTTCCAATGACGGCAAGACGATGGACAGAGCGGAGATACTGAACGATCTGAAAAGCCGGGGAGTCGCTTTTGGCATATGTGAAGACGTTTTGGACGTTTTTCTTGGAAACCGGGAATACTGTAAAGATTATGAGATGGCCCTGGGACAGGAACGGACACGCGGGGAAGATGCCAGGGTGGAATATCTCTTTAATACGGATACAAAGGCAAGGCCCACGCTTCAGGAAGACGGGAGTGTGGATTTCTTTCATTTGAATACGATTAATCATTGTGAGAGTGGTGAAGTGCTGGCAAGGCTGGTTCCTGCCATTCCTTCCGAGCCGGGAAGGACAGTGCGGGGGGAGATGATTCCGGCCAGAGAGACAAAGAAGGCGTATTTGCGGTTTGGAAAAAATGTGGAACTGTCGGAGGACGGCAATGAACTGCGTTCCAAAGTCAGCGGGCATGTGACTCTGGACGGGGATCGGGTTTCGGTTTCGGATGTGTTATCGCTGGAGGCTGTGAACAGTTCTACCGGGAATATTGAGTATTCCGGCAGTGTGCAGGTTTCCGGCAATGTGTGTGAAAATTATTCGGTTCATGCCGGCGGCAATGTGGTTGTGCAGGGTGTGGTGGAAGGCGCAGTCATAGATGCGGCAGGTGATGTTATCATTGCACGGGGCATGAACGGTATGGGAAAAGGCAGGATTACAGCCGGCGGCAATGTGATCGCAAAGTTTTTTGAAAATGCGCAGGTAAGCGCCGGGGGCTACGTGGACAGCGATTCCATTCTCCACAGCAGGATTAATGCCATGGATGCGGTACATGTGGGCGGAAAGCGGGGCTTTATCACCGGCGGACATATCTGTGCTTCGAATGGCGTATCGGTCAAAAATCTTGGCTCCAATATGGGGGCTGATACCATTGTGGAAGTTGGTGCCAGCCCTGACCTGAAAGAAAAAATTCAGAAAATGGAAAATGAACTGCTGGAAAATAACAAACTGATCCGTCAGCTGCATCCGGTTCTGTCCTCGGCCACCGAAAGGATAAGAGGCGGAGGGAAGCTTCCCGAAAACCAGTTTGATTATGTAAAAGAACTCTATATCCTGTATCGTGTCACGAAAAAGGATATCAAAAAAACCGGTCAGAAGCTCAATGAACTGCAGGAGATACTGGAAAACAGTCGTCATGCTGCAGTTACAGTGAGCGGCAATGCCTATGCGGGGACAAGGATAGCAATCGGCGATGTTTCACTGATGATCAAGGGGAATGTCAGCTACTGCCGTTTTGTCAGAGAACGGGGCGAAGTAAAGATGAAAGGTATGTAGGCGAGTGCTTTGACAGATCATTTGCCTGAATTGTTACGGACAGAGAGAAATGAGGTAGAATTATGGGACTTGGACCGATAGAGCTCAACGGCGTGATTTCCAGAACACAGGATTTTTCCACGATCAAGCATAACGAAGATAATAAAGGTATGATGGATCAGCAGGTTTTTCAGAACACTTTTGAAAAGGCACTGGATGTGAAGCATACCCAGGTTATCAGGCAGGATGATATCAGAAAAGAAGAGAGGAAGTTTGACGCCAGGGAAAAAGGTGACAATGAATATCGCGGAGACGGCGGCAGGCAAAAGAAAAAAGAAGAAAACGCAGGCGGAAAGGTAATTGTGAAAGGGCGGCAGTCCTTTGACATTAAAATATAAGAGATGGGGATAACAGAAATCTTATTGTTGGTTGTGGGGCTTGGCATATTTGTGCTCAGCTTTATACTTCCTGAAAAGAGGGCCAGACTGCGGGAAGCCGATAAAAAATTTATGGAGTCTCAGATTCGGAAAATGCTGGAAATGCAGATGCAGGATGTGAAAACCCGTGTTTCAGACATTGTTGATGAGACGATCACTTACGCGGTTGACAAGACAGAGCGTTCGATGGAGCGGGTCACCAATGAAAAGATCATGGCTGTCAGTGAATATTCCGACACAGTATTGGAAGCAATTCATAAAAACCATGAGGAAGTGGTCTTCCTCTATGATATGCTCAATGATAAGCAGCAGAGCCTGAAGGATACGGTTGCCGAAATAGAGAAGCGCAGCCGGGAAGCTCTTCTGCAATTTCAGGATGCTGAGGCGGATTTGCGTGCAGGGTCGGACAAACAGATCATAACGGACGAGGTGCAGGTATTGCCTGCAGCAGAGGAATCACAGATGGTGCCGTTTACCCAGATTACGGGGATTGATGTGATTCGCAGCAGCGGCCAGGACAGGGGGACAGCGTCATTGCCTGAGGATGGCATGTTGAAAAGGGCAGTGGACACAGGGACAGAGAGGCCATTATCTGTTCCGGAATCGAAACTGCCCGGAGATGCTTCTTATTCCAGCTCCGGTGAGGACGGTAAAAATAATAATGAACAGATACTTGCTCTGCACAGGCTGGGAAAATCCAATGTGGCGATCGCAAAGGAACTTGGTCTGGGAGTGGGAGAAGTCAGACTGGTTATTGATCTGTTCAAAGGAGTATAAGCGGTATGAGGTTAAAGTATTATCTGCGTGGGTTGGGGCTTGGTATTGCGGTGACAGCGACTATTATGAGCATATCCGCCAGAAAAAGCGGAGGCTTTATGACGGATGCTCAGATTATGGCCAGAGCCAGACAACTGGGCATGGTAGATGGTGTGCTGACTGAAATGCCGGATCCGGAAACAGAAGAGGATATGTCACCGGAAGCAGAGGGCAGTGGGCGGAACACAGGAGAAGATGACGCTGCCATACTTCCTGACGCTCCTTCGGGACAGGAGGCTCCATCAGAAGAGGCAGTGGACGCCAAAGACAGTTCCGAAAGCGCAGACGGACCGGGAGGCGATGAAGGGGAGAACGATTCTGGCAGGACGACATCTGCTTCTTCGGTAATTGTAGCCATCTATCCGGGAGAGAGTTCCTATATGGTGAGCCGAAAGCTCGCGACATTAGGGCTGGTCGAATCTGCGGATATCTATGACGGGTTTCTCTGTCAGAACGGCTACGACAAGAAATTATGTACCGGAAATTATGAAATCAAAGAAGGGGCAACCGCAGAAGAGATTGCCCGCATCATTACAAAGAACCAATAGCCTGCCAAAATCCCTCTTGTCAGAGGGATTTTCTTGTGATAAAATGACATTGTTGTGTAAAAAACACGTTCGTTGATTTGTCGCTGGTGCTTTTATGACGCGGAAGTGGCTGACAAAGGTGAGATGGGCGGAAGACAAACCAAATGGAGGTAGAAAAATGAGCGTTATTTCTATGAAACAGTTACTGGAAGCGGGAGTTCATTTCGGACATCAGACAAGAAGATGGAATCCGAAAATGGCGCCTTATATCTTCACAGAGAGAAACGGCATCCATATTATCGACCTGCAGAAATCTGTGGGCAAGGTTGATGAGGCTTACCGGGCGGTAGCTGATATTGTGGCGCAGGGCGGTACGATTCTTTTTGTGGGTACGAAGAAACAGGCGCAGGATGCGGTAAGGGCAGAGGCAGAGCGCTGCGGCATGTTTTATGTCAATGAGAGATGGCTTGGCGGTATGCTGACCAACTTCAAGACGATTAAGAGCAGAATCGAAAGACTGAAAGCGATCGAACTGATGTCCCAGGACGGTACCTTTGATGTACTTCCGAAGAAAGAAGTCATCAAATTAAAGAAGGAATGGGAGAAACTGGAGAAGAATCTGGGCGGCATCAAAGAGATGAACGGTATTCCGGATGCTATTTTTGTCGTGGATCCCAAGAAAGAAAAGATCTGTGTTCAGGAAGCCCATACGCTTGGGATTACGCTGATCGGTATCGGGGATACAAACTGCGATCCGGAAGAGCTGGATTATATCATCCCTGGCAATGATGATGCCATCAGAGCAGTAAAACTGATCGTTTCCAAGATGGCAGATGCCGTGATTGAGGCAAATCAGGGTGAGACTGCGGATGTGGAAGAGACAGAAGTGCAGGAGGACGCAGAGGCATAAGCAGTCTGGGCGAATTATTTTCGGTGAAATGATAGAAATCGGCAGGCCGGTTGTGTGACCTGTCAGCTATTAGTTGATGGATAAAAAATATGGAAGGATGAAGATTATGGCTATTACAGCTGGTATGGTAAAAGAACTGCGCGAAATGACCGGCGCAGGCATGATGGACTGTAAAAAGGCACTGACAGAAACAAACGGAGATATGGAAGCCGCTGTCGAAGTGCTGAGGAAAAAAGGACAGGCAAAAGCAGAGACAAAAGCTAACAGGATTGCGGCGGAAGGTCTGTGCAGGGTAGTGGTAAAAGATGAGAAGACGGCTGCCGTTGTGGAAGTGAACTCTGAGACGGATTTTGTGGCAAAAAATGAAGAGTTCCAGAATTTTGTTGCCGCAGTTGCAGAGCAGGCTGTGAATTCTGATGCGGCAGATATGGACGCATTTCTGGCGGAGAGCTGGAATCAGGATACTTCCAAGACTGTCAGGGAAGCGCTTCTGTCCAAGGTTGCCGTGATCGGTGAAAATCTGAGCATCAGAAGGTTTGAAAAGATCGTGGCTGCGCATGGCTGTGTGGTTTCCTATACACATGGCGGCGGCAGGATTGGCGTAATTGTAGAGGCAGATACGGATGTCATCAATGATGCGGTAAAAGAGGCGCTGACCAATATTGCAATGCAGATCGCGGCTCTTTCTCCCAAATATGTCTCAACTGCGGATGTTTCTGAAGAATACAAAGCGCATGAAAAAGAGATCCTGATGGCGCAGATTGCAAATGATCCCAAGATGGCAGGTAAACCTGAGAAAGTGATCGAAGGTGCAGTAACAGGACGTCTGAACAAAGAACTGAAAGAAGTATGTCTTCTCGAGCAGGCTTACGTCAAAGCAGAGGATGGAAAGCAGACAGTTGCTCAATATGTTGCACAGGTTGCAAAAGAAACCGGTGCAAACCTTTCTGTGAAACGGTTTGTACGCTTTGAAACCGGCGAAGGCCTGGAGAAGAAGGAAGAGAACTTTGCTGAAGAAGTGGCGAAGCAGATGAATCAGTAGAAATTTATCGAAATCAGGCGAATAGAAATAAGAATGAGAACCCTTGTAAGTGGTGTGGATGCGCCATTTGCAAGGGTTTTTATATGGTATGTATAAAAGTTGTAATGGATATTGTTCATAAAACATGATAAAATAGATAAAAAAGAATATGGGAGTTGATTTTATGCTAGTCAGTACAGATAAAAAATGGGATTATGCATTAGGTATGATTAAAGTAGATGGATTAGAACCATCCCCAGAATTTAAAGAATTAATTGAAAAAGAAAGTCGTGGAGAAATGACCACGGAGGATATGCGTAAAGTTTTAGACAAAAAGTATAAGATGAAAGAATAAGGACAATATTATGAATGATCCATATTTATATCCACATACAGATATTCTGAAGAATCTTGCTGATGTACGGGACAGGGAAGTGTTATCGTGCATGGAAGCAGAATATACGAGTATACGGCTAGCGGAACTTGTGATAGGAGAATCCGTCAGCCGTTTTGATTTTGCAGCGCTTTGTGATATGCATCACTATATTTTTCAAGACATTTATGAATGGGCAGGAAAAATCAGAGTTATAAATATTGAAAAATCAGAGCCGGCGTTAGGTGGTATCTCAATCGAATATTCCGATTGTTTTGATATTGTAAAGGATGCTACATATGTCTTAGATAAAATGAATCATTACACTTGGGAAAAGACACCTATTGATGAAGTGGCAAAAATGTTTTCAAAATATTTAGCTGAGCTTTGGAAAGTGCATCCATATCGGGAAGGTAACACGCGCACAGTAATTACATTTTGCAGTCAGTTTATAGAGAGTAAAGGATTTTATATAGATAGTGATTTGTTTAAAGACCATGCGCAATATATGAGAACTGCTTTGGTTGCAGCAAGTGCTTTGTTTTCAGATTTAGGAGATAAACGAAAGCAGGAGTATTTAGAGAAGATAGTTTTGGATGCTTTGGAAAGAGGGCAGGAAATGAAACAAAGGGTTTCAGATGTTATAAAAAAAGCCGGATTTAAAACAACAGAAGGACGAATCCGTAAGATAGTATATTGGAATCGTTTAGAGCGGCATGAGCATAGGGAACGGGATGTTGGATTATATTTATTACAAAATGAAGAGAGTGAATAAATGGCTTATATTAAAAATCAAATATTACAGAATAATGCGCTTGAGGCATGGGCAATGTCAATTAGATATTGTGATTATATTTTAGAGGGAAAGGCAACTTTGGAATATCGTAAGCACTTTGTATCTGCGCTTCATAATGCCGTGGAATTATTTGTTAAACAGCTAATGTTAAATAATACGGATTATCGGGTAATACAACTGAAAAATGGATGCAATTCAGATGGACAGCCAGCGAGAGATTTCTATAATTCCAAAGATTTAAATGATTATTTTAGTGGTTTGGATGAACAGACTATGAGGAAATTCTTTTCGATAGAATTTAGTAAAATGATTGCTATCACAAATGATTTATTTTCGGAATATTATGGCCGAAATAGCGGGACATCTGTAAAAACTGCTTTATCTTTACTGAATAAGTTGAGAAATAATGAGATGCATTTCTTTATTGATAAGGATACATTCCTTTTAGAAAAGGAATTTCAACAGCTTCATAATTTTATGATAGTTTTTTATAATATTCTTCATTTTTATTCGTTACTGCCCTTTTGGGGAAGATTTGAGAGATGGGAGTATGCAAAACTGCAATTTGATAGACAGACGCTAAGTGATTTTACATATAAGAACGCTGTGAGAAATGCAAAATTTGTCCAGAATCTCAAAGAACAATTAGAAGGTGAAATTTTTCCTGTGAGTTTAGGATGGGCGGCATTTGATATAGCTGATAGCATTGCCTGTGTCCTAAATGAGTATCAGGGAAATAGATTTGAAGATTTATGGATTTATATTGAAGCAATGCTTGGATATAAAATATTGACCTATCATGATGAGGCAGAGGAATATGAAATAGAAGGGCAGTACGGGATGGAAAAGGGATGTAACGTATATCGGCAATACTATATAGATATTTGATTTCAGAAGGGAAATTTGAAATGTCAAAATTATATATTATTGGAAATGGATTTGATAGAGGGCATGGACTAAAAACTTCTTATTGGAATTTTAGAGAATATCTTGAAAAGTATGAGGAAGATTTCTTGGTTCAAATGGAAAGGATGTATGATTTTGCTCCTTTTGAAAGAAAAGATAATAGAAACCGAAAGAATAAGAAGCGGCAAAAATGGAGGGATGATGCATTATATCAATATTTATGGCAGTCGTTTGAATTTGAATTATCTCATGCGAACGAAGTTGAAATGGAGGAGAGGTCACAGTCTTTATTAGAAGTGATTGATTTAGACGGAGGATTGACACCATATTGTAAAGAAAAACCTATTCTTGGACATGGAAATGTGGATATAATTGATGTGTATCAGGAAAAAGCAAAAAGAGCAGATGATGAGTTTGATGAAGGATCAAAAAGCATATATCATGCAATTGCAAAGTTTTATGAACGGATTTTTAAAGATACAAATCAACAGATTAATAAGCATAGAGATTTCTTTCGGAATTTGGCAGATATAACATCTGTAAATATAATTGAACATTCTATGTCAGAGGTTGATTTACCATATTTTCAAGCAGTACAGTTATATAGCCCAGAAAAAATGACATGGAATATATACTATTTTAATAAAGATGAACAAGATAGTATGAAAGAGCGGTTGCTATCAATTGGAGTAATGAAAGAAGAGATTTATATGAGGGATGTAAAAGAATTTTGGGATTAAATATGATGTTGTATTTTTTGTAGTCATGTAAATTTGGGGGGGGATACGGTTGAAAAGCCACTGTCTTAGAACAGTTTAAAATCACTGCAAAGCCAGTAAAATATATAGTCCCGGGGATATGTGACCGGGACAAGGAAAAGGGAAAGTTTGCAAAACAGATGAATCGTAACCGGTAGATAGCGCTTACATTATATAGAAATGTATGATTTCGAGCATAGTGTCAATGAGGATAGATATATTGCGATAGGGAAAGTCGGAGATGTGTTGTTTGTAGTATTTACAGAACGAAAGGAAACAATTCGATTAATTTCGGCCAGGCTTGCAACGAATGCAGAAAAGGAGCTTTATTATGACCAAAACATTAATTATTGAGAGTGGGCAAAAACCTACGGAGGAACAATTGAAAGAGGTAGAAGAGGCGAAAAAAAGTCCTATTAACTTCGATGAAGATTGTGGAGAATTGTCGCCAGCTATGATGAAGGCATTTAAAAGTGCGGTGGTGCAAAGAAATCGCAAAAATAAGGCTTAGGAATTTGGGGGGGAAGAATCTTACCCCCCCCAAAAAAAATGGAGGCCGCTGAAAAAGTAGATACCACCGCCTGTATCTGATATAATATCATTAT